>DATLMN010000080.1:0-30717 GCA_035537255.1 Pyrinomonadaceae bacterium | reverse complement strand
GAACTGTCTGTAATGATCGAAGCGCATAAGGATGTGTGCGACATAGTTGACGGGCTCCATCCCACGGCAGAATCCGAATTTGACCACGGGGTCTGTCGAGTACTGCTGCACGGACAATTGCAGCAGCCAGTACGAGACATCTTTCCATACCTGAGGATCGCCGCCGTACTTTGCTGTCAGCCGCCGCGCATCCTCTACGTGTCCAGCGCCCGCGTTGTAAGATGCCAGGATAAACTTCAAACGCTCGCCTTCATCCGGGACGCGATCTTCCCAGTATTCCTGTAGCCACTTTAAAAACCTCACAGCGCCCTGCACGTTGTCCTCCGGATCAAACGCATTATGCACACCGTACTCTCTGGCGGTCGCTGGCATCAATTGAAGCAGCCCGCCCGCGCCCGCCCAGGAGCGGGCGTCCGGCTTAAAGCGAGACTCCTGAAAAGTCTGTGCCGCCAGCAGTCGCCAGTCCCAGTTCAGACTGGCGGCGTTCTGCTTCAAAAGCTCGTCAAACTGGCAGAGCTTTCCGGTCGTCGAAGTCAGGTACTCGCTCGCCACTCTTTCCAGATGACCGCGCCGGTCTATGAAATACTTTTTATAGAGACGGTCGAATAACGAGCCGTTCTTTTTTTCTGCGATCCAGTTGTTCAACTGATTCATCAGCTCAGGCGAGTTTCGCCGGGCGGCCCAGGCGACGCTGTGCGAGCGCCCGAGGATTGGACGCACCTTCAGATTTTTGAACTCGGCCTCTTTGATTTCGGCCAGGTTGCTCTGCATCACCGTAAACTCTACTTCGCCGCGTGCGACCTTCTGGGCCAACGCCTCGTCCTGTATCTGCCCGCTCGTCTCTACGACATAAACGTCGCCGGAGATTTCGTCCGACAACTCTACGAGCGTGTTGCGATAGGGCGATTGCTCCGGCAGGTTGACGGTCTTTCCGGCCAACTGCGCAGGGCTCGTAACCAGGCGCGCCTGAATGTCTATTTCGGGCAGGGGGTCTGCTGGGCCCGGTGCAAGCGCCTGTTGAGCGACCGGACTGGCTGCCTCCGGAGACGCTTCCTGCTGCACAAGGGCCGGCTCTGTACGATAGAGCGCGCGCGTAAAAGAGACGTACTCCTGATTCTCAGGCGTCGGAACTAATCGACCTGCGGCGATGTCTCCCTCTCCGCTGTTCAAGAGCGGCAGCATACTTTTGGGGTCGGTCACGACGACCATCTTTAAGGCCAGATTATTCTCGCGGGCGAACGTGTCCAGCAGCTCGTATTCGTAACCCAGAGGTTCTCCGCGATAGAGAAAGTAGGTCGTGGAATTGTACGGGGTGAGCACTATAAGCTCGCCTCGCTCGCGAATCTCCGCCAGGTCGCGCCGGATAGGCTCGACCATCGGCACGTTCTTACTGCGGTTGATCCGGTCAACCTCCTGTAGCTGCGCTTGACGATACCGCTTGCAACTCATGGAGGAAAGCATCAGCAATGTACAAAGAATCAGCGAAGCGGTTTTGGTCGGGATGTTCATGGGAAAAGTTCCAGCTTACATTGTCTGCGTCTGAACTTCTTAAAGACTGGTCTGAGCCCTGTCCGACGAGGTCAAACAAGGCGGCAGTAGCAGCGGGGGCTTTTAAGAACGCCGGGGAAGGAAAGCTTTTTATTCCAAAATCGCTCGCAAGTCAATCAATTGTTTGAGCGCCTGTGTGTGGGTGATTTGAGATTTGAACATGCCATGCATTGAGACTCACCACAGAGACACAGAGAGTACGGAGATTACACAGAGGTTTGAGCTTCATTAAATCCTCTGTGCTTCCTCTGTGTGCTCTGTGTCTCTGTGGTGAGAGGCACTTTTCATAAAGCTCAATCTAAAATTGAACCTCCACTGTCTTTCATGCTTATTCCTGAACCGCCGGATTAAATGCTATCCTCTGTCGTCGCCCTAAGTTCAAGCGCTTGATCAAGAGACGCTCAGGCATAAATAAGGAGAAGGACAGATGCAAAGCGTAACCGCCACACAACCCGAAGCAAACGAGTATGCACCGTATTATGGAAAATATATTGTGCTTGTCCCGGAGGGCGATGTTGTCAGTACACTCGGCCGCCAGCTGGAAGACACGCTCGCGCTCCTCAATGGTCTCTCAGAAGATCAGGGGGACTCGCGCTACGAGCCGGGTAAGTGGAGCATCAAGGAGCTGGTCGGGCACGTCATCGACGGGGAAAGAATCTTCGGCCATCGCGCCTTTCGCTTCGCGCGCGGCGAAGAACAGCCGCTGCCGGGTTTCGAGCAGGATGATTACGTCAGGGCTGCGGAGTTCGGCAATCGTCAGCTTAAAGACCTGATTGAAGAGTTCGAGCTTGTGCGCAGGGAAAACCTCTGCCTGTTTCGCTCTCTGGATGAAAGCGCGTGGCTTCGTCGCGGCACGGCGAGTGATGCGTTGGTGAGTGTTCGCGCTCTGGCCTACATCATGGCCGGGCACGTGACGCATCACATGAACATCCTGCGAACCAGATATTTGTAAAGTCCCGCCGGTCGATCACTGATCTTTGATCTCCGCCACGACGATCTCGCTGCTCAGCGTTTTATGAACGGGGCATTTGTGTGCGATCTCCTGAAGACGTGTGCGCTGCTCGTCTGTCAAATCGCCCTCGACTTGAACTGAGCGCTCTATGCGATGCACGAAGCCTTCCTTGCTCCGCTCGCATTCGACGCAATCCTTGGCGTGTATCCTTTGCTGGCGAAGACGAACCGTGACGCGCTCAAGCGGCCAACCCTTGCGGCGCGCGTAGAGCGTCACCGTCATAGAGATGCAACCGCCGAGCGCCGCCAGCAACAGCGTGTAAGGGTCTGGGCCCGCGCCGTCGCCGCCCAGGCTCGCGGGCTCATCGATGATCAGCTCCTCCAGCCCATCGTTGTACTGCACGCGATTCTGTAGATTCTTCATCGAACTGACGATCACTTCGCTCATCAGGAAACTCGCCTCCTAAGCGGATAAGTCCGCAACCTATGCGTAGAGCCTTTTCATAGACATTAGAGAGCAGCGACAAATTAGCGCGAATCCTCGCTTCATTCAAATAATTGTCTGCACAAGCCGACGGGCACTTGCGGCGTCGCGCAATCCAGGGCTACACTCCACGACACCGATTTCTTAAAACCTAATGACGAGCAAGTAGCGTCCTCAAGTCAAAGCGAGGTGCAAAAAGAGCATGAAGATTCACGAGTATCAGGGCAAAGAGTTGTTGAGAAAATTCGGCGTCGCCGTGCCGCGCGGGTTGGTGGCGCGCTCACCCGAAGAGGCTTATCAGGCGGCCAAAGAGTTGGGGACGGACGTGGTCGTCGTCAAAGCACAGATTCACGCGGGCGGGCGCGGCAAGGGCGGCGGAGTCAAACTCGCCAAAAGCCCTGACGAAGCGCGCGAGATTGCGCGACAGATGCTCGGCATGAAACTGGTCACGCACCAGACAGGCCCCGAGGGCAGAGAAGTACGCGTGCTGCTGATCGAAGAGGGCTTGCCGATTGATAAAGAGTTTTATTTAGGAATAGTGCTAGACCGCACGACGGGCCGTCCGGTCTTTATGGCTTCGGCAGCGGGCGGCATGGACATTGAAGAAGTCGCCGCGCACACGCCCGAACAGATTTTCAAAGAGACGATTGATCCGGCGGTCGGCTTTCGCCCATTTCAAGCCAGAAAGCTCGCCTTCAAACTTGGCCTTCCAGCCGACTTAGTCAACGGAGCGGCAAAGTTTATGCAGGCGCTCTACTCCGCTAACGAGCAGATGGACGCTTCACTTCTTGAGATCAATCCGTTTCTGCTGACGAAGGACAAGCGACTGATCGCGCTCGATGCGAAAGTAAATTTCGACGACAATGCGCTCTATCGTCACAAAGAGTTTATGGACTTGCGCGACCTCAACGAAGAAGAGCCCTCGGAGATAGAGGCGTCCAAGTTCGATCTCAACTATATCAAGCTAGACGGCAACATCGCCTGTATGGTCAACGGCGCGGGGCTCGCGATGGCGACGATGGACATCATCAAGCTGGCCGGAGGCGAGCCAGCAAACTTTTTGGATGTCGGCGGCGGCGCATCGCAGGAGAGAGTCGAGGCCGCTTTCCGCATCCTGCTCGCGGACGAAAATGTGCGCGCCGTGCTGATCAATATCTTCGGCGGCATCGTGCGCTGCGACATGGTCGCCAACGGTGTAGTCGGCGCGGCGAAGAACTTGAACCTCAGCGTCCCCGTCGTCGTCCGTCTGGAAGGAACAAACGTCGAAGAGGGCCAGCGCGTCATCAGAGAATCCGGGATGAACTTCACAGTCGCCAGCGGCATGAAAGACGCCGCCGAAAAGGTCGTCTCGCTCGCCGGACAATAAGAGCAGGGATAAGAGCACAGTAAACAAAAGGGGCGACGGTTTAGTTTCCGTCGCCCCTTTTGTTTACTGTGCTGCTGGCTGAGCTTTACCTGCGGCCTCTCGCGGGGCGCATACGGCTGATCTCGAAGCGTGTGTTGTCGATGCGTTCCTGCACGTCCGGGTGATCGTTGAAGAGCGAGCCCAGAAGCGAGGAGTCGCGGTTGCCTACGCGCTGTAGCTTCTGAAACATCGTGACCATGCCTTCCGGGTCAAAGCCCGCTCGCGGCATCGCGCGCACACCCAGAAAATCTGCCTCGCGCTCTTCCTCACGATTGTGTACGGCGAGCAGGCCGCTGGCGACGATCTGCGCGGCGGCAGTACCCAATTCACCCGCCGTGTCGCCAGCAATCCCCGTGATCGAGCCGAACAGACCGACGATGCTGCCCAACGCCTGCGATTGCTGTATGGTCTTCAAGCTGTGACGTGCAACAACGTGACCTATCTCGTGCGAGAGCACGGACGCCAGCTCGTCGTCGTTCGCCAACTCCATCAGCGCCGTCGTCACATAGATATGGCCGCCGGGAATCGAGAAGGCGTTGATCTCTTTGTCGCGCACGACGTGAAAACGATATGCGAGCGCGGGCCGAAGAGAAGTGCGTGCGACGCGCAGACCAATGCGTGCGGCGCGATCCTGTCCCTCGTTCGTCAGGCTGAAACGCTTTCCGACCTCCTGGTGTAGTTGATTGCCAAGGCGCACTTCGTCGCGCTCGCTGATCAAGCCACTGTTCGTGTAACGCGTGCCGCGAAACTGCGCGTAAGGGTCTGCGCTCACCATCCCGGTCGCGGAATTGATGATGCTTGAGCCCAGATCGAAGATCGCGCCGATGGGAGAACCGACGGCGGGCGTCTCACTGCGCGAGTCTCGCTTCTGCTGCGCCTGTGCGCTGGCGAGAGGGATGAGCGTGAGCGCGACTGCGAAAACAATCGCGGACAAAAAACTGCGCCGGGGAATAAGGGGATTCATTTTCATCTCCTGTTTCTCTCTTGATTAAAGGGCGGCGGGCTAAGCTCACGCGTGCTTCGCGTGCCCCTCTCGCCACATCATAATGCATGTCGCACGCTTTTTGAACATCGGCGTCCATGCAAAACATAGACGGGCACGCCTCACGCTTTTGCAGTCCCGGCAGTGCTAAGGAACGTCTTTCAAAAGAGTCGTCGGCAAGAGTGGATTAATTTGAGATTGAGTTTGCCACACATTGAAACTCACCACAGAGGGCACGGAGGGGGCACAGAGAAATAAGTTCAACCCTCCGTGCAATCTCTGTGTCCTCTGTGGTGAAGAGCAACTGCCACAAAATTCAATTTCGAACCCTACTCACTACAAGAGCAATCTTGTAACTCGTCTATTTCTCTTTCGACGTGTAAAATCTTTGCGCTCTTATAGACAATCAAAACATCTGCATCATTTCAAGGAGACCTGATGGCAACCTTATCATTCTGGGGCGGTGTGGGAACCGTGACGGGATCAAAATATCTGATCGAAGCAGAGCGCGGGCGCGTGCTCGTCGACTGCGGACTGTTTCAGGGATTCAAGGAGCTGCGCGAGCGCAACTGGCAGGAGCCGCCCTTCGATCCCCGCTCGCTAGACGCAGTGCTCATCACTCACGCGCACATAGATCACACTGGCTACCTGCCGCGCCTCGTCGCGCAGGGCTTCAAAGGGCCAGTCTATTGCTCTCGCGGCACGAGCGAGCTGCTCAAGATTTTGTTGCCCGACGCGGCGCGCCTACAGGAAGAGGATGCAGATTATCGTAATCGCCACAACCTGTCTAAACACGCTCCGGCGCTCCCGCTCTACACGGAAGAGGACGCGCGCTCAGCGCTCGCTCTGCTTCAACCAGTCGAGAACACAGGCCAGCCCTCGGACGTTGCGCCGGGGATACGTGCAGGGTTTCGCATCGCCGGTCACATCCTTGGCTCAAGCCTCGTGCTGGTCGAGATAGACGGCGCGGGCAGTGATGGACAGGGGCGTCGCGTTCTCTTCTCGGGTGATCTGGGCCATTATGATCAGCCGATCATACGCGATCCCGTTGCACCGCCCGCCTGTGATTACCTGCTCGTCGAATCGACCTACGGCGACCGCCTGCATGATCCCGAAGACCCTAAGGACGCGCTCACAAGGATTATCAACGAGACGGCCAAGCGCGGCGGAGTCGTCCTGATTCCGGCCTTCGCCATAGGCCGCACGCAGGAGATCGTTTACCTGATACGCGAGCTTGAGGATGAAAAGCGCATTCCCATTCTGCCCGTGCGCGTCGATTCGCCGATGGCGGCCGCCGCCACGCAGGTCTATAGCCGCCGCCGTGAGGAACATGACGAAGATTATGCGAGCGTGCTTGCCAGACGTGAGCACCCTCTTCGCACGCACTCTATGCTCACGGCCTCTTCGCGTGATGAATCGAAGCGGCTCAACGCGGAACAGGGCGCGCGTATTATCGTCAGCGCTTCGGGGATGATGACGGGCGGGCGCGTCCTGCATCATGCGCGCCGACTTTTGCCGGATGATCGCACGACCGTCGTCTTCGTCGGTTATCAGGCCGCCGGAACAACCGGCAGACGTATCCTGGACGGCGAGCGCGAGGTCAAGATCATGGGCCAATTCGTACAGGTGCGCGCTCACATAGAGCGCATCGGCGGCTTCTCTGCCCACGCAGACTGGAGCGAAGTTCTGCGCTGGCTCAAAGGCATGCCCTCCCCGCCACGCCGCACTTTCCTGACGCACGGCGAGCCCGAAGCCGCTGAAGCAATGGGCGCTCATATCAAGGAGCAATACGGCTGGGAGGTCGAAGTGCCCACCTACGGCCAAAAATTCGAGTTGGCTTAAGCAACGCTTTCACTAGTGGATCAGTTTGGATAACTGAATATGGGTTACGTTGAGACTCACCACAGAGACACGGAGAGCACAGAGGGGGCACAGAGAAATTCAAGCCTCAGTGCTTCCTCCGTGTCCTCTGTGTCTCTGTGGTGAATAACTGCTTCCATTACACTCATTTTCAAACTGATCAACTACTATGCTTTCAGGCGCGTGGAGAGTCGTAGAGGAGCGTGTTATACTGCCCAGTCTCTTAAAGCAGTAACAAATGACGAGTGACGAGTGAAGAGGACAAAAGCGCATGTCTTTCACCTGTTACTTGTCACACGTCACTTATCGCTGTAGTTACTTAAGGAGCAAAAGCGTTGAGCGTTCTCGTCAATAAAGATACCCGCCTTGTCGTGCAGGGCATCACGGGCAAAGAGGGAACTTTCCACACCAAACAGATGGTCGAGTACGGGACGAACGTCGTCGGCGGCGTCACGCCCGGCAAAGGCGGAAGCACGCACGAGGGCATTCCCGTCTTCAACACGGTCGCGGACGCGGTCAGCGAAGCGGGCGCGAATGCTTCTGTGATCTACGTGCCGCCAGCCTTCGCGGCGGATGCGATTATGGAAGCGGCGGACGCAGACATCCCGCTCGTCGTCTGTATTACTGAGGGGATTCCTGTGCTCGACATGGTCAAGGTCAGAGAGTATCTGTCGGACAAAGCGACCAGACTCATCGGCCCGAACTGTCCTGGCATCATCTCGCCCGGCAAGTGCAAGATCGGCATTATGCCCGGCCACATTCACAGAGAGGGACGCATCGGCGTCGTCTCTCGCTCGGGAACGCTGACTTACGAGGCCGTGGGCCAACTGACGGCGCTCGGCCTGGGCCAATCGACGGCCATAGGCATCGGCGGCGACCCCATCATCGGCACAACGCATACGGACGCGCTCGCGCTCTTTCAAGCGGATGACGAGACGGACGGCATTGTCATGATCGGCGAAATCGGCGGCACTGCCGAAGAGGACGCCGCCGCGTTTGCGAAAGCGAACGTGAAGAAACCCATCGTCGCTTTTATCGCCGGTCAGACAGCGCCGCCGGGACGCCGTATGGGCCACGCGGGTGCGATCATCGCCGGAGGCAAAGGCACAGCCGCCGAGAAGATGAAGGCGCTCGAAGAGGCAGGCATTCATGTCGTTCATTCTCCGGCGGACATCGGCACGGCCATGCGCGATGCGCTCGGCGCAGTCGCAACAGCCTGAGACTATTTTGGATTTTAGATTTTGGATTGGTCGGGCGTTGGAGCTTGAAAGACTGATTCCAAAATTCAAGAGTGACGAATCGCTAATCTAAAATCCAAAATCTAAAATCCAAAATTCTATGAATCTTACATTTGGCATCATTAAGCCCGACGCTGTGCGCGGCGGGAAAACGGGACAGATTATTCAACGCATCACGGACGGAGGCTTTCGCCTTCGCGCGATGAAGCTGATTCACATGACGCTGCAAGAGGCGGAAGGATTCTATGCAGTCCATCGCGAGCGCCCTTTCTTTGCGGAGTTGACGGAGTTTATGTCCGGCGGCCCTTGCGTCGTGATGGCTTTGGAGAAAGAGGGCGCGGTCAAGGCCTGGCGCGATTTGATGGGCGCGACCGATCCGGCCAAGGCCGACGAAGGGACGCTCAGGCGCGAGTTCGGCGCTTCGATGGGCGAAAATGCCGTCCACGGCTCGGACTCTGAAGAGAACGCCGCCATCGAGGTCTCTTATTTCTTCAGCCGTCTCGAAATCGTCTGAAGCGTACGCGCCCTGACGGCAGACATTTTATAGTTAAGATAGCTCGCCTTTGACGCCGCCGCGCCGCCAGCAAGATGTCTGGCTTGAAATAGTCGCCGGTGTGTTGTTCCTCTTTCTTAATCCTCGCTCCGGGGGTGGTCGTCTATCTGTCGCTGAGGTAAAATCAGTTTATCAAACGGGTAAATTCTCAAAATAAGGATAAGGAAATTTAGATGAAACGTTGCCCCTCATGCCAGCGCACCTATGAGGATGATACGCAGACTTATTGTATGAACGACGGCACGCCGTTGGTCAGCGACGGCGCTCCCCCTTCGCTGGATAAGACTATGATGGCGGGCTCTATGGGCGCGCCGCCGCCCATGCCGCCGCAGAGTCAGTTGGGAGCACCGCAGGGCGAATGGGCTACGCCGTCCTGGTCGCCAACCCCCACATGGACACAGCCGGGCGCTGGCGCGCCTCCAAAGAAAAGCAAACTGCCCTGGATTCTGGCGGGGCTCGCCGTCGTGCTCATAGGCTTAGTCGGAATCGGCGGCGCGGCGGCTTATTTCCTGCTGCGCAAGACCTCCGACGAAAGCAGCAATTCAAAACGCGGCTTAGGCTTTAACATCAACAAGAATGATAAGACGGCCTCGAACACAAGCAGCAGCAACACGTCTTCCAGTAATACGAGCGCAGGCGATCACGGCAATATGAACATGGGCAGCAGCAGCAGTGATGTGCCCACAGATAAAGAACTCGTGACCAAGCAGCTTTATGATTTCGAGTACGCTTGGTGCGCCGCCGATCTCAAGGGAGATAAGGCCGCGATGGATAAACTGCTCGCGCCGGAGTTTGTCTCCACGAATCCGGACGGGACGAAACAGACCAAGCAGCAATACCTCGCCGCGATGAAGCCCGACGAGTACAGCCGAACGTGCAACTTCAGCGATTTCTCTCTCGGCCAGAGCGCCAATTATGCCGTCATCATCGGCTACAACACGGTCAGAGGCCGTACTGCCGACGGGGCTTTCACCGAAAAGTACAAGTTCACGGATACCTTTGTCTGGCGCGACGGACGCTGGCAGGCCACGGATTCTAAATCACAGGTTGTAAAGTAAAGCTGCGAGTCACGGAAGGGTTTTTATGTCAATCATCAGCGACGTGATCGAATCGACCAAGGCGATCATCAAGGGAATGAGCGTCACCTTCTCTTATATTCCGAAGGAGAAGTGGACGGTCGAATATCCGGACGACCCTGTGACGATGCAGCCGCGCTATCGCGGCCAGCACCTGCTGCACGTGGACGAGCGCGGCAAAGAGAAATGCGTGGCCTGTTTCCTGTGTGCCGCCGCCTGTCCTTCGGACTGCATCTACATCATCGCCAGAGATGACCCGCGTCCGCCAGAGGAACGCACAGGCGTCGATGAGCGCTTCGCGGAGGTCTACAATATCGATTACGGTCGGTGCATCTTCTGCGGCTACTGCGTCGAAGCCTGCCCGAAGGACGCGATCACGCACGGCTACAATTTCGAGCTGTCGGTTTACAGCCGCGCAGACCTCCTGAAGACCAAAGACGATCTGCTGATTACCAAACAGGTACAGTCGAAGAACTACCGCGTCGCCTCCTCGCACGAAGATGTCGACTCGGAATACAAAGAAGTCTAAGAGCAGGGATGAGGGCGCAGCGATGAGGGATGAAAGGGATTGAGTGATTGAGTCACTTGAAGGGTGATTCAATTATTTCATCCCTCATCCCTCATCCTTCATCCCTTCGTTGTTATGTCCCAAAGAGAATTCCACTACTGCTGGGAATACGAGCTGGAGTCTAGCCCTGAAGAGTTGTGGCCGCTCGTGGCGGACACGAACCGCTTCAATCGCGATACGGGTGTGCCCGCCGTCGAGGTCGATAAGCAGCTTGTTGCCGGTAGCCGTCGCCTGCGCCTTTTTCTGATGGGTCTGGCGGTCGAGTGGATCGAAAAACCTTTCGAGTGGATCAGGCCCTATCGCTTCGGGGTCGTGCGCCAGTACACGAAAGGGCCGCTGGAAGAGATGCGCGTGCTGGTGGAACTCTCACGCCGCGCAGAGGGCGGCACGCGCCTGCTTTATCAAGTCTGGGCCAGGCCGAAGAATCTTCTGGGCCTCGCAGCCATTCCCGTGCAGATCGGCCTCTTGAGCCGTCGCGCCTTTACGGCGACGCTGCGCCGTTACGACAAACTGGCGCGCTCAGGAAAACTCCCTCTCTATCAGGAATCAGGGGCAGATTTTGCGCAGGGTGGACTGGCGCGCCTGAACGCTTTGAGCGAAAAGCTGATCGCGCAGGGCGCAGACCCGCTCGTCGTCAAAAGACTCGCAGAGATGATCGAGAAGGCGGACGACATGTCGCTGGCGCGCATACGCGCTTATGCTCTGGCGGATTACTGGGGCGTGCCGCGCCGCACTGTCTTGGAAGTCTGTTTGTGGGCCACGCGCGTCGGTCTCTTAGACCTTCAGTGGGATTTGCTCTGCCCGCACTGTCGCGGCGCGGCGAAAAGCAGCCACACGCTGACGGGCATTCATTCGGAGGTCTACTGCGATAGCTGCGAGGTGGACTTCACTATTAATTTCCAGCATTCGGTCGAACTCACTTTTCGCCCGAACCTGGGTGTGCGTCGCATAGAGAGCCGCGCCTTCTGCGTCGGCGGCCCACAGGTCACGCCGCATATCATCTTTCAACAACAGCTCTCGCCGGGCGAAGAGCTATCCATTCAAGTGCCTTTGGAGACGGGACGCTATCACCTGCGCAGCAGCAATGTTCCGGGCGAGCTGTTCCTGAAAGCTTCCGCCGAAGGAATGTCGGAAGTGACTCTGCGCGCGAGCGCCGAGGGCTGGGCTGGCGATGAATTGAATTTGTCCAACACGCCGACGATCAAGCTTGAGAATCCTACTGACACGGAGAAGTGGTTCGTGTTAGAGCGCACGGCCTGGAGCGACGAGGCTGCGACCGCAGCAGAGGTCACGGCGCTACAGGTCTTTCGCGATCTCTTCTCGAACGAGGCGCTGCGTCCCGGCGAACAAATTTCTGTGGGCACGCTGACGGTGCTGTTCACAGACCTGCGCGGCTCTACGCAGCTCTATCTTGAGATCGGCGATGCTCCGGCCTTCGGTCGTGTGATGACTCATTTCGATGTGCTGCGCGAGGCGATACGCAACGAGGACGGAGCTCTCGTCAAAACCATAGGCGATGCCGTGATGGCCGTCTTTCGTCGCCCGGCTGGCGCGCTGCGAGCCATCTTGAAAGCGCAACAGACCCTGGCCGCGCCCACGGACGGGATGCGTCCGCTGATGCTCAAAGTAGGCATACACTCAGGGCCCTGCATCGCCGTGACCTTGAATGACCGCCTGGATTATTTTGGCTGCACGGTCAACATGGCGGCGCGCCTGGAAGGACTCTCGACGGGCGGTGACGCTGTGATTTCCGACGCCGTGCGCTCAGACCCTGAGGTCGCAGAGCTGCTCGATTCGCCCGAATGCGATCTCAACGCCGAACCGTTCGAAGTGATGCTCAAAGGCTTTGGCGAAGAGCGCTTCGGATTGTGGCGCGTGACATCTGTGAGCACGGCCAAGGCTTCGTCGGCGGAAGTCGAACGCATCGGCAACTGAAACGCCTCACACAAAGAGAGAGTCGCCAGGACGATCACATTTTAAGCGCCGCATGACACCGCTTTTAGAAACTCGCGAAGTCTCAAAAATCTACCAGATGGGAAGTAGCCGCGTGGCCGCGCTCGACCGCGTCTCGATGAGCGTCGAAGAGGGAGAGTTCGTCGCCATACAGGGAACTTCGGGCTCTGGCAAATCTACTTTGCTCAACATGCTCGGCGGGCTGGATCATCCGACGAGCGGCGAAGTCCTCTTCGACCGCGCGTCGCTCGGGCCATTTACCAAGCGTGAGATGGCGCGTTATCGTCGCCATTCGGTCGGGATGATTTTTCAGAACTTTAATCTGATCCCGACGATGACCGCCACAGAGAATGTTCGCCTGGCGCTCGCCTTCGGAGGATTGCGAGGCCGCCCGCGCGAGGAAAGAACGCGCGAGCTGCTTCAGCGCGTCGGTCTGTCAGACCGCACAGAGCACAGGCCGTCGGAACTGTCCGGCGGCGAACAGCAGCGCGTCGCCATCGCTCGCGCCCTTGCCAATCGCCCGCGCGTGCTGCTCGCAGATGAGCCGACGGGAAATCTTGATTCCACGCGCGCGCAGGAACTGCTCACGCTGCTGCGAGAGATGGTCGGGCGCGATCATTTGACTATCCTGATGGTGACGCACGATCAGGAGCTGGCCGCGCGCTTTGCCGACCGTATACTCTTTATGAAGGACGGCCGCGTCGTCACGGATAAAACTTGAATGAGGAAATCAATTCGGGGATAAAAACTTAAATGAGGAAAATTTAATGATGAGCGAAGAACCAAACGAAATGAATGATGCGACGCCGCAAGGCAGGGAAGTGGCGACGCTGGGCGGAGGTTGCTTCTGGTGTACGGAGGCCGTGTTCGATGATCTCAAGGGTGTGGAGAGCGTCGAGTCCGGTTATTCTGGCGGTATGATCGCGAACCCTACCTACGCGCAGGTCTGTTCAGGCACGACCGGACATGCAGAGGTGATTCACATCACCTTCGACCCGCAGGTGGTCTCTTTCAAACAAATCTTGGAAGTTTTCTTTACTGTGCATGACCCGACCACCTTGAATCGTCAGGGCGCAGATGTGGGCACGCAGTATCGCTCCGTCATCTTTTATCATGACGAAGAACAGCGCCGCGTCGCCGAACAGTTGATAAAAGAGTTGGACGCACAGCGCGTCTGGAATGCTCCCATCGTGACGGAGCTTGCGCCTTTTGAAAAGTTCTACGTGGCGGAGGATTATCATCAGGAGTATTTTCGTTTGAACGGCAGCCAGCCCTATTGCCGTATGGTCGTCGCCCCGAAGGTGGCAAAGTTTCGCGAGCATTACCGCGAGCAGTTGAAGAGGTGAAGAGGACTAGAACTGCCTTTCACACTTTCTGCGAATTTCCGATGAGGTGATCTTATGTCTGCGAGTGTTCCTCCCCTGATGACGCTTGAGGCGTTGCGCTCAGTACCGCTCTTCGCCTCGCTCGATAACGATGCCGCACGCGAGCTGCGCAGTCTGTTGACGGTGCGTGAGGTGGCCGACGGCGCATCGCTCTTTGAGGCTGGCGACACGGGCGATGCGATGTACTTGATCGAGACCGGGCGCATACGCATCCACCTGGTCGATACTTCCGGGCATGATGTCACGCTGGCCGAATTGGCGGGCGGCGATTTCTTCGGCGAGATGGCGCTCCTTGACGGCAAGTCGCGTTCGGCCTCCGCGACCGTCCTGGAACCTGCCCGGCTAGCCATCCTCTCGCGCGACGACTTTCTCTCCTTCGTGCGCCGCAACCCGGACGTTGCTTTGAAGATGCTAAGCGCGATCACTAATCGTCTGCGTGAAACGGACGAGCTGTTGCGACAACGCGTCTCGCGCAACGTCAACGAAGAGGAGGCGGCGCGCATGACCACTTCCGACAAGATGGCCTCGGAGCTGGCCGTCTTCGCCGGTAGCTGGAAATTCATAGGCGTCCTGATCGTCATTCTCACACTTTGGATACTGCTCAACTCCTGGTTTATCGGGCGTCCCTTCGACGAATATCCGTACCAGTTGTTCGGCCTGGTGCTAGGCGTCATCGCGGGCATACAGGCTCCGATCATCATGATGTCGCAGAACAGGCAGGACGAGAAGGATCGCCTGCGCGCCGATCTGGATTATCAGGTGAATTTGAAGAACGAGCTTTCGCTGGCCGAAGTCCTGCGCCGTCTGGATGTGCTCGAAAGCGAGCGGCTGCCCATCCTGTTTCGTCAACAGAATGATCGCATAGAGAATACTCTGCGCAGCGCGCCCGGTCAGGAGTGAGAGTGTTTCATTGCTTCGTCGCGCGCGACCAAAGTGCGTGGGTCAGTTTGAGATTGAGTTTGATGAAGGTCATTGTTCACTACAGAGGCACAGAGAGCACAGAGATTACACAGAGGATTGAATGCCATTCACTCTCTGTGCTTCCTCTGTGTCTCTATGGTGAATCGCAATGCGCCGCCCCTACAATTATCCAAACCAGGTACTACTGACCAAAGACTTCGGTTTGCCTCTAGCTCTCTCTGCGCCTTACAATGGCGGCATCCGTTCTAAAACATATTCCGACGAGATTGTCAGAGCTTCGCAAAGCTTCATGATTCAAGCCATTCTGTTCGATTTCAACGGCGTCATCATTGATGACGAGCCGCTGCAACTACAAGCCTATCGCGACGTGCTCGCCCCGCACGGCGTGTCTCTCACGGACGAGGATTATTACAGTCTGCTCGGCGCTGATGACGTTGTGTTCGTGCGCGCAATCTTTGAGCGCGCGCGAAAAACTTTAAGCGACGAGACGCTCAATGCTGTGATCGAGCGTAAGACGGAGCTGCACCGAGAGGCTATACAGGACGAGTTGCCGCTCTTTCCGGGCGTTGTGACTTTCATCAAAGCGGCCGCGCGCCGTCACCTGCTAGGCATCGTCAGTATGGCGCGCCGCGTCGAGATAGATCACGTGCTTGAGCGCGCTCGTCTCAACAGTGCCTTCGCCTGCATCGTCAGCGCCGAGATGGCGCGCGCCTGCAAGCCCGACCCGCACTGTTACCAGACGGCCTTTGAGCTTTTGAATGACGAGCGACGACGGGCACGCCTTCTCCCGCTCCTGGCCCGAGAGTGTCTGGTGATCGAAGACTCGCCGCCCGGCATACAGTCCGGGCGCGCAGCAGGGATGCGTACGCTCGGCGTAACCAACACCGTCGCAGAGCGTGAGCTACGCGCGGCTGGCGCTGATGTCGTCACAGCAAACCTTGCGGATTGGACTATGGATGCCGTGCATCACGTCTTTACGAAGGGATGAAGGATGAGGGATGAGGGATGAAAGGTATGATGATTCAGCTTGAATGCTTTCTTATTCATCCCTCATCCCTCCGCCCTCATCCCTTTTTAAGATGACTCCTTCGAGCAAACTAAGAGCCTGTGCGATGCGGCGCGCCTTTGCCGAAGAGGTGGCGAAGCCTCAGGAATCAATCCGTCTGGAATACGCGGCGCTGCTCGTCGGCGCGGAGGATTTGGCGCACGAGCATTTTGACATCGAAGCTTATCTACAGCGCCTCGAAGATTGGGCGGCACAGGCGCGCGAACGCCTCGCCGCGTCGTCCTCTATGGGTAGATTGCAGACTACGGTCGAAATCTTCAATCATTTTATGTTCGAGGAGCTTGAGCTATCAGGCAACCAGTTAGATTATTACGATCCGCGTAACAGCTATCTGCACAAGGTGATTGATCGTCGCACGGGAATCCCCATCACGCTCTCTATCATCTACATGGAAGTCGCGCGGCGCGCGGGGCTGCTGGTCGAGGGCATAGGCTTCCCAGGACATTTTATCGTCCGCGTGCGTGAAAGGGATGCGCCGGAGGATTTTCAACTGGTCGATCCGTTTAATCATAAGACGCTTCGCATGGAGGATTGTCAGGATCGCTTAGACGAAGCTTATGATGGTCGTGTGAGGTTAACGGAAGAGCATCTGCGCGCGATAAACGTGCGCGCGATTCTCGTCCGTCTGCTGACGAATTTGAAAGCGATCTATGCGCGCGCAGAGCTTTACAGGCAGGCGCTCAGTACAGTCGAGCGTATTCTTCTGGTCGCGCCGCACTCAGTGGACGAGCGCAGGGATCGCGGCGCATTGCTGGCCCAGCTTGATCGTCTCCCCGAAGCAATCCGTGAAGCGGAAGCTTACTTACAGCTCGCGCCCCACGCCGCCGACGCCGAACAGGTGCGCGAACACCTCAAAGCTTTGCAGCGACGACAGGCAACACTGAATTAGGGATGAGGGCGGAGGGATGAGGGATGAAATTGTTTGGATGATTGATTCAGTTGACGCATTCACTCAATCATTCATCCCTCATCCCTCCGCCCTCATCCCTTGGTTGTTATGACTTTCTTAGACATTCTTTATCTCTCTTTGCGTAATCTGCGCGAGGCGAAGCTGCGTGCGACGCTGACGACGATGGGCGTCATCGTGGGCGTCGCCGTGATCGTCACGATGATCTCGTTCGGCCTCGGACTTCAGCGCAATACGGTCTCGCGCTTTAAAGAGCTTGACCTCTTCAACGAGATTACTGTCTTCGGTCGCAGCCTCTCCGCCATAGCCTCTTCCGGCTTCAATAAGAATGCCGGCAACGCGAACGCTAAGCCGCAGGCGGAGCGCGTCGGAAATCGCAGCCTGCGCCCGGATAAGACTCCGCAGCGCGCTCTAAACGACGCGGCCATCACGGAGATCGCGCAGATACCCGGCGTCGCTTACGTCGAGCCGACGATCAACTTTAATGTCTACGTGCGCTCCAACAATCACGCGCTGATGCAATCAATCGGCGGCGCGGTCGTGCCCAACCCTTCGTCGCGCTTTAAAGAGTATGCAGCCGGAGGGATGATCGGCGCGCCCCTCTCGGACGAGGCGGTCGTCGACGAAGATTTTGCGCGCGACTTCGGTTACGAAAAGCCAGAGGATGCCGTCGGCAAGAATCTGGAATTGCTCGCCCCGAATAAGGATGATGAAGGCGAAGCTCCATCATTCTTCGGTCTTCCGCTCGAAGATGTCGAGACGGAGGACGCCGCGCGCAGTAGCCGTCTTGCGGCGCGCACCTTCCGCATCGTCGGCGTGCTCAAGACGCCGGAGAACGGCCCACGCTTTCGCGGCATGATGCCCGCATCCGATATTTATATTCCTCTACAGGCGGCGCGAGACTGGACGCTCAAATATAGAGACAACCTGAGCGAGGTGGCGCTGGAGTTGGCGAGAGAGAGCGGCGCAATCGGCGAGAATGAGACGGGAGGCTACGGCTCTGCCGTGCTTCGCGTGACAGACCCAGTGCTGCTGACAGATGTGCGCAGGCGTTTGACGGAGCTTGGCTTCGGCAGCTTTTCCATCGTCGATCAACTGGAACAACTGCGCACCGTCTTTCTCATCATCAACGCGACGCTCGGACTGCTGGGCGGCATCTCGCTGCTGGTCGCATCGTTTGGCATCGCCAACACGATGATTATGTCCATCCTCGAACGCACGCGCGAGATCGGCATTATGAAAGCCATCGGCGCGGAAGACCGCGAGATCAAGCTGATCTTCTTCGTAGAGGCGGCGGTCATAGGCTTAGTGGGCGGAGTGGTCGGCTCGCTGATGGCCTGGGCCATTGACGGGGTGGCGAATCGCCTGGCCTATCGCTTTATATTGAAACCGCAGGGCGCATCCTACATAGACTTCTTCGCGCTTCCAGCTTACCTGTGGCTGGGCGCGATTCTCTTCGCCGTCGTCATCTCTATCCTGGCCGCGCTCTACCCAGCTTCGCGCGCCGCGCGTATCGACCCGGTCAAAGCCCTCAGACACGACTGAACGACAGCGCTCGCGTTGATCTTCAATCGACTGCTTGAGAAGAAAGTTCTTGAGCAGAACCCCTGCAATCTGTATCCTACAGCTATTCCCCCTTTGCCCATTTTACCTCATACGAGTTTGGACTGAAAAGTTCAGACTATGCGGCAGGCTGCATAGTTGTTGGGCCGGGAGATTTTTTTGTGCCGAGCAGCGACGGCGTCTGCCAAACTCTAGACACTGTGAGGGGAAAATAGAATGACCAGAAACATTTCAGGAACAACAAGGCCGCTACCTTTACTCTTAACTTTCGCGCTGGCGTTTGTGCTGATCGGCATTTGCTCCAACCAGACCATGGCACAGGCGTCCTCGACCACGACCAATACGGAGATGCCATTCACCGCGACCTTGACGGACTGCAACGGCCAGCCGGTCGTCGTCGCCGGAACGATGCACATGGTGACGCATTTCACGGTGAGTTCCAATGGCGGCACGCACGTTCATATCAATACCAATTGGCAGGATGTGTCCGGCACGTCGGGGACGACCACGTATCAAGCGCACAGCAACAATCACTTCAACTTCAATAGCAACGGTTCGCAAAGCGAGTTGACGACTATTGATGACGTGCGGCTGATCAGCGCCGGGCCGAGCGACAATTTGAAGATTCGCGCCCATATGCACATCACGATCAATGCCAACGGAGAACCGACCGCATCCTTCACTATGTTTGAGGTGGTCTGTACCGGATAAGCCGCGCGGTTCAGATGAGCGCCCCTCTCCCGCTCTGCGGCGCACTCATAAACGTACATCAAAAGCGAAAGCCCGGATGCCGCAATGTCCGGGCTTTCGTTTTTTGAGCGCGGCTCAACGTCAGTACTGCCTAAGGTCTCGGGCGGGTCTGCAATATTGAATACCCGCCCGGCTTAAGCAGGCGGTACTGACCTGATGTTGCTTTGCCTACAGGTCACATTACTGTCGGCTCTCCATCAGTTTGACCGAATGACAAGCTCAGATTGACAGTTCTGCTCGTTTGGACGCGCCCCGCCGAAGATTGCTTTAACGACTTAAAAGATGGAAACACAAAGCACTTAGCCCGGCCTCGATAGTGATGGCACGGGGCTTGATGAAAGATTGGCGCGGGTTACGCCCGACGAAGTTTGTCCTGACCATAACTTTTGAGATCGCCCCGAGGAAAAAAGGGATGAAAAAATCGCAACGTTCACCTTGGTTGTCATGGCTCGCAGCTTTGTCGCTGCTTGTCTCCATGATTCCGGGAACATTCAGCCTCAACAACGTCGCAGCGCGCTCCGCAGCCGCCAAGCAAAATGGCGCTAAGGAGAAAGGCGATAAGCTCTCCGCCGATTTGCGTGACCACGCGCGCAAGGCTCGCGGCAACGAGCGCGTGCGCGTCTTCGTCCAGCCCAAAGGGGAATGGAGCGGCAACCAGGACGATGCCATCTCCGTTCACGGCGGGCGCGTCAACCACAAGTTTGACAACTTCGACATGCGCATCGTAGAGCTTCCCCTCAACGTCGTTGAGATGCTGTCCGAACGAGACGACATAGAGTACGTCTCGCCTGATCGCGAGATCGAAGCGAGCGGCCATCTTTTGACGACCAGCGGTGCATGGGGCTTGGCGGCCACCTCCGGTAGAGGCGCTCTGGACGGAACGAACATCGGCATGGCGATCTTTGATTCCGGCGTCGAAAGCACACACCTCGCTTTCAATGCCAACAAGACGGCGCACATCGTCAAGAGCTTAGACTTTACGGGCGAGGGAATCACGACAGACAAATATGGTCACGGCACGCACGTCGCTTCTCTGGCGATGGGCGGCGGAAATGTCGCCACGGTCTCGACCGGCGGGGCGATAGTGGGCACGACCTATCAAGGAATGGCTTTTAATTCTCCGACGGTCAGTCTTCGCGTCCTCAATTCACAGGGCAAGGGCACGCTCTCCGGTCTGCTCAAGGCCGTCGACTGGGTAATGGCTAATAAAACAGCCTACAAGATTCGCGTCGCCAACATGAGCTTAGGCATGGCGGCCATCGATTCATATCGCAATGATCCGGCGTGCAAGGCCGTTCGCAGGATGGTCGACGCAGGAATAGTCGTCGTGGTCGCTGCCGGTAACAACGGCAAGAACAGCAACGGCGGCAAGCTCTACGGCGGCATTCACTCGCCCGGCAACGAGCCGTCCGCCATTACGGTCGGCGCTTCAAACACCTACGGAACGGATACGCGCGCGGACGACAGCGTTACCACTTACAGCTCGCGTGGGCCAACGCGCAGCTACACGACGGACATCCTCGGCCGGAAGCATTATGACAATCTCATCAAGCCAGATTTGGTCGCGCCCGGCAATAAGATAGTCGGCGCACAGGCTGCCAATAACTACATCTTCTCTACTTACCCGCAGGTCAATTCTTACACCGCCGCGAATGCGAAGATGATGTACATGAGCGGCACGTCTGCGGCTGCGCCCGTGGTGGCAGGAGCGGCGGCGCTGGTCTTACAGGCGAACCCTTCCTTAACGCCGAACATGGTGAAGATGGTGCTGATGTACACGGCGCAGCAACTGCGCGGTTACAACATGCTCGAACAGGGCGCGGGCCAGGTCAATGCGCGCGGCGCGACAGACCTTGCCAAACGCATTCGCACGGACATTACAACCCTGATGCCGCTGGGCGCTCCGCTTTTGAATAGCAGCGTCAACCCGACGCCGCAATCAGTCATCGCCTCGTACACTTTCCCCTGGGCGCAGGGCATCAACATCGGTAGCTCCTTTGCCTACGGCACGGATTTGATCACCAGATACCAGAAGGTTTACGGCTTAGGAAAACTGCTCGGCGACGGCGTGCTTTTAAGCGACGGCGTGCTGCTGAGCGACGGCGTCCTGCTCAGCGATGGTGTGCTGCTCAGCGATAATACTTTGATGACGAGCGGCGTGCTGCTCAGCGACACTATTCTGACCAGTCTCGGCGGGACGATCACAGATGGAACTCCTTTCTGTGCGGTGGGAGTGCTGGTGAGCGACAGCCTGCCGCTGCTGGACGGAAACGTGCTCGGTGATGGTGTGCTGGTCAGCGACGGCGTGCTGGTCTCGGATACAACCATCGCCGGTGATTTCACGACCGATGCGTTGAACGCTATGGTTAACGGGGACAACACCTCATGTATGCGATAACTCAACAGAGAGAGTTAAGCGCGCCAGCCTGCGGTTGGGCGCAGCCCGGAAAAAGGTCCGGGGCAGTTCGCCCGCTGACCAACGAGCAGACGGACGCCGTCCTGGCCTTCCTTTCCGCGCGTCCCGTTCATACCGTCTGCCTGGCGGGCTTTGTACGCGACAACGGTCTGGAGAGCCCTCTGAATCGCGGCACATTCTACGGCTACGTGAATGACCGCGAAGAGATCGAAGGCGTCGCCCTGATCGGCCACATTACTCTGATGGAGACGCAGAGCGAAGATGCCCTGCGAGCGTTCGCGCGACTCGCCAGAGATTGTCAAAACACCTTTCTGGTGATGGGCGAGCAGGAGCGCATAGCGCAGTTCTGGCGTCACTATGCGACCAGTGAACGACAGATGCGTAGGGCCTGCCGCGAGTTGTTGTTCGAGCAACGGTGGCCGCTCGCCATCAATGACACGGTCGAAGGCTTGCGGCAGGCGACGCTGGACGATCTGGAACTGGTCGTGCCTGTGCATGCGCAGATGGCAGAAGAAGAGAGCGGCGTCAATCCGCTCTTGAAAGACCCCGAAGGTTTTCGCGAGCGCACGGCGCGCCGCATTATGAAAGGCAGAGTCTGGGTACTGATCGAGCAGGGAAGACTGATCTTTAAAGCAGATGTCGTCTCAGACACACCCGACTGTATCTATCTGGAAGGTGTGTGGGTGAACCCTGACGAGCGTGGACAAGGTCATGCGCTGCGCTGCCTGGGCCAACTCGAAAGAACTCTGTTACAGCGCACACGCGCAATCTGCCTGCTCGTCAACGAAGAGAACGAGAAAGCGCAAGCCCTCTATCGTAAAGCAGGCTATCGTCTGCGCGGCTCTTACGACTCGATCTTCATTTAAGAAAAAAGCTACAGCGTAATTCAAACATCACAACAGGCGTGGGCTAGAGTCCACGCCTGTTGTGCTTTCAAAGCCGCCGCCGTGCTTGTGCTCCTCTGCTTCGGGGCAGAGCTTGAGCCTCACACGGCAATCTTGACGTGGGTCTGATCGAAAGGGTTCGTCCCAGGCGAGATCAGCGAGTTGGGAAATGGCACTCCGAGATAGTGCGTTGCACACGGCCTCCTGTGCCTGCTGACTTCGCGGAACTTATTAGAAGTAGAGAGCGGCGCTTAACGGAGATGAAAGTCAGCCACCTTTGACAGTACCGCCGCTGCCATCCGAGGGCTCGCCGTAGGCCTGCACATCATCGTCCTGAGCCGTCTGTGTGGCGGTCGCCGTTCCGGACTCCGCAGGTTGTATCGAAGGGCTCTCTTTCTGTGATTGATCTTCAGCGTTCGGGTCTTTATTTTCGTCAGCCATCATTTCTCTCCTTCAGGGTTTGTTGGGACTGAATTATCGGCAGAGCCTTTAGAGCCCGCCGAGTTGCTTGCGTAAAATCTGTATGTCCGGTCTGGCCTGGTAGCTCTGGAACGCTTCCGTTCCCCATTTTTGCTCAAGCTGCTTAAAGATTTCCGCCGCGCGCGCAGTATAGTTGCGCGCGGCCTCTTCGTTACGCTGCAAGCGGCTGGCGCGCGCCGCGACGATCAATGCTCGCCAGGCGGATTCCCACTGCGAAGCGCGCGCGAAACGTTCCTCCGCCGGCAAAGCAGTCTGAAGCGCCGCCGCCGCATCGTTGCTCTCAAGCTCGGCTTCAGCCAGAGCCAGCATCGCTTTTGAGATCAACGCCGCGTCGCCCGCGCGCATCGCCCGCTCAAGCGCCTCTTCGCAAAGCCGTCGGCCTTCCGCCGCAGAGCCCGAGAGTGCGTGCGCCAATCCGAGCGTAAACTTCGCCTCGATGGCCGTCACTTCGTACTGCGTGCCGGAAGCGTCGAGTGCCTGCATGGCTTTCGCCTTTGCTTCCGCGAAGCGGCGCTGGCTGAGCGCCAGTTGCGCCTCGCGCATAGGGACATCTGCGAGCAAAGGCTTGATCGCGCCTTCCGGTTGAGAGGCGAGCGCGGATGCTTCTTTGATGGTCGCTATTGATTCATCGTAACGACCCAAGCGCCAGAGCAGGTTGCCGCGAAAGAGCGTGTTGTAGGCTAGATTGACGCGAGCGCCGAGCGTCTTGTTAATCTCGTAACTTTCCAGATAGCGAGCGAGGGCTTCCGTGTATTGCTCCTGTTCGTAGAGCACCATCGCGATCTCTCCGAGCGAGAAGGCAAGCTGTCGCTGGTCGCCCGTGTCGCGCGCCAGTTGCAGCTTCTGCTCAAAGACCTGTTGCGCCGTCTGGTATTCGCCTTTGCGACGGCGCGCGCGACCGATGCTGGTCAGGCAGCTTGAAATGTCCTTGCGATAATTTCCCTGTTGAAAGATCGCTAGCGCCTGTTCGGCATACTGCAAGCCCTCGTTCGTGTTGAGCTGTTCGATACGAATGCCCGCCAGATTAATCAGACTGCGCGCTTCCAAGTAAGGAACATTGCTGCGCCGCGCCATGTCCAATGATTTGGTAAACTGCTCCGCCGCACCCGTATAATCGCCGCCCGCCTGAAGAGCTAAGCCCAACTCATTGAGGCCGCGCATAGCCATCACTTCCACGCCCTGCTGCTGCGCGAAATCTATCGCCTCGCGCGCGTACTGCTGTTGCTTTGTCGCGTCGCCTTCGATGTAGGCGAGGCGGCTCAGCTCTAAAAGCGTGTTGACCTTCTGCGAGTCGTTGCCGTTGGCCGTGGCGATCTCAAGCGCCTTCAAAAGGTGCGTGCGCGCCTCCGCTACTTTTCCGCTGTCCCTGAGCAGCACGCCGCGACGATAGACGACCTCCGTGTGGCCTTCGATATTTCCCGTGTCCTCAAAGATGCGGTCGGCTTTGTCCAGGGCGTCACGCGCCCTTTCGACATCCTGTTGGCGGATATAAAGAATGGCGAGGCGCAGAAATGCCGTTCCATACAGAGGGTCTAGATTCGTCGCCTCCTGATAACTCTTGATAGCGTTTCCGACATCATCATTCTTCTCGTAAGCGCGCCCCAGATCGACATAGACGGACGCGTCCTTTGGCCTCTGGCGCGCAATCTCGCCGTAGGATTTGACGGCGGCGGGAAAGTCTCTGGCAACGAGCGAGTTGATGGCGTTCAGATAAAGCGCGTCGAGCGGCTGAAGCGCAGAGCGATCCGGCACAAGGGCGGCGACGCGCAGCAGCTCGTCCTTGGCCTTGCTGTTGTAATCCATCTCTGCCCATGCCTCTGCGAGGCGCGCATGAGCAAGCGCGAAGCGGTCGTCTATGGAGGTCGCGCGCATGAGCATACGGCTGGCCTGATAATAAGCTCCCTCGCGCAGCGCGTTAGTACCCCTTTCGTACCAGCGCACGGATTCCGCAGCGGGTTCGTAGGTCGCTGGCCTAAACCAGCGAGAGAAACCGAACAGGACGAGCACTGCGACGACAGCCGCGATGATAAAATACGGATAGAGCCGCCTGCGCGCCGCAGGTCTCTTTTTAATGATCGTGAGTGAGTCACTGAACTCTCCGCTTTCAGCGGGCCAGTTCGTGCGATGCTCGTTGTCCTTGAGCAGCTCGCGCACGTAGCGCAGCTCGGCCAGCATCTCGTCAGCCGACTGGTATCTCTTCTTCGGGTCTTTGGAGAGCGCGCGCAGTGTGAGCCGGTCAAGCGCCGGAGGCACAAGCTTATTAAAAGTAGAGGGCGGCGGCGGGTCTACGTGTATGACCTGCGCGATGATCTCTATGGCGTTCGCGCCTGTAAACGCAGGTCTGTTCGTCAAACATTCATAGAGCAGCGCGCCCAGCGCGAACAGATCGCTGGATGGGCCAACGGGCGTGCTCTTGGCCTGTTCGGGCGACATGTAAAGCGGCGTGCCGACGACAGCGTTGCTCTGCGTGTGCATCGTCAGGAGCGTCTTGGCATTCTGATCGGACGCCTCCCGCTCTCTATCCTTGAACTGCTTGGCGAGCCCGAAGTCCAGCACCTTGACCTGACCACGCTCGTCGAGGATAACGTTCGAGGGCTTGATGTCGCGATGCACAATGCCCTTGGCGTGCGCTTCGCCTAAGGCTTCTGCGACAGACTCTGCGATCTCTACGGAGCGCGTGACGGAGATTCCACCGGCGCGCAGCAACTCGCTAAGGTTTCGCCCCGTCACCATCTCCATCACGATGTAGGGCTGATGGTCTGCCGTCTCGCCATAGTCGTAGATGGTCGCGATGTGCGGGTGCGAGAGATAAGAGATCGAGCGCGCTTCGTGCAGAAAGCGTGCGCGGAACTGTTTGTTGTCGGAGTCTGCGGAGAGAAACTTGATGGCGACGCGCCGTCCAAGGTGCAGGTCATCAGCAGCGTAAACGACGCCCATCCCGCCTTCGCCGAGCTTTTCAACTATTTTGTAATGCGAAACTGTCTGGCCGATCATGTGTCGAGGCTACTTGGGACAGGAAGGAAACGGTGAATAAACGAGCGCGGCCGTCCACAGGGCTCCCGCCTTGC
This sequence comes from Pyrinomonadaceae bacterium, assembly GCA_035537255.1. Lineage (GTDB taxonomy): Bacteria > Acidobacteriota > Blastocatellia > Pyrinomonadales > Pyrinomonadaceae > DASQYE01. The sequence goes on along the minus strand of DATLMN010000080.1, from coordinate 4,659 downwards.
ACTGAAAAATTTTTGACGCGGCCACATTTTGCGCCAATTCGAGCGGTTTTCCAAGCGGAATTTTACGCGCTGAAGTATTCAGGTCACTCTCATTTGCAATTAGCTGTGGTCTATCGTATATGCAGGGAATGTCCGCAACTCTCTCGCGCTCGAAAAGCTTTTCCAAAGAGTCTCTCGCCGCCCTTGCACGGCGTGCGTGGGAAGGAGTCGGACACGCAACTTTTTGGGATAGAGCCTTTGTTATCCTGGGCCTCTTGGTCTCTCTGCTGATCGCGCACGCTTACGTCACGGATTTGAACAGCAAGCATCTGTGGCTCGTGCTGTTGACAGTCATCGCGACCGCCATCAAGCCAGTGTGGGCGCTCTCGGCGTTTCTGGTTATCCTGCCGGTGCTCGGTAACAGACCCACGACTGAACAGTTTCACCTGCTAGTGATGACAAGCGCCGCCCTGAACCTGACCTTAGCGATCAAGCATCTGCGGACAAAGAGAGCGAACAGTGAAGGCCAAATTCAAAAGGCCGTCTTCGCGCATCCGTTGATGTTGATGGCGCTGCTCTACTTTTTGGCGTCGCTCGCGAGTCTGACTTCGCTGCCGTGGAAACAACTGCTGCTTGAATATCAGGCCGCTGGCGGCCTGAGCCTAAAACTCACGCCTTATCAACTCAGATATTTTTTGAGCCTGAACGAAACAAGCTACGCCTATTCGATCCTCACAGTGCTGCTGACTCAGCAGGCAATCCTGTTAGCTTTTTTCGTGCATGCTTTTGTTCAAAAAGCCAGCCGTCATGCCGTCATCTTCTGCGTTTCATTCGCAGGCGGTTTGGCCCTCACGCTTTTCGCGGGCGTGATGGATTTTTATCATCTTATTAATCTGGAACTTTTACGCGCGCTCGATCCGAATATCAATCCGGGCCGTGTGCAGGTGCGGCTGCAATCTTTTCTGGGCCATTCAGGTTGGTTGGCCGAATACATCGTCCTCACGATTCCGTACGCGCTCGTCCTGTTACTCAAAGGGCGCACGCGTCTGCGCCTGTCGCTGCTGGTTGTTATTCTCATGCTCGGCGTTTATGTGACTGCGCTGACTTTTCAAAGAGGAGGATGGATCACTTACGCCTTGACGCTGCTGCTCGTCTGTTTCTCTATCTTCCTGATGCGTTCAGGCAGAGGCGGCGCGCACCCGTTCGCCAATATTAAAGAAGCATCTGTAAAAGCTTTGGGCCTATTCGTCCTGATTGTCGTCGTGCCGCTGGCTGTTCTTTACGTAGTCAACAAGGCAGAGAGCGGCGCGCAGCAGCGACGCGGCAACGAGCTGTATGCGCAACGCCTTGTCGAGATAAAAAACGTCTCGGAGCGGAGTGTATTTTTTAAGGCGGGCTACAGGCTCGGCATCCTGCATCCTTTTCTTGGTGGGGGAAGCGAGGGGTTCGGGTTTTTATATAAAAAAGAGTTTCTCGATCCGGAAGGCCGTTACGTCAACGATCCTATTCCTTTGGGGACGCTCTACAGCACGGCCCACAATGTTTATATGCAGACGTTCTCTGGCAAAGGTCTGTGGGGAGTTGTTCTGCTGTTGTTGCCTCTCGTTTATATGATCACGTCCGGCCTGGGTCTTCTCAAACGCGAAGACGTGACACATCAGCAGCGGCTTATTATCCTGCTCTCTATCTGTGCGGCCTGCGCGTTTTTGATTTACGGGAACATGCAGGAGTTTTTTTACATTCAATCGCTGCAATACATATTTTTTATCACGCTGGCCGTCTTCTCAGCGGCGCTTTCCGCGCAGCAGAACATCACGCGAAGACAGACGAAATTTCTCTGGATATTTTTGGCCGTCGGACTCGCAGCGCACGTCGCATGGGAATATGGTTTTCCGGGGCAGGCCAGAAAGCCCTGGCAGGGACGCCCGCTCTATGGATGTTACGAAACGGAAGACGACCCGGTCACGGGCCGCTTCAACTGGTGCGGCCAGAGCTTTAGGCAAAAGTTTCCGATCACTAATCTCAACGGGCAGCAGACGGTGATGGTAAGCATTGGCATTACGAACCCCAGGCCCGATCCGCCGCTCGTTAATCTTCGCGTAGAGTTGGCCGCGCAGGAGATTGCAAATTATCGTCTGCATCCAAACGCGCGATACTTTCTGCCGATAATCATTCCGCAGCACCTGCAATCATTGACGGAAGGTCAAACGGCGACGCTCAAATTCATCAGCGACAATCTTTTTAATCCCGCGCACGATATTGCTGGCAGTCTGGATTATCGCTTCCTCTCCATCATGAAGTACGAGACGACTGAGCTGGGCATAGACGCTTTCAGACCCTGCGGCCCTTTGGAGGTTTGGGAAAACGGGAAAGTGCAGTGGTGTACGCAGAACAGTCTGCTGTCCGTCCCGCTCAAAGATGTGGGCCAACAATCCGTCAAGCTTCTGATTCGCGCACCGCACGCGGACGCCGCCGCTTCACCCGTCCTGGTGACGCTGGGCCAACTCGAATACGCCTACTATCAATACGAGCTTTCAAATCAGGAATGGAAGACGGTCGAGCTTCCCGTCAGTTATGAAAAAATGAAGAGCGACGAACCGGGACAGGCGGTCCTCAAACTCTACGTCAACACTTCAAGGCTGTGGAATCCGAAGAAGACGGGAACAGGCCCGGAGGACAGGGACTTCGGCGTCGCCATCATCCTCCCGAATCAAACAGGGAGTCCATAACAAAGGCTAATCGCCGGGCTCAATCAAAGCAGATTCAAACAGGGATGGACAGGATAAAGAAGAAGGGATGAGGGCGGAGGGATGAGGGATGAATAAAAGCATTCAAGACATTGAACCATTCCTTTCATCCCTCATCCTTCATCCTTCATCCCTTGCTTTTATCCTGTCCATCCCTGTTAAATTTTTTCTGCGATTCTTCGTGCCAAAGAGGTCAGCCCTCTGTCGGCAATGAGCTTTTTATGAACCGGTGGTGATGGGTTTGCCGCAACGGTTGCAGAAGCGTGCCGAAGTATCCTTTTGTTCAGCGCCGCAGGAGGAACACGTCAGCCCGACGCGCATGTTGGCTCCGCAGGTCGAGCAGAAACCCGATCCGGCGCTGTTGGCCGCGCCGCATGTGCCGCAGCGTCCGGGCATCGGCGGGACATAACCTCCGGCCTTGCGGGCAATATGGTCTTCGATGATTTTCCAGGCGTCTTCTGTCAGCTTGTATTGCCAGTAAGCGCCGAGCGCAGGCAGCGCGAGCAACAAACCCCAGGAGAGAATCACTGCGGCGGCGGCCACGGCTGCCTTGTCGAACCACTTCTGCATACCGATCTCTACGCGCGTGCCGCCATGCTCCGGCGTGACCTTGATCGTTAGCGCCGAAGAGAGTCCCGTCAGGTCGCGCAGCGTACTGGTCTTGCGCGCCTGAAGAACGGCAGTCGAGGAGACCTGCATCGTCTGCACTTCGTAGTCCGCATCGAAGAGATTGCGAAGCTCCGCGACAAGCTGCGTCGCATCGGCTTCAACGCCCGGATAATATCTGCTGTCCATCTGTTAATCCTTTCATCCAGTAACGACCGTGTCGGACAAATAATTCAGAGAGATATATTGTCTGCCTTTAAGAGAAGAGTCTTTTAATAGCTTCCTCTCGTCCTGCTGGCCGAAGGCTTTAACTTTTGCCCTTTTTCTTTTTGGTCTCGACGGTCTCGGCCGGAAGCTTGCCCGCCGCCGCGATGACTTCCTGCGCCTGTTCTATGGCACGCTCAAGAGCGCCCCTTTCGTCATCTGTGACGCGGTCGCGCAGCGCCGTGAGCTGCGGCAGAAAGCGCGTGGACGCTTCGGCCAGCTTGCGTATGGATTTCGGAATCAGCCCGCTCTTGGAATTATGTGTGCCGACATCTTCGATGTTGGTGATGGCTTCGTCCAGAATGTTGGCGAGGTCGCCGAGCAGCTCTGCGCGCGTGCCTGCAAGCTCGCCCCACTTCTCTATGTCCTTCGCAGACTCTTTTGCAGCATCGCCTGGCCCGGAGAGGATGCGCAGTCTTCTCTCTGCCGCTTTGATAAATACGTCTGTGCGTTTATCAAGTGCCTGCGCCTCGCGCACAAGGTCTGCTTCCTTTTCCGTCAGCGGGTCGCGTCGCGTCGCAGCCGTAGCAGCGGTCATATACAACGTCAGTAGAGAAATGGCGGACAGCGTGAAGGTGAGAATCCGGACGAGACTCCCGACGTAAAGCTTGTTTGATCTCATGGTTGATTTTCTAGCGCGGGGGCAAGCGTGTCCTTTGATGTCGGCTCGCCTGATGCCGGGACTTCTGAAGTCGGATCGTTCAAAGGCTTCTCACTCGCGGGCGAAGTTTCCGTCGCCGACGCATCGCCGAAGAAAGAGTTGAGGGCTTCGGTGCGCGCGCGATAAGCGAACTCGAGGATGGCTTTGACGTTGACAGCATGTTCCGAAGGCGTGATGCGGCGGATAGCCTCTATGCGCGAGCCCTGTGCGCGCAGGGAAATCTCCAAACGCTTCAGGATGTCGCGTATCTTATTTTTCCTTGGCTCTCTGTCGTTCAGGAAGGAGAAGAAGTTTTCGATCAGTCCCTGATAGCTCCCCAGCTCTGCGCAGGCCGCGTCATATTGTTCCCCTGCGGCCAACTGCTCTGCGCGTGTCAGGCGAGCCTCTGCCATCTCAATCGTC
>DATLMN010000079.1:0-5099 GCA_035537255.1 Pyrinomonadaceae bacterium | reverse complement strand
GACAAAAACTTGGGCCAATCGCGCTCCTCTCGGCGGCGCTCAACTGTGGCGCTCATCTTCGTAATCGTTCTGGGAATGATCGCCGTCTACGGCCTTAGCCGCTGGATGGACGAGCATCGACCGCAGGCGAGCAGCGCGGTCGAAGAGGAGCGGCTTTACCTGACGGGCGCAGCTGCGCGGCGCGTCAGTCTCAGCTTTAATGGTCTGATTGCGGACTGGTACTGGATGCGCGCTCTGCAATACGTCGGACGCAAAGTGCTCAAGCATGATGCCGCGCAATCACATGAGAGCGCGCCGTCAAAGATTCAACTCGACGACCTGGGCTCGCTGGACCTGCGCCTGCTCTATCCTCTTCTGGACACGACGACGACGCTCGATCCGCAGTTTATGGCGGCTTACGAGTACGGCGCGGTGGTGCTCCCCGAAATCAACGTCGACGATGCCATACGTCTTCTGCAAAAAGGGATCAGGGATAATCCTTCCGCGTGGCGGCTCTATCATCATCTGGGCTATATCTACTGGCAGCGCGGCGACTACGCACATGCAAGCGCAATTTATAATGATGGCGGGCGGATTCCCGGCGCAGCTCCCTGGATGAGCGTGATGAGCGCGCGCATGGTGACAGAGGGCGGCAGCCGCGCGACCGCGCGAGAGATGTACGGGCGCATGTACGAGCAATCCGACGACGCGCAAATCAAGCAGATGGCCGCGCTGCGTTTGATGCAACTGGACTCTCTGGACGAGCGTGAGCTGATACGAAAAGTTTTGAACGAGTACCAGTCGCGCTCTCACCGCTGCGCCTCTTCATGGAAAGATGTTTTTGCCGCTTTGCGTACTGTTCCGGGTCTGCGGCTTGATCAGACGGGAGCGCCGCTCGACCCGTCCGACACGCCCTACGTGCTGGTCAAAGGAGGCTGCGACGTTGATCTCAGCGGACGCTCTCAAGTTCCGTATAAATGAAAGGAAGAAAGAGCAGATGTTAGATATTAGATGTCTGATGCTGGTTAAAAGCATTTTACTAACATCCGGCATCTGACATCTGACATCTACTCTTTCACGATTGTTGAATTATGTCTGCGGTTGTCGAGATTGAAAATCTGACGAAGGATTACGAGGTAGGATTCTGGCGTAAGCGAAAGGTGCGTGCGCTGGACGGCTTGTCGCTCGCGGTCGAGGGCGGCGAAATCTTCGGCTTCCTCGGCGCAAACGGCGCTGGAAAGACGACGACGCTCAAGCTCCTGATGCGACTCATCTACCCGAGCGCGGGCAGCGCCTCCATCCTGGGGCGCGACATCAATGATGTCTCTATGCACGCGCGTATCGGCTACCTGCCGGAAAATCCTTACTTCTATGATTACCTGACGGCGCGCGAGTTCATCGAATACTGCGCAGAGCTGTTCGGCTATGACAAGAGTACGCGCAGGCGTCTTGCGCTTGAGCTGCTCGCGCGCGTTCACCTTGACGAAAAGAGCTGGAATAAACAACTTCGTAAATTCTCCAAGGGCATGTTGCAGAGAGTCGGGCTGGCGCAGGCGCTCGTCAATGATCCGGAGATCGTTTTTCTGGACGAGCCCATGAGCGGCCTTGATCCGATTGGACGCCGTCAGGTGCGAGACCTCATCAGTTCTCTTCGCACAGAAGGCAAGACTGTCTTTATGTGCTCGCACATCCTGTCCGACATAGAGGTCTTGTGCGACCGCGTGGCGATTATGCGGCGCGGGCGATTGGCCCACACCGGACGCCTGGAAGAATTGCGCGCAAGCGCTGGCGACTCGCACCACATAGAGATCGTGGTCGCTGGAGTGGACGGCCCTGCGCTGGCCGCGCATCTTCCGCAGTTGCAGGGCCAGCAGATCAGCTCTACACCGCGCGGTGCGCGCGTAGAGGTCGCGGACGAAAAGGATGTGGACGCGGTGCTCTCGGCACTGCGCCGCGCAGGCGGTCGTCTAGTCTCTGTTCAACCCGTCAAGCAATCGCTTGAAGAACTGTTTATGCGCGAGAACTGAAAGGCTAAGCCGTCCAAGCGAAATGTTTCGGCGTGGAAAAAGATTTGCAGTCACGTGTATGGCCCGGGCTTTGCTCCTGCTCTGGTTGCTTCCCTGCGCCTTTGATAACTTTTCCTTGAGGGCCGCAGGCTTCAATGCGCCGCAGAGCGAGCTTGACAATCTCATCAAGCGCATAGAGGCGCGCTACGGTCGCATGCGTGGTCTGGCAGCGGAGTTTGAGCAGACTTACAGCGGGCCGGGTATTGGCACAAGGCGTGAGCGAGGCCGTCTTTTCCTTCAGCGCCCGCGCCGCATGCGCTGGGAATATGACCCCGCGCCGGGCAAGCTCTTTATCGTCAACGGGCGCGAGGTCTGGTTCTACGTGCCCGCTGATCGCGAGGCAACGCACGCGGACGCGGGCAGCGTCTCGGACGCGCGGTTTCCCTTTCTCTTCCTGCTCGGAGCGACGAACCTGCGCAGACTATTTCGCTCGATCTCAATAGCAGATAACAGCGACGCACAAGAGGCGCGCACACTGCGTCTCATCCCGCGCGACAAAGTAGCGGGACTGCGCGAGGTCTTGCTGGAAGTCTTTAGTGACGGAAGGATTTCTCGAATCAGAATCCTAGACGAGGGCGGCGCTATGTCGGAAGTAACCTTGATGAATGTGCGTGAGAATTTTATTGCGCCCGCAGAGGCTTTTCAGTTTCGCCCGCCTCCCGGCGTGACTGTAAGAAGGCTCAAATAAGGATTGGCCCAATACTCTTAGCTGCCGCTTAGTTTCGCTTTCCGGCTAGCTCGTCTCCCACTTGTCATATCGCAGCCATAATAGAACGAGGCCCGGCAAGGCCAGCAGCGCAGAGATCAGAAAGAAGTTTTCCCAGCCGACCGTCGCCGACAAATAGCCGGACGGAGTCCGCGTGACGGTTCTAGAGAGCGCCACCAGGCTGGTGAAGAACGCGTACTGCGTGGCTGTAAAACGCTTATCGCAGAGGCTCATCAGGAAAGCGACATACGCAGCCGTTCCCATCCCGCTAAAAAAACTGATCGTCATAATGGCCGCGACCATCATTCGATAATCGTGTCCTAGATGTGCGAGCCACACCAAAGGAAGAATGCCCAGCGCCTGAAGAATCCCGAAGATCAAAAGCGAGCGATAGATTTTAAGACGCGACACCAACGCGCCTCCCAGAAGCGTGCCAAGGAGTAGAGCAACCAGCCCTAAGCCTTTGTTGACCGCGCCGACATCCGTGTTGGTAAAACCAAGCTGACGTAAGAAAGGGGTCGTCAGCCCCTGAGCGATCACCAGCGCCAGTTTGTAAAGCAGTATAAAGAGGAAAATTTCTGCTGCGCCTTTCGTGGTAAAGAATTCAAGAAACGGCAGCACGACCGCATCTTTGAAGGTGCGCGGAGGTCTGGCGTCCAGTTTCGGCTCAGGCGCGAAGAGCGTGTTGATGATGCCCGCCGCGAGAATGGCCGCCATCAGTAAATAAACCAGTCGCCAGCGAAGATAGACGCTCTCGAATGGAAGATGATCGGAAAGGACGAGTGCCAGCCCGCCGGAGACCAGCAGCGCCAACTGATAACCGAGCACACCGCAACTCGCGCCCGGGCCCAGCTCTTCCCTGCGCAGCACTTCGGCGCGGTAGGCGTCGACCACAATATCCTGACTCGCACTGAAGAAGGCCACGAGCAGCGCCAGAATGAAGAGTGTTCGCGGATAAAGAAAGGGATCGGGCGAGAAGGCCAGCAAGACCAGGCTTAAGACGAGCAGCACCTGTGCGATAAGAATCCAGCCGCGTCTTCTGCCCATGAAGGGCGGAACGTAGCGATCCATTACGGGAGCCCACAGTAGCTTGAGAGAGTAAGGAAGAGTTACGAGCGAGAAAAAGCCTATGACGCCGAGATCGAAGTTGAGATCGACCATCCACGCCTGTAGAGTGTCCGCAGTCAACAGCAGTGGAAGACCGGATGAAAATCCAAACACCAGAACGACCGCTATTCTCCTGTTAGCGAACGGTTGGAAAATAGATTTCATATCCGTCAAAGACAGGGCGAATTTTGGTAGTGTGTCAGTTTGGAATTGAGAGTTAGGGAAGCGGCTGTTCACCACAGAGGCAGAGAGGACACGGAGGAAGCACGGAGGTTTGAATGATACTTAACTCTCTGTGTAATCTCCGTGTTCTCTGTGCCTCTGTGGTGCATCTCAATGCATCGCACACTCAATCACCTGAACTGACCCTCTACTCGCATTTCCTTTCGCGTGTGACGCGCAGTCAAAAAGCCCCTCGCGGGGCTGATTAAGTGAACATGAAGTGCTTCGGGAATCGAGAATGCGCACAGATCGCGCTCTCTCTATCTGACTCTGATGGCGACCACTTCCATCTTGATGTTGGCGCGGTCTGCATCCTTGCTCATCCCGTCGATCACTATGGGCACGACCATCGTCTGGTTCGGCTCAAGCTCGGCAGGGCCGCCGGGGCGACGACTGGGAAGGACGATCACCGTGCGCTCCTTGACGGGCTGGCCCTGTAGGTCGACGACCACCGCGTACATCTCAAGTCCCGTCAGCGTGCGGCCGGTAAAATTGCGCACAGTGGTCTGTAGCGTCATCACGATATCGCCGATGGGCCGGGTGGCCTCTGTCGCTTCCGGCTTATCAAGAGTGACCTTCGATTTAAGTTGCTCGAACTCTGGCGAGCCAGCGCGCAGAGCGCCTTCCAATCTTTGCGGCCCGCTCGAAGTGTTCGCGCCGGGTCGCGTCATCCAGTAAAGGAAGCCCGCGACGAGGATGGCAGAGGCTAGACCGACGATGATAAAAATAGTGCGACGCGAATCTTCCGTGCCATCAACTTTACGTTCGGTCGAAGCCATCCTCTTTTGTGAACCTGCCTCTGTCGTTTGACCTTCCCCTTGCGGATTCTCTCTTATCACTTATGCGCGCGCAAGCGCAAGTTTCCACTCTCGGCCGGAGCGGGCACATTCTTTTCCACGAGCGAGCCCGTGCCTGTACGCTGGCGCACTTTGCGCGGCCAGACGATGCGGAAACGGCTGCCCTCCTGTGGCTCGCTCGTGACGCTGATTTCGCCTTCCAACAGCTCGACGATCTTACGC
>DATLMN010000078.1:0-3136 GCA_035537255.1 Pyrinomonadaceae bacterium | reverse complement strand
GCGCCGGTCGCCACGCCGGAGCCTGCGACGATGGTACTGCTCGGCACAGGTTTGGCAGGGATCGGCGCTGCCGTTCGCAGAAGGCGCAAGGCGAACAGGGATAAGAACTCTTAAACGTAAGAGCCCGCCAGTAAAATTCAGATTAAAGCTTAAGAGGCCTGCGAAGCGTCGCGCATGACCAGATCGAAAGTGCCCGGCGCGACCTTGCGGAATCGTCCGTTTCGATTGAGAGAGACGGCGATGCTAATGGTCGGATTGTGCCCTGTGAAGTTAAACCCGCCTTCGAGCAGCCGATTATAGATTTCGTTGACGTGAAGCGGCTCGCCTGCCTCACGCAGAAGCATCGTCGTCGCCTGTGGGATGGTGCGATCCATAAATCTATCGCTCTTGATTTCGATTTCCGACTTGACGGGCGGGATGTGATGACGCGGGATGGCGGGGCGCGGCGCATAACTGACCTTCACCGTATCGTGTCTCATCGCCGCTTCGATCTCCGCATCGGAAGGCGTCTGAGTGACGGGCGCTGTGCTGGCGCTCAGGACGTTGGAGAGCAGACGAAAGATCGCGGCTTCCGTCTGGCTGGCGAGCGTATCCATCTCCGCCAGCTCTGCGCGCACGGTCTCAGCCTCGGCCTCTAGTTCCACAAGTCGTCCGGCCAGACGCGCACGCGCCGCGCGCGATTGCCGCAGGCTCTGTTCAAGCGTCGAGATCAGATTTTCGTTTGCCATTATCTATCCCGCTCAATGATGTAGGTTGGAATCGAGTAGAGCGCGTCCCAGTATTTCGAGTTGGGTAAGGCTTCGAGCGCCGAGCGCGCCGCTTCGGCATACTCGTAGGCACGCTCCCTCGCTCTCTCAAGCGCTCCGGTTCTCTCCACTTTGTCCAGCAATTCCTCTCTGGACACTTTCCTGTAATCGCCTTCGTGCATGATCGCCTGCACGGCGGCGCGCGCGCCCGGCGCATCCGTCTCAAGCAGATAGATCAGCGGCAACGTCAGCTTGCCTTCGAGCAGGTCAACGCCCGCAGGTTTACCAAGCGCCTCGTCCGTCGCAGTAAAATCGAGCAGATCATCCACGAGCTGAAAAGCCGTGCCCAGATTCATCCCGTAGTCACGCAAAGCCGTTTGCTGCTCTGGTGTTGCGCCGCCAAGTATCGCCCCGATCTCGCAACAGGCACTGAACAGATACGCTGTCTTGCGCCTTAGGATGTCCAGATACTGCTCTTCCGTCACGTCCGTTCGGCCAAGCAAGGTCAGTTGAAGCAGCTCGCCCTCCGTCATCTTACGCGTGACGGCGGTCAGAATATCCAGCACAGGTAAGGATCGCTCCTGCAAACTGGTCTCGAACGCAGACATGTAGAGCCAGTCGCCCATCAGCACGGCGGTTTGATTTCCAAACCTTGAATTGATGGACGGACGATTACGTCTGGTCTCAGCATTATCTATGATGTCGTCGTGAACCAGCGTGGCCGTGTGCAGAAACTCCATGACGGCGGCCATCCGTATAGAGTTGTACTGCGCGCCGTCGCCACCCGTCACATAGTTCGAGAGAATCGTTAAAGCAGGGCGCACACGTTTACCGCCCGAAGCGCGCAGGTAATCGCCAAGATAAGCGATGACCTGAATATTGGAGCGAGCCTGTCGCTCGAACTCTGCTTCGACCAGCACCAGCTCGGACGCAATCAGGCTAAAGATGCGCCGCGCTGATGTTTGCGTGTCTTCGATGGCGGCTGTGTTACCGGAACTAAACATAAAGATCAGATGTCAGATGTTTGATGTCAGATATTAGAAGATGAAACGATAGCCATTTGGCTTTGACCAGCATCCAGTATCCAGCATCTAACATCTGCTTTTTTCAGTTTGAGCGATAATTTGTGAACTGCATGTCGATTCCGAAATCGTGGCTCTTGAGCCGCGCAATCACGTCCTGCAATGTATCACGATCACGCCCTGTGATACGCACCACGTCGCCCTGAATGGCGCTCTGCACCTTCGCTTTCGAGTCCTTGATAAACTTGACGATCTCTTTGGCCTTCTCCTGCGGGATGCCCTGTTGAATCTCCACGCGCTGGCGCACAGTTCCACCCGCCGCCGGTTCAATCTTGCCGTAGCTGAGCGCTTTCAAGGGCACGCCGCGACGGACAAGCTTTTGTTGCAGGATGTCGTTCATGTTACGCAGCCGCGTCTCGTCCTCGCCCGTCAGGACCAGCTCCTTCTCTTCGAGCGCGACGGAAGCCTGGCTTCCCTTAAAATCAAAGCGCTGCCTGACCTCTTTTAAGGTCTGATTGATGGCGTTAGTAATCTCTGCGCGATCTACCTGCGAGACGATGTCGAAAGAGTTCTGCTGGGCCATAAGGTTTCCGGTCGGATTTCAAACCCGTGCTCATGCTCATAAGAAATTCAACGGGCGAGCATAACATCAAACGGGCTGACCTTGAAAGTTCAATGTGCGCATGGGCCAAAAATCTCAAAGACTCTCTGGCGCGGCTTCCTCACTCATTTGACCATCAATTTCCAGATTAAAGAAGCGAGAAAAATTCGCGGTCGTGATGCGCCCAATCTCAAGCGTATCGACGCCATGAAGCTCTGCCAGGCAGCGCGCGACCTCTACGACGCGGGCCGGTTCGTTGCGTCGCCCGCGATACGGCACAGGCGTCAGGTACGGGCAATCCGTTTCGATCAGCAGCCGATCAAGCGGCACGCGGCGCGCAACCTCACGCAAATTCTCCGCCTTCTTAAAGGTCACGTTGCCCGCAAACGAGATCATAAAGCCAAGCTCAAGCACACTCTCTGCCATCCGCATTGAGCCGCCGAAGCAATGCATAATTCCACCCTGCGCTGCTCCGCTCCATTCCGCACGCAAAGTGTTGACGGTATCTTCGTCTGCTTCGCGCGAATGGATGATGACGGGAAGATGTGCAGCGCGAGCCAGACGCAACTGCTCTGCGAAGACGCGTTGCTGTGTGTCGCGCGGGGAATGATCGTAATGATAATCCAGACCGATCTCGCCCCAGGCGATCACGCGCGGGCTTTCCCGTACGAGTTTGCTTAAACGCTCGCGCGCCTTAGCGTCAAACAATTTGGCGTCGTGCGGATGCACGCCGACCGTAGCGTAAACATTCTCGAACTGCTCTGCCA
>DATLMN010000077.1:0-2966 GCA_035537255.1 Pyrinomonadaceae bacterium | reverse complement strand
AGAGGTCTTCTTCGTTGGCGAGCGAGAGATGAATGACGCGACGCTCGTTTGAATTCATGGGCCCAAAGGTGAAGGCGACGCCGTTGGCTCTGACTCGATCAGCAGCATGACGAGCCATCGCGCGCAGTTCGGCTTCGCGCGTCGCGCGAAAGTTTTCTACGTCGCAGACGATGCGCTCGCCCTTTGGAAGATTTCGACCGAAGGCTTGATTGACGAGATGCTGAAAAGCTTCGAGCAGCTCGCCTCCTTCGCTGAGCAGCATCGGAGCATCGCTGCCCTCTATCTCCAACAGGCAACCCGCCTCCGCTTCAACGGCGGTCGTACGCAGCTTGAACCCAACGCCATCAAAAACAGCGTTCAGAAAATCTTGCGACTGGACACATGCTTCATTCATCTTTTTTGAATCCGTTGGGCCAACTTTACTTTTATGCGCGAAGCTGAAAGATCAAGATTGCGATGCGCGCGCGGGACTCAATTTTTTAGGCGGGCGCGCCGCTGCTCTTTTTTCCTCCGGCGGCTCTTCATCGTCTTCCGATTTCGTCAATCGATTGATCAGCACCTGTTGACCGAAGCCGACTAGATTTCCGACCAGCCAGTAGACGAGCAATCCTGCCGGCGCGCTCCACATGATATAGAGCATAAAGAGCGGCATGCCGACGGCCATCATCTTACGTTGCAGTGGATCGGCGGACGGCGCTGGCGTGATCAACTGCAAGACGATCATAGAGGCCGCGAACAAGATCGGCAGCAGGTGTATAGCATAAGGCTCTGCCGCCGATAAATCCGGTATCCAGAGAAAAGATGCCTGACGAAAATCAATCGAGATGGTGATCGCACGATAGAGCGCAAAGAGAAACGGCATCTGTATCAGGAGCGGCAGACAACCGCCGAGCGGATTGCCTTCCTTCATCAAACGCAGTTGCTCCATCTGCAACTCTTTCAGACGCGGGTCATCCTGCTTCATCCCCTTGATCTTGTCTTGCAACTCTTTCATGCGCGGCGCAAGCTTCTGCGCCTTCTTCATAGATTTCGACGAACGCCATTTGAGCGGAAAGAAGAGCGAGTAAATAACAATCGTGAAAAGTATTATCGCGATGCCGTAGCTGCCCGTCAGATGATAGAGTTTTTTGATAGACCAGAGAATCGGCACGGCGAGCGGTCGCGAGACGCTGCCCAAAAACCCGTAATCAATTGATCTTTCGAGGTCTACCTGACGTTCCGGGCCAATCTTTTGACTGATGTTTTCGCTTGCGCCTGTCAGCAGGTAATGATCTTTCGGCCCGGCATAAACCCACGTTTGAGAGCCGTCCGCAGCAATCGGAACAAGTGCCGAGATCAAGTATCTGGACGCAGGCTTGCCGTCAACCTGAGCGTCGTACTGCGTTGTACGAAACTCCAAGCCTTCGGTCTTTTTCGAAGGCACGGCGATCATAGCGAAGTAGGTATCGCCAACGCCGGCCCAATCCACAGCGCCGTTGATCGGAAGATGATCACCATTACTGTGATTGATTTTTTCGGCGGGATGTCGCTCATCTTTTTCGCCGACGACGGCGATGCCTTCCGGCGCAACAGAGTAGAAGCTGTAATGCTTGACGCCCTGATCGCCGATGCTCGGCCCGATCAAAAGCCTTGCCTGAGGGATGGGCTGACCACCGCGCGAGATTTTGACTTCGATGTCAGCGATGTAACGATCCGCGTAAAAGGTAATTTTCTTGGAAGCACTCAGTCCGGTCGCGCTATCCTGCAAGACGAACTCAATCGTCTGTTGCGGCTTGTTCGGGCCGAGGTCCAGATTGATCTCAGTGCTGTTTCCCTCTGCTCCCGTGACCTGATAATTTCTTGCAGCAAGCAGCGAGTCGAGTGATTGATCTCCGGTGACGATCAGAAATGGCGCATGGCCTCGCTTGATGCCCTCTTGAGGAATCAGTTCCAGAGGCTGCAAATTATCTTTACTGCCCGCGACGGAATAGAGAGGTCTGCCCACCACACCGTTTTCAGATGGAAGCGCTTTGAGAATCCAGTTCGTCGCGACAGCGCCCTTGTTATCAAGCTTGACTTCGTAAAGCGGCGTCCTGATGGAAACGGTTCGCTGCGGCGTGGTGTCCTGAACGGAAGTTGTAGCTTCAACCTGTGGCGCTTGTTGATTGGTTGCGGGTGTTGCGGTTTGCGCTGACGGAGTAGTGGCAGGCTGCTGCGGCTGTGTCGCTGAAGTGTTGGCGTTCTCCTGCGGTTGAGGCTGGACAGGGTAGAGACGCCGCTGTAGATAGCCCCATCCGAAAAGTATCGCCGCAGAAAGTACAAGAGCGAGAACGAAACGCCTTTGTTGCATGTGATTAAACTACGATCCGCCTTCCAATAAGAATCCTGTAAATTTAGCGCTTGTACTGTTGCGGATATTTTCGCCCTTTACTTGACCGGATCATAGCCGCCCGGATGAAACGGATGACAACGCAGTAGACGGCGCGTGCCCATCCAGGTTCCGCGCACAGCGCCGTGTCGCTCAATCGCTTCGCGCGCATATTCCGAGCAGGTCGGAACAAAACGGCAAGAGGGCGGAAGAAGTGGCGAGACGGCCGCTTTGTAGAATTTCAATAACGTGACTAAAACGAATCTCACTATCGTTAGCGCTCGGTCGCTACTTGAGCCTTGCTTTCATCATTGGCCGCGCGCGCCAGAATTCTATGAAACTCTTCGATGGGCGCTGAGACCTTCTCGCGCAACAAAGAACGCTTCGCGTTCAGCACCCAATCATATTTCAGATGCAGGCGCGAGAGTTCCGCTTCGCTTAAGCGAAAGGTCTCGCGCAGCAGACGCTTCGCGCGATTTCGCTCCACCGCATTGCCCGTTGCTTTACGCGACGCCGTAATACCCAATCTATGATGCTGTAAATCGTTAGGTTGTATGAAAGCGGTCATTAAACGGCCATCATAACGTTTCCCTTCCGCATATACACGGCGAAACTCGGC
>DATLMN010000076.1:0-21069 GCA_035537255.1 Pyrinomonadaceae bacterium | reverse complement strand
GACCGCGCTGCTCGCCTGCGGTCGATGCTCGTCCATCCAGCGGCTAAGGCCGTAGACGGCGATCATTCCCAGAACGATTACGAAGATGAGCGCCACAGTTGAGCGCCGCCGAGAGGAGCGCGATTGGCCCAAGTTTTTGTCTGCCTTGTTCATCACTTGAAGTTGCGGCGATTAAAGATGAGCGTGGCGGCAGAGAGGAGCACCGCGCTATAGACGACAGCGTAAGCGAACGAGCCGAGCAGCACTGGTGCGCCGGGCGTCTGCCCGTACGCGGCGGGCGTGATAAAGCTGTAGTTCGACAGATTGGGCAGCAGGTAATAGAGCGCGCCGAAGAAAAGGCGCGCACTCTGTGTGCCCATAGAGGCCGCGAAGCTGCGCAGGTCTGCGCTGAAATGCCCGATGATAAAGATAAAGAAGGTAAGCAGAGCCGAGAGCGCAGGCGTCGAGAAGGAAGAGAAGAGAAGCGCCACCGCCGTCAAGATCATCAGCTCCATAAAGATCAGCAGCACTGCGGGCCAGATGCTCAGAGCCAATGGATTCCAACCGCCGCCGACGTAAAGGAGCGCGAGCGAAATCCCTAAACCCATGACGGCGACATTCAGCGCGAGCGTCAGACAAAGACCTAAGTATTTGCCGACGAGAAACTCGCCGCGCCCGACAGGCTTGGAGAAGATCGCGTAGACAGTGCGCCGCTCAATCTCTTTATAGACAAGGCCGACGCCGACGAAGATGGCTATAAAAGTTCCGAAGAGCAGCATCGCGCTCAAGCCCAGATCGACGATGATCTTGGCCTCCTGTCCCGCCGACAGCTCGCCGACGAAGATAGAGACCACCGTGAGCCCCAGCACGAACAGCACCAGATTGTAGAGCACGCGATCACGCACGGCCTCGCGGAAAGCATTACGCGCAATCGTCAACATGCGGCCCACATGCGAGCCGCGCACACCTTGGGCGGGGGCGGGAGAAATACGCTCCGGCGTCGCATGCTCGTGGGCGGCTGCTCGCTCGTTAACGCTCACCACTGGTTCGCTCATCTCTGTCCTGAAAGTTGAGAGTTCGACTTGATCCGGACTCATAGAAGCCTTGAGGCCGGAAGCGGAATAATAGCATAGCTCTTGATCGTCTATGTTGAGGCGTTCGTTCATCTGGGCACTTCCCGGTTGTGATACTATGACGGGCCTAAGGACACATCGACGGCTGAGGGAAGAGTGAAACGCTCTACACAAACGAGAGGCGGCGCATGGGGTGCGATTCTACTGAGCTGGGGAGTCGTCCTCATCTTTGCGTTCCTCAAGTATCGCGACACGGATGTCTGGCGTTTACCGTCGCTCGCAAGCTCTTTCTTTCAATCTCTTTCAATCACTGCGCTGTTCAATCTTAAAGGTCTCGCCGCCAGCGTGGCTGGCGCAGGCATCGCTGCGCTTATCGCTTTCTCATGGTACGGCCTGGGCGACCTGATTGTGCGGCTGGCACAAAAGCGGCGCTCGCCAGAAGTAGATGAAGACGACCGGGAGGAGCAAGGCTCTTCAAGGATATTCAACGTGGCGAGGGCTTGCGCGCTCGGCGCGGGCGCGTGGTCGCTTCTCTGGTTCTTCCTCGGAGCTTTAAAGCTATACAGAAGGCCGCTGGCATTGGTCACGACGCTCCTTGGGCTGGCGCTCTTTGTCATGGCATACAGGCGTCATCAGGGGGCGCGGCCTAAAACTGAAAGCATGGACGCCCCGGGCCGTGTGGCGTTTTCGCTCTGCATCCTGACGGGGGCGCTGGCCCTGATTGCAGCGCTCGCGCCTCCGACGGCGAAAGACACGCTGCTCTATCACATATCGCTGCCCAAAATATTCATCGCCGCCGGTGGGCTGACCGACGTGCCCTACAATATTGCAAGTTTCTTGCCACTCGGCGCGGAGCTGCACAGCGTCTGGGCGATGCTGCTGGGCCAATTTGTGAGCGAGCGCGCGGCAGAGGCCGCTTCGGGCGCAACGCAGTTCGCTTTCTTTCCGCTGCTCGTCGCCTTCGTCTACGGGTGGGCCAAGCGGCAGGGGCTTGATCGAACGTGGTCATGTTTAGCCGCGCTCCTGATCGCTTCCGTTCCGACAATCTATTACGTCGCCGCCAACGGCTACATAGACCTGTCGCTGTCGCTCTACGTCGCGCTCGCGGTCGAGGCCGTGGCCCGCTGGTGGAAGACGCTCCGCAGCGAACAACTCATCTACGCGGCGCTCGCTCTTTCGTTCGCGCTCTGTCTAAAGCTGACGGCAATTTTCGTCGTCCTCCCGCTGGCGCTAGTGATTCTTTTGCGCGCGCGACAGGCGCAGGAGGATGAGCAGGAGCATAAAAGCGCAGGTCGCGAGCGGCGCGCTTCAGCGGGAAGGATTGCGCTCGGTGGGCTGGGCGCGCTGGTGTTGGCATGCGTGCTGGCGAGCCCCTGGTATATACGGACGTGGGCGCAAACGGGGAGTCCTGTCTTTCCTTTTTATCTGAATATCTGGAAGGGAAGCGCGCAGGGCTGGGACACTGAGCGCTCGCTGCTGTTTCAGGAGATCAATTCCAGATATGGCGGCTATCCGAAAAATGCTTTCTCGTATCTGGCCGCGCCCGTGCGCCTCTCGCTGATGGGCCAACCGGACCTGCCGGACTTTTATGACGGAGTGCTCGGCGTAGCCTTTCTCTTCGGCCTGCCGTTGATAGTCTGGGCTTGGTGGCGATTGGGTCTGGATGTCGAGTTGAAGATTGCGGCGATGGTCTCAGCCGTGCTCTTTATCTTCTGGCTCTTCTCAAGCCAGCAGATGCGTTATCTGCTTCCGGCGCTTCCGGCGTTGGCCGTGACTGTGGCCGCTTCGGGCGCACTCATTGCCGGCAGGCAGGGGCGGGCCATAGGTAAAGCGCTTCAATGGATGTTGATTGCCGTCGCGCTGGCGGGAATCTTAACCGGCCTCGCATGGTTTATGGAGCAGAATCCGCTGCGCGTTGTGCTGGGTGGCGAAGCGCGCTCTAATTATCTGGCGCGCAGGCTCGATTACTATCCTTATTACGAGATCATCAATCGCGAGCTGCCGCCAACCTCGCGCGTCTGGCTCATCAACATGCGCCGCGACACGTACAACATCGAGCGGCCCTTTTTCTCCGATTACATGTTCGAGGACTATACGATCAGAAATTTTGTCGAAGAGTCAAGGACGGGGAGGGAAGTCCTTGCGCGCGCTCACGCCGCCGGAATCACGCATCTGCTGGTGCGACAGGACGTGCTGCTCGATTACGCCCAATCGCCGATTGTCGATGATCGACGCTCGCGCGCGGAGAATCTGGAAAAGATGAAAATCCTGCAAGACTTTCTCACCGAGGGCACGCGCGTTATTCGCCGCGACGCGCGGTTTATCCTGATAGAGCTGCCTCGTTAGCCTCAGGGATAAAGAGGCGCGCTTTCGTTGCAGGGCAGCTTGCTGTAGAACAAATGCCAAAAGAGAAAGAGGGGCGTGCCGCTTGGGCGCGCCCCTCTTTTCTGGAAAAGACTAAAGCTTCAGGCTTCAGTTTTTGTTAGTTGCCGATGAACTTGATAGTTCCGGACGGTGTGGCGATCTCGGCAGCCGTGAACGAGCCCGTCAGCGTCGTCGCGTCGACAACAAAGTTACCGCTCTGATCGATACCGAAGCGGCGCGTGCCCGTCTGTGTGACGCCTGCCGTCGCCGTCGACGGAACAGCCGTGGCGCGGAACATCGCTGGCGAAGTGATGGCACCCGTCGTGGCATCCAAGGTGGCAGGGGTCGGCGTCATGGTAAAGCTGTAACCGCTCTTGACCTGTCCGGCCAACTGCGTGTCGATCAACTGCACGGCGCGCAGGTCTGCCCAATCGCCATAGTTGCCGTTGCCGGAGGTGGCCTGATAGGTCGCCTGCGAGCTGTGAAGAGTACGCATCGAAGACTGCGCAGAACCTTCGTTAGCGGCGCGGCGTGAAGCGAGGAGGTTGGGGATAGCGATGGCGGCGATGATGCCGATGATCGCGACCACGATCAAGAGTTCGATGAGGGAGAAGCCTTTTTGGCTATTCTGTGTACGCATTAGTAGTGTAGCTCCTTATTACTGGCCTGGGTTGAGTATTAGTTGCCGATGAACTTGATAGTTCCGGACGGTGTGGCGATCTGAGCGGCGGTGAATGCGCCAGTCAGCGTCGTCGCGTCGACGACGAAGTTACCGCTCTGATCGATACCGAAGCGGCGCGTGCCCGTCTGTGTGACGCCTGCCGTCGCCGTCGACGGATTAGCTGTGGCGCGGAAGAGAGCGGGCGAAGTGATCGCGCCGGTGGTCGCGTCGAGCGTCGCGGGGGTCGGCGTCATGGTAAAGCTGTAACCGCTCTTGACCTGTCCGGCCAACTGCGTGTCGATCAACTGCACGGCGCGCAGGTCTGCCCAATCACCGTAGTTGCCGTTGCCGGAGGTGGCCTGGTAGGTCGCCTGGGCGCTATGAAGAGTACGCATGGAGGACTGAGCGGAGCCTTCGTTAGCGGCGCGGCGTGAAGCGAGGAGGTTGGGGATAGCGATGGCGGCGATGATGCCGATGATCGCCACGACGATGAGAAGTTCGATCAGGGAGAAGCCCTTTTGGCTGTTTGTCTTTTTCATTTCTTTTCGATAGCTCCTTAAGCAGGGTTAACAGGTTTGAGAATTTCTCGCGCTATCGGACCGGGCGTCTCAGGCTCGCATGCCGCGCAGCGCGCGATGTGTCGTGGGCTTACTTACAACCACTGTGCCAAGACCGTTGTGCGCAGGATTCTTAGAAGTTTTTAGTGTTTGGCTCGGAAAAATGGTTTTGCCGTCACTTGTCCGGCAGACACAATCCACCCTTACTGACAAATTCCGTCAGCCGCGAAGTGACGGTTTCCGTCAAAGGCGGCCTTTGACGGAAACGATTCCTGATTAAGTGCGGGGAGATTTGCGTAGGGGGAAAGAACCTAGTTGAGTGCGGGGCTGGTGGCGTTGGCTGCCGCTCCCGTCTGCTTATGTATGACGCCCGTGGCGTTGATAAAATAGTGCTCTGAGATGGTCGGCTCGAAGAGCGGCGTGGCGTTCGCGTCATAATTCAAAGCGGGATCGGCATCGACTGTGACGACAAAAACGTAGTTGCTCTTCTGTCCCAGTCGAAGATGGCCGTCATCCAGATAACCCGCGCTGGTAAGCGCCGGAATATCTGCATATCTGGCATACAATGTCCTGTAAGAGACCTCGCCGGAATGAATCATGCGAAGCGAGTGCAGGGCAGAAGCGGCGTTGGCGGGCTGCTTGGCGCGTTCGAAATACGGAATGGCGATGGCCGCGATAATGCCTATCACGACGACCACGATCAATAACTCTATGAGAGAAAATCCCTGCTCAGATTTACGTTGAGAATTCATGCCCTTCGCTTCTTTCACTCGCGTCTCCTAAAGTATATTGCTCGATAACCTGAGCATACATCCAAAAGGTTCTGAGCAAGATGTATGCCAGATGACCGGGCAGAATGATTGATCCGGTCAAGAGAGAACGGACGAAGCGCCTTTTGGGCCCATACGCGTAATTCCTCGCTCACCTCCTTAGAGTCAAAATGATTGACCGCCATTGGCCCACGATTGGCCCACACGTTTTTCTGTGAACGAAGTTAAAAGTAGAATGCGAAGTCTATGAAGCGAGAGACGAGTAATACTAACCAAGCTCGACCTCTCAGCAGGCTCTCTCCTCGCTACGCGTTCGCTTGTCTTATTCTGCTTGTAATGGTCACGGCGGGCTGTGGCGCAGGGCGGCAGCAACAGGGCAGCGGGCAAACCGGCGCGACTGAGATCAACGTCGGAGCGGCGTCGAACCTCTCCGATGCTTTCAAAGAGTTGGGAGAGCAGTTCACGGCGCGAACAGGGATTCGCGTCGTCTACAGCTTCGGCGCGACGGCCGATCTGGCGAAACAGATTGAGCAGGGCGCGCCCTTTGACGTGTTCGCCGCTGCGGATGTCGAGCACGTCGAGGCACTCAATCGTCAGGGACTCATTCTCCCTGATACGCTTTTGCTCTACGCGCGCGGCCAGCTCGTCCTGTGGACGCCCGCCGGAAGTCGTCTCAAGCTCAGCCGCATCGAAGACATCAATCGCGCAGAGGTCGAGCGCATCAGCATCGCCAAGCCCGATGTCGCGCCATACGGTCGCGCCACGGTCGAAGCGCTCACCGCACTGAATCTCTGGAAGGATGTCGAGCCGAAGGTCGTCTACGGACAGAACGTCACACAGACCAAACAATACGCGGCGACCGGAAACGCTGATGCGGCCTTTATCCCGCGCTCCTTGGTGAGAGAAGGCGAGGGCCAGAGCATCGCCGTCGACGAACGCCTGCATCAACCGATCAATCAGGCGCTGGCCGTCACAAAATCATCAGTCAAACAGACGGCCGCCCGCCAGTTCGCCCAATACGTCCTCAGCCCCGAAGGCCAAGCCTTACTCGAACGCTACGGATACAAGAAAGCAGTGGCGAGTGATAAGTGACGAGTGACAAGTAAAAGCCGGTTCAAAATAAGAAGTTTCAAATTCTAAGCTCCTACGGAGCTAAAAAGGCTTACGCTTTTCTTATCTCGAATTGGTTTCTACTCGCCGCTCGTCACTCATCACTGCCCGATTCCTACTGGCAACTTGTTACTATTCACAAACGTTTCAACTTAAATAAAGGATTACCGATGAATACTATTGTTCTTCGGTAGTGTTCTTCAGCACAGTTGAAGAGAGCCTCTCTTCTACCTGCGGCATAAAACCGTAATCCTTCAGAAATGATTTGAGTTCTGCAAGATTATAAGGTGGCCTGGAATAAGCATTCACCAGATAACGTTCTGCTCTTTGCGGCAACTTCTTATCTAACTGCTGAAGACGCAATTGCAGACTGTATTCCCGAATCCTTTTAGCGTTGAGCTTGATGTCAGCCTCGTATTTGGCTCGTAGTTTAGGATCTTTGATAGCCTCTGGTACAACCCCGGCTGGTAACCCTGTCTCCTTTGGGGGTGACACATTGAGATACTTAGGGGCATCGAAATCGAAGTTCCTATTAATCTCTTTCTCTAATCGTCGCCAGGCATGCAAATAGAACTTGGCCTTCATTGCTCTTTCTTCTGCCCACTGGCGCTGTGCTTCGGGCGTATCTCCAAGCGGTGTGAGATCACGTTCTATCGCCCCAAGAAGCTGATATTCTATATCCAGGGAAAGACTGTCAGCCTGAGCAAGCGCGGCGACTGCATATTTTTGACTCAAGCCAAATCCGTTCTTATCATCGAATTCATTCGCCAGAATACTGGCGGTATTAATTACGAGCCGCCCGTAATTGTCGCCGCCCCCAAGCCCCCAGATTTGCTCCAATTCGTCAGCTTTCTTTATAAATTCGTCGAGATTCTTAGCCTGGCTTAGCCCACGGAGTTGTTCGAGCGCGCGCTGAAGCTCCTGCTGATTAAGAACATTGGCTGACTCGCCGTTTGACGAAACTGCCTTAACCAACTCTGCTTTCTTCGCAGCCTGATTCCGGGTATCAAGCTGAGCTTGAGAGGTCTCTGGTCGATTGTCTAAGTTTCTCAATCGGTTCGGCTGAATCATGGCAGCAATGACGCCGCTGAGAAGCAACATTACACCGATACCAGATAGCAGCATTTTCTTGACTGACATTACGTCTTCTCTTTCTCTCCCTGCCGACACTCCATGTGATATATCAGGACAATTTGCACTCACTATCAAGGATGCCGCAAAGGACACTATATCTGGTGAGCCAAATCGCCCGCAATCAACTTTCCAGACGTTGGATTATCTCTCGCACTTTAGACCTGATAATTAGTAAGTTGTTGTTGGGTCGTTCGCCGCCTTGGACTCGCTTGCTCCTGCTTTCGAGATAACCGCTGTGCCCGCCGCATCCGAGGTCGCCATTTCTCGCTTCGTAACAAAGTGGACCACCCTCGCTTTAGTCCGGGTGCCGAAGTACCAGGGGATGTCCCAATACCAATATCCGGCGGCGAAGGGTGGTCCGCCGAGCACCGGCACCGGCCCGTGAAACACGTACGAGAATTCGTAAGTGATGCCGCCTCCTCCCGGCCCCTCATATGAGTGGAAATTGTAGTAATCCACCGAGCGCTAAAACTACTGCACACAGAGCAGCGGTCATATATTTTCTCTTCTTCTTGTAAATCTCCTTGAGAGGCAGGACGCAGCAATAAGATAAAAGACGAGGGAATACTTCTTATTTAGCGGTTTACTGTCTTGGAAGCTAAGGTTAAAGCGAATAGTCTGGAAGTCTGTGAGAGCGCACAGCTACCTTAGACATATAAAACGGGCACAGATTAATCGCTAAAGAAAGTTCCTGTCAGGCAATTGGTATGTGAACATCACCCGTTTTTCGCAGAGCCTTGGAAAACGGCAGTGTCACCACGGCACTATGACTTTATCCTTCTGATTACTTGCCAGTTCCTACAAACGTCTCCACCTTAAGGTCTTGGCCGTCTGTGCTGACGGTGATTGTACCGCGCTCGCCGGTCGTCATTACTTGCGCGCCGCTTGTGCGCCATCGTTCTAAGACATCCGGTCTGGGATGACCGAAGGGCGAGGTGAGGCCGACAGAGATGATGGCGAGCTTTGCGTGTGTGGCCGCGATGAAAGCTTCCGTCGAAGAGGTCTTACTTCCGTGATGCGCGACCTTGACGACATCGCTCGCGAGCTGGTCCTGAGTTTTGGCGACGAGCGCGGCTTCCGATTTGCGCTCGATGTCTCCCGTCATCAGAAATGTTCTCTCGCCGAGGCGTAGGCGCAGCACTACGGAATCGTCGTTGTTTGAAGGCGCATGCATGCTCTCGGCGGGCGCTGGCCACAGTACTTCTGCGATCACAGAGCCGAAGCGCAAAGTGTCGCCGCGACCGAGCATCAGCACAGGCACGCCCTCTGTCGTCATGGTTTGTGCAAAGCGCGCGTACTCTGTGTCCCTGCGCGGCGAGCGGGCGACGAAGGCTGCACGCACGCGGAAGTTTCGCGCGACATCATTCAAACCGTCTATGTGATCCGCGTCGGCGTGTGTTGCGAGGATGTAATCGACTCGATCCAGACCGCGCCACCATAAATACTCCGAGACTACGCGTTCGCCTATGCTGCGCACATCGGGCTCGAAGGGCTCTGCCTCCGTCCCTTCATTTGTCCCGATGGTGGGTCTGAAAGAAGGTCTGCCGCCGCCGTCGATCAAGAGCGTCGTTCCGTCCGGCATCGTGACGAGCGCAGAGTCGCCCTGACCGACATCCAGAAAATCAACGCGCAGTCTGCCCTCCGGTCTCCCGGCGCTAAATGGATGAGTAAGGATGACGCAAAGCAGGACGAGGAGAGCTAGCGCAGCCACGCGCGGCCTCAGCCAGCGAGCGTGTGCTGCTTCTTCAAGAGCACCGCCGAGCCGCAACGGACGCCAACGCGCGAGCGCGAAGATCAGCACCAATAGAGGCAGATAATAGAAGCCGTACAAACCTGCCGCCAAACCTGTGTACTCAGGCAGTCGAAGCGATGCGATGCGCGCTCTCATAAACGGATCGACGCTATGAATCATCAACCAGTTCGTCCACTCCGCCAGCTTGAAGAGAGGCGCGGCCAGCCCTTCGCTCACTTGAAGTAATAAAAGGGCACAGAGCGCAAACAGACAGAGCATCGCCATCAGCATGCCGACCACGATGTTCAAGATCAAAGAGGCGAGCGACACTCTGTGGAAATAGAGTATGAGCAGCGGCAGCAGTCCCAACTGCACGCTGGACGAGACGACCAGCGCAGACACGGCATAGCGCAGTAGGCGCTGCATGCGAAGTCGCTCAAGGCGGGCGGCCAAGCCAGTCTTAAAGAGACGATATTGATAGACAGAGCCCAACTGCTCGCGCTTCCATTCACGCTCACTCCAGAAAAGCGTCTCGGCCGTGATACGCATAGCACGAGAGCATTGTGGTGGGTACGGCGTGGCGCGCGTTGGCCGCCACTGGCCGATCTCCTCTAACTTCTTCAGCAGCGGCCAACTGACTGAGACGATCATCAGCACGGAGAGAAAGGTCAACTGGAAAGAGGGATCGAACAGATCGCCGGGCCGCCACGCGAGCAGGATGAGAAGAGCGCCGCCCAAGGCGTTGAGGCTGCTGGCACGCCGCTCTACGACGGGCGCGAGCGCAACGAGCGTGAACATCAGCGCCGCGCGCACGACCGACGGCTCAGCACCGACGGCCAGCGTGTAAGCCCACAAAAAGAGGACGCAGATAACGAACTGCCACACGCGCCGCCGCGTTAGACGCCTCGCCGCCCAGAGGACAATGCCGCCGATAAAGGTGATATGTAGCCCGCTGATGACAAGCACATGAAAAGTTCCGCCCTCGCGAAACCGCTCCGCCGCCGTGCGCGAGAGACCGTAGCGATTACCCAGCAGCGTCGCATTCAACACGCCCGCCGTCTCCGCCGAAAACCTTTGTTGGATCAACCGGAGCAGACGCCCTCGCCATTCGTAAAGCCAGTAGAGCGGCAATACCACACGGTCGTCATCAAGCCTCTCTATCAGCAAGGGGCTTTTGATCCGGGCGGTCGCGTCCAGTCCGCGCTGTTCCAGATACTCCGTCAACGTCGAGACGCCCGGATTACGAAAACGTTCTGCGCGATCAAGCAATGTCATCACGCGCAGACGCGCGCCGTAACGCAGCTCCAACGCCTCGTACTCTGCGCGTATCCTGTCGTCACGCACAGAGGCCGCGAGCCAGACACGACCTTGCACCAACCGCTCGGTCTCTTTGAACCTGATCTTTTCGACGCGCAGCGTGAGATAAAAACCTTCCGGCGCGGGCTCAGGCGCGCCCACGAGAACGCCCTCGATCTCTACGGGGTCGCCGGAAGCGATGACGCCCTCGTCGAACAATCTCTCAAGACTATTGACGTTGACGCTGCGCTTCTCCGCGACGGCGAGCATCGCGCCCGCGCCACAGAAGGCTAGCAAGAGAAAAAGCGTTGCATGCATCAAGCGCCGTCGGATGAAGTAGAGCAGTGCAAGGATCGACGAGATTGCACAGAAGGCGAGCGACGGGGCAAGCGTCAATCCAAAGAGACGCGCCGCGACGATACCGGCGGCGAAGGCTGTCGCCAGCAGCATCAACGGGTGAGGAGCGAAAGGCGCTCGGGTGAAGACCGCGCGCGATGACATGAGGATGACCTTTCTATTTTTTGAGCTTGATTAGTTATTCATCAAGCCGTGTAAAATCATTAGCTTTGCGCCGCTTTGTATGATGAGGTGCGCGCACTATCTCTCAAAACGAATCTCACAGCAATAGATCAAAGGTCTGAATCCATCTCAATCCGACTCTCTCTTAAATGAGCGGTTGGCGTCGATATAATCTGACGGGTCTGTCCAGCCTTTTCTGTCTCTGCTATAGCCCGGGCCGGTCGCGCCCCACGACGGACAATCAGAGAGTCTCAACTCAAGATGCAGATGGCAGGGGTACACGCCGTCCGCGTTCCCAAGTCTTCCGATTCTCTCTCGACGATCAACCTCCCCGCTGGTTCTCTGAAAGGATTGCAGATGCCCGTAGAGCGTTTCCAGTATCTTGCCGTCCGGAAGCCTGTGTCGAACGATGATGACTTTGCCCCAGCCCGGCCCCGCTTCGGCGGCGAAAACAATCGTTCCTTTTGAGACGGCGTACACTGGCATCCCGCAATCCGTATTCCCACCCGTCTTTGCGTTCCAATCTTCGCCCAGATGATCGTTCTCTCCGAAGTCCTGCGCGTTGTACCAGCCGTCCTTATCGTTGGCCTCTGTCACGTAGCGGGTGTTGCCGACCGCGTAGTCGAATCCATCCGATACCGGAATGACTATGGGCGTCGTTTGTTCCGCCCGCGCAGGGATCACGGATTGGTCTGTCGAAAATGTTCGCCGGGCATACCGGAACGCGCCGAGCGTGAGGCCGAGCGCGGCGGCCGCGAAAACAGCTATGTGATAAATGCTCAGGCGTCGCACAAGGGTTCGCAAATTTTGGGAGTGTTCGTGAGAGACCTTTTATCCCAACCCACACGCCTGAGTCAATGATCTTTAAGGAAGCAGCGGCAAGGTTGTTCCTTCGCGACACTCGTTAGGATAAAGAGCGGGCGTGCCGCCCGTACTGATAATCAGCGACGACACGACATTGAGACTGCCTGGACAGATGCGCCCGCTGGGCGGACGCGCCGTGAGCGGAGGAGCGCCGTTGCCTACGTTGCGGCCTGTCGCTTCTAGATGATGAGAGCAGAGCGACGCGGCCTGCTCCGGCGTCGTTCCTGCGGCCACACAGACAGAGACGTTGGTCGTCCCGCGTTGCGTCCAATCCATTTGATTCACGACGACACCTCCGCCGGAGCAAGGGTCTGGCCCATTGCGAATCGTACCCGGCGAAGACGTATCGACGCGTGCGCTGAATCTGGTCTCGACTTCCAATCGACAGTCGACCTTGGTCGGATGTGTCGGGTGCGGCGGCGCGCAGGCACTCAGGAATGTCGCTGCAAGCAGGATGGGCCAACGACGCATAAGATCGTTCTCCTTTCACTCGCGTTTGTCGCCCGCCGCCAAGCCACTGGGCCAACCTTGAATCAACAGTACGTCTGTCGACCAGAATCTTTCGTCCTCTCTCGCTCACTTGGGCAAATAGGGCACGTCTTCAAAGCCGGACAGCGGCACAGGCTTAAAGTAATAGGGATGTTCATAGTCTACGGAGGTAAAGCTATCGACCCCTATCGATTTTTTGGCGCTATAAGCGGGGAAGGCCACGGAATAAACGGCTGTCGGGTCAAGATGAAACCAGCGATCACCGACATACACGCCGACAAAGACATGCGAAGCTGTGGGAGGCGCGCCAGCCTCCGTGTGATGCGCCTGCGCGATGCCAAAGCGAAATCTGGGATAGACGACGCGCCCCAGCAGCGTAGCGAACAGATGCGCCTTTGAAAAGCAGGCCGCCCAGACTAGCTGTTTGTGCGCGACATAGTATTTGGCGTAATCCAGAATAGACGGCCACGTTCCGCTCACAGAAGAGATCGTCGCATACTCGCTATTATTCACCACGACATGATCTCGCATCCAGTTCCAGACCATCCCTATACGTCCCCAGATTTCCTCTTCCGTCTCGGCCTTTCTCCAGGGAAAGCCGACAGCCGCCAGCAGCGTGTCCGAATCCGCGTTTGCACTTTCGTAATCTCTAAAGAAAGCTGAAGTCATCGCCAGATCAGCCTTGACCCCGGCGCGCACCCAGAAATTCCAGAGTTTGTAATAGAGCACTTCGCCCTCGTGCTTCGTGGTCATACGCTTCCACACGACAGTGCCTGCGCCCGGTGCGGAGAGGATCACTTCCGCGACACCCGGATGAATCTCCCATCTCCCGTATTCAATCTTTTTCATCAAGAGCCTCCCTTCAGTTATCGGAAAACTCCCGCCAACGCCCCACATCGAGCGAACCCAACGTGGACGCTGACGGGCGCGCCTGTTGCCATGCGGCCATTCAAGCACGTTTCACAAAGATCAGGCGCTTATGCAACAGGTTCGTGAGGCTAACAAGGCGATCTCATTAGCAGCAATGGCGAGGGGGACGTTCCAGCGAGGCTACGGTATGACTGTCGAGTTGTGTTGTCAACAGAGAGCGGAAGAAAGCTATGAAATATTCAAAGCGCGCATTACTGAGTACACAAGACAATGATGAAAGGAATGCTATCGCGGGCTTGGGCTGAATGAGTTCTTAGGCATCGCTCTATTTGTTCAACAACTCCTGAGCCATTCTAAGCATATCCCTACGCCTGAGTGCGCCGCAATCGTGATGCCATTGTTCAGCCTGGGCTGGAATCTCGACATGCATCCACCATCCTTTTAATTTGGGGAAATCACCTTTTGCGGCTCTAATGCGACGTACATTCGTCTTTTTCTTCGGATTCTTTTTCGTTGGCCCACCAGCCCAAGGCAAGGGCATGTCAGAGTTATCATCTCTCCAGTCATCAGTCGGCACCTGAAGAGGAATGTCAATGCCGTTGCCCGCACAAAAAGCTAGAATCGCTACTGTAGGCAGGAGTACCCCTTCTTTTGGAAGCCAAACATCGGTTGTCGTCGAAGTGTCCTTGCCGCCGCCTGTGAATGCTGCCATCTCAATTTGGATTGAAGCCTGGGCATTTGCAAAGACAGGGCCGTCCCCAACCAGGGCCGCAGCCTGATGCGTCAGCGAGCGACACTGAAGGATGCGACCTTCACCGACAATAAAGTGTGGTGCGCTATGTTTTTTGTTCAGGGTTTTAAATGAACTTTCGACAGAGGGATTTTCAGTGGTATGAAGAACACCAATCTGAGTGTGAGAGTTGAAAAGGAATTTCCCCCCACCGGGGCGCGGGATCACTCGCTTTTCGACTTTGAAACCGAATATTTTATCTGGAAATTCGATTGCCATTAGAAACCTCCGTGGTTGGGAGAGTCATTGAGGGCTCTCTAGAGAAGAAACTGATTTGGAAGGCTAACGAGAAAGGCCACCGTTAGCAGGAACGCACTGAGATAAAGCGCGGACAACGTACTTCGGTTACAAAGCAAAAGTCAACATACAGGTCAATGCCAAAAACATAAATCTGTTCTTAAGCCCCAATTAGACGCCTAACGCCCGGATTAGCCGGGCGCGCACACAACGCCATTACGGACAAGTTGACGATAAAAGCCGCGCTATTCGCGCTCCGGTTGAATGAGTTGTTATGCCTCGCCTGCGATTATATCAACGCCGTCCGATTTTCCTTTTTACTTCATCCGGCATGCTGTCACCATAGAAATATACTCGATGCTCTACATCACCTGAATAAATAGGACTAGGGCGTTCGCCTTCCTTCTCCCATCCATAATCAAACGGTACGACAATATCATTGCCTTTCCTCAAATATGCCGTAGGTATCGCAAACAGCAATGAATTGCCGCCCAGCAAACGAAACGTGAAGAACATATCGCCGCCCCATGCAGCTTCAGGAGTTTTCGAGCGACGATTATCTTGAGTGTAATACTTCATGGCGGGCACAATCGCGCCATCCGGCAAATCATAATTGATGCCCCGTTTCACTCTATCCGTGATGGTAGGATTAGGAGGCAACGGTAAATAAAACTTTTCAGCTTCCATCGTTTCGATAAGAACGACGCAAGTGGAATTATTATGGAGACGCACCAAAACTCTGTCGCGTTCAATACCTTCGCGTTTCGGGTCAGGGTCATCCAATCGCTCATACGTGATAAAGAGCGGGTCACGACTTTTATCAATTAAAGAGTAGCCAAGCTGAGATGTTGAGCCATTCTGAGAAAAGGGAACTTGACTCAAGCTGAGAAGTAGCAAAATGTTGGCAAGTATTATTTTCATGTCTATTCACCAAGTAGAGGCATACCGCTCGAATTAACCCGCCGGACAACAACTGCGGCACAGACAAGTTGACGATGAGAGGCAAGCTAACTCCGGTCGGGTTGAATGAGTTGTTATGCTGCGCCTGACACGTTCTTGAGCCAATCTACATTAGCACGTGCTTCGTTTTCTACCCTTTCTTCGCCCTCGAAAATTCCTAAAGGCAGATGGCGATCTGGAATCCAGCACATTTCCAATGATGCTCGCTAAAATGTTCTAGCTGATAATAGAACGTGCCTGCTTCACGGCGGAAGATTATGACCCGCAGCATTCGCGCATCATCATAGATTTCATTTACTCGTTCGTCAGGCATCAGCTATCACAGTAAATTATGATGATAAGAAGTAGCGGCATAACGTCTGAGTTGAGCGAGCGCGGCGATTGATTCGACCTTCGTTTCACTCAATCAAGTTGCGAAAATACGCTCCCTGATGTTATGAAGCAGGCGTCTCTGGCCGATACTATCAGGCGATTACTGATTCGGGCCAAAGTAGCTGCCCTCACATAGTACGGTCTTGCTGATCTGATCATAGTAAACAGTATGCTCGCCGTCGCCCTCTTCTAATCCCGTACAGGTGTTATAGACGTAGTAGCCAACAAAGTTGGTATGAGCAGCATCAGCGTAATACCATGTCCTAAATTCATTTCCCCAGATGAAAGGATCATACCCGCTGGCTTTTGCAGGGGCAGGTACCAATTGGGCAGCGGTAAGTAATACAAACATCAAAACAATCGTTCTTAACGCAAGGGCAATCGTTCTGGATTTAGTCACTGTTCTAGCCTCCTAAGCTAGCAATGTAGCAACGAACGGCGGCAACCACTATAGCCCTAAAAGAAAGAAAATACTAATGGCAGAGTAGTTGAAGTCATTGCGTCGGTTATTAGTGATTAACTGGAGGTTCCTCATTGTCTCATTGCTTCCGTGCGGAAGATGAGAAGCATAACGCTAAGTAGGCGTCCTAAATGACGCAATAAATTACGTCAAATTCGATGTCCAATCATTAATTAAACTTGTAAATCCTTAGAGAAAGTTGCATGTTACAAAATTAGGCTTCAACATTCTTACAGATTAGACGGCAAGTGAAATGAGTGAAGTTGATAAGTCTCTCTCATTCTCATGTTTATCAGGATGTGCTCGCCGCTCATGGCAGGTCTGGCCTTTCGCCTATCGGTTGATGGTGCGATGATAAAGGCATGATGAGACTGCGTGTGCTGCTGGCATGGTGTGTACATCTTTACACGGCGCTGGGGCTGGTGGCGGCGGCGGGGATGGCCGTCCTTATAGTGCGTGGCGGAGACGCGTCGTTTCGCTGGGCGTTCGCGTTGATGCTCGTGGCGACTTTTATAGATTCGACAGACGGGTGGCTGGCGCGGCGTGCCAGAGTTAAAGAGGTTGTGCCGAGCTTCGATGGCCGCAGGCTGGATGATCTGGTCGATTTTCACACCTACACGACATTACCGCTGCTGCTCATCTGGCGTGCAGGTGTGCTCACGGAAGCAGAGCAGTGGTGGCTGCTCTTGCCGCTACTGGCGAGCGCCTACGGATTCTCTCAGACAAACGCTAAGACCGATGATGGATTCTTCCTGGGCTTCCCTTCATACTGGAACATCGTGGCGTTTTATCTCTACGTGCTGCGTCTCCCACATGCGCTTTCGCTCGCCATCATCATCCTGCTCGCGGTTCTCACCTTTGTCCCGTCGAAGTATCTGTATCCTTCGCAGCGTGGGCCGCTGAGTCGTCTGACGATTTTATTGGGCGCTATCTGGACTGTGCTGCTATTGCTGATTCTCTGGCGCTGGGAGGATGAGCCGAGAGCGCTGATTATGATCTCGCTTGGTTTTCCGCTTTACTACCTGTTGGTCTCTTGGACGCTCTCGCTACAACAACTCTGGGCAGGCAAAGGCCGAAGCGCGTCTCGCTCTTAGAGTGGGCCAAGCAGTACCCGACCGCCCTTGATTCTGGTAATGTCTTTGCGGCGCGTCGCATCATCTTCTTCACACAGCAGGCCGGAGACGATCTCGGAATCGTCGCGGTAGTAATCAACCAGCAGGTCTAGCATAGAAGCATCGCCCTCTGCCAGCTCTGTAAACTGAACGCCGAAGCCGACGCGCCTGAGCACATGTTTGACCTCACCCGCGAGCATCATCCAACGCTCCGTCGGCAGGCGTATGCGTATCTTAATCATCTGGCCTGCGAGCGCCTCCGAACGTGTCTGAATAAAGCAACCCTTTTTGCTCAGACTCGTGATCTTTCCCCCGCGCAGAGAATCCTCCCCGCCCCACAGGATATAGATCGCCGTGTCAATCTCGACACGCTCCGCTTCTCTTGATTCTTCCATAAACCCCGGCCCTTAAGGAGAGCCCATCGCACAAAGCTTCATTGACGTACACGCTTATCCAAATTCAACAGACTAATCATCAACACGCACGCTGCCCTTGGGCCGTCTATCTCTTTCACGCTTCGGGTACTGAGCGCGCGTCTCTTGCAGAGAGGTGCGCGACCGTCTCTACGTGATGAGTCTGGGGGAACATATCAAATGCTGCGATGGAGTCAAGCCGGTATCCGGCTTCGATCAGGTATCTGAGATCGCGCGCGAGGGTCGCCGGATCGCAGGAGACATAAGCGATGCGGCGCGGACTGAGAGTGATGATGCTCCTTATCGCGTCTTCTTCGGCTCCTGCGCGCGGCGGGTCGAGCAAGAGTAGATCGACGGGCGCGCTCTGTGAACGGTTTGTTCTTAACCAGTCGGAGACCTTAGCGCATTCGAAGACGGCGTTTGAGAAGTTTGCGTCCGAGAGATTGGTTCTGGCGAAGCGTAGCGCCGCAGGGCTTGCCTCGACTCCGGTGACGTGCATAAACCTTTGGGCCAGCGGCAGGGTGAAGAGCCCGACGCCGCAGTAAAGGTCCAGGGCGTGCTTGCCCGTCGAGTCCTCAAGGGCAGCGGCGATCAGGGCTGGAAGCAGTTCGTGGTTAATCTGGAAAAAGCCTTCGGCGCTGAAGCGATAGTGAAAATCTCCTATGCGAATGCTCACTTCGCGCTCGCCGTTTGGGCCAGAGGGCGGCGTAAGCGAAGCGCCCTCATCACCGGCCACAGCCTGAAACTCCGCAGCTTCAGGCAGCGTGCCTTCCAACATCTCTGTGCGAAGGCGCGAGAGTTCCGCCTGCAACGGCGAATTGATAACGGGACATTCCACCACATCGCAGACGCGATGCGAGCCGCGCTCAAAATATCCTAAGCGCGTGCGCAAAGAGTCGTACTGCCACTGAGCGCGGGCGCGATAATGCCATTGGCTAGGGGAGGCAGTGATAGGAATATCTTGTGGGGGCTCAATGCGCGCTATGCGGCGCAGGCAATCGCGTATGATTGAGACTTTGGCTTCGAGTTGCGCCTCGTAACTCAACTGCTGAAAGTCGCAGCCGCCGCAACGACCAAAATAAGGGCAGGGCGGCTCGACGCGCGACGGGGATGGCTCTAAGATTTCTGTGATGGAAGCGAATGCGATGTGGCCGCGAGTCTGATCGATCCGCACGCGAAGTTTATCGCCGGGCGCGGCAAGTCCGACAAAGACTGTGCGCCCGTCGGCGTGCGCAAGGCCAGCGCCTCCAGGCACAATGCGCTCGATCAGAACTTCTGCCACTTCGCCCGCACTCTGCGGAGTCTGTGGTTGACGTGCGCGCCTCTTCTCAGACGTAGCTTTGCGCCTGTGCTTTTTCATTGAAAGGGCCTTACAGGTAGAACAAACTCAGTCGAGGCACGCCGTACTGGTCACGCAGTCGTTTGAGCAACAGATTGGCGAGCGTCTGTTCGTAAGTGGATTTCTCCATGCGATTACGGTAAGTGTGCAGTTGCGCTTCCGTCTCTGTACGCGCCGCCACCATTTCCGCCTCGGGCGTGTTGGCGTTCAAGGCGTCGTCCAGCATCTTTTCCAGCCGCGTGAGCGCATCCTCAAGCTGCTCTGCGTCCGGGCGCGCCGCCCGCGCAAAATCCTTTTCCAACTCACACAGACGCGCCACTACGCGCTTGATCGTCTCGCATAATCCGTCATTGCGCCGCACGCTGTTGCGTTCCTCGCAGATTTGCTCAAGGGCGTTGCGCGAGCGCGCCATGTACTGAAGAATCGCCGCGCGCGGGAAGGGAAGATGTGCGTCTGCATCCGACCCTTCGGCGGTTACAGGCACAGTGTCCTGTTGGTCTTCGGCTTTCGCGCCGAGTTGTGATTCGAGCCATTCCGCGTACTGCGCTTCGACCTCTTCCTGACAGTACATCAAAGTCTTGACGCTGCGCTTTCGCGGCTTCGCATTGTAGGAATCGAACGCGCTCTCAATCCCGTTGATGACGATATGCAGGGGCACGCCCATCTCTTTCCAGCTTTCAATCAAAGCCCAATCCACAGAGCCCAGATGCAGATGCTTGCCGCGACGACGAACGAAAGTCTCTTCAACCTCGGAAAAGTAGTTGTAATAGTTCATAAGAAAGCAGTGACGAGTGATAAGTGACGAGTGACTAGTAAAAGCCTGTTCGAGATAAGAGGTTGATAATAGTTTTAGCTCCGTCAGGAGCTGAATGTTTATAGACCATTATATCAATCAAGTATCAAGCTCCGTGGGAGCGACATGTCATAGATCAAATAACATGTCGCTCCTACGGAGCTTCGGCTCAATTTCTCATGCATTAAACTATAAACATTAAGCTCCTACGGAGCTATCTTCATCCGGCTCTTAATTCTCATCAATCAAAGCTCTTTTTCTTACTCATCAATCGTTACTCGTCGCTTCGCTCGCTGGCCTTTGCCGTTCATAAATCAGGCGCAGCCCTTCGAGCGTGATCGTGTCGTCGGTCACTTCAATCAGCTCCGAGCCGGTGGCGATCAGCGGGGCGAGGCCGCCCGTGGCGATGACGCTCGCACTGCCTCCCAGCTCTTCGATCATTCTTCGCAGGATGCCGTCGACCAGACCGACGTAACCGTAATAAAGACCCGATTGCATAGAGCCGACTGTCGATGTGCCGATGACGGAAGCTGGCCGCTTGATCTCTACGCGCGGCAGACGTGCCGTGCGCGCAAAGAGCGCGTCGGCAGAGATGTTGATGCCCGGAGTAATCACGCCGCCCAGGTATTCTCCGCGCGCATTGATCGCATCGAAGGTCGTCGCCGTCCCGAAATCGACGACAATGCACGGCGCGCCGTATTTGTGAATCGCTGCTACGGCATCGACGATGCGATCCGCGCCGACATCCGACGCAGGCTGATAGAGAATCGGCACGCCCGTTTCAATCGTGTGGTCTATAAAAAGCGGCGTCCGGTTGAAATAGACCTCCGCCATTCGCTTGAGCGTGTAATTGAGCGGCGGCACAACCGATGCGACCGCCACCGCCGTGATCGCTTTGAAATCCAGACCGGCCAGCGCGAACAGGTTGCGCGCGTGGACACCATACTCGTCCACTGTGCGCGCACGGGCGGTCGTCAAACGCCAGTCCGCCACAAGACGCTCGCCGTCGTAAACGCCCAGCGACGTATTCGTATTTCCCACATCAATGACAAGCAGCATAGCCAAGATGAAGGATGAAGGATGAAGGATGAAGGATGAAGGAAAGGCTATGTGAACTGAATAATTCAATCAACACAGCCACGCTTTCATCCTTCGGCCTTCATCCTTCATCCTTG
>DATLMN010000075.1:0-23263 GCA_035537255.1 Pyrinomonadaceae bacterium | reverse complement strand
CGACTTGAAAAAGAGCCTCGACGGAGTGGTCGCCAGTAAGGATTCAAAAGACCTGCGCCGGTGGGCCAAGGATCACGCGGAGAAGGTCAGCCGTACACAGAAAGCTAAAACCAAGTATCACCGTGGCTGGGCGCAGGATCGAGTCAAAGACTTGGAACGCGCGGTCGAGACGGGACAGTTTCTGGAAGCGAAGAGCAGGCAACGCATGGGCGTCAATCGTATTTTGATGGAGCCCGATACGTACCACACGGTTTATCTGGCCTTTGATCGACCGCCGAACGCAAGGGTTGGTCAGGCTTTCGATGTGGAAGTCCAACAAACCGATGCGAGGAGCGAAAAAGTGATCGGCGGCATAACCGTGCGCGTCGAGCTTGTACCTGAGCCGAAGAAGGCCAGGAGCAGCAGGTCTACTAAGCCCACTAAGGCTGCCAAGACCGCGAAGGCCGCTCGCTCAAACGGTAAACCGGCTTCGCGTTCAAAACGTAAATCGGCAAAGCGCGGCTCAAAGAAATAATGAAGAGAGGCCGCGCCGTTATGTAGTCAGTACTGCCTAAGCTCCAGGGCGGGTGATCGCAGCGGCATCACCCGCCCTGCTTAGATCAAATTTCAATTGAGTGTATGAGGAGAGGCATTCACCACAGAGGCACAGAGGACACGGAGGAAGCACGGAGGCTTGAGCGATGTTCACCTCTCTGTGCTCCCTCTGTGCCTCTGTGGTGAGTTGCGATGTTCCTGACATTCAACTGAAAACCGAAGTAAGCAGGCGGCACTGACATCTCTTTCTCTATAAACATGAATAAAGGGAGACGAGCCCATCACAGACTCGCCTCCCTTTCACTTCGCCTTCGAGAATGATTCTCTGCCTGACTCAGTCCAGATAAACTATACGAACATCGAAGCTGCCGCTGTTGTCGTTATAGTTGTCGTCGTTGACCAGTAGGAAAAGTCTGCCGTCAGCCGGCGCTGCAAAGTTCAACTGACCGCCGACGAAAAACGCCTGCGTGACCTGTCCGCTGGGCGTGCGTATAAAGCCTATGAGCGCGCCCACACCAGCGTTCGGCACAGGATACGAGCCGATGATCGAGGCTGCGCCGACGCGACCGCCTTCGGGCGAGACGACACCGGCCCTGCGTCCGGCCGTGACGTTGCCGGACGCCGTGATCGTCACCTGATCGCCGTTGCGCAGCTCAACGCCTGTGTCCACACCGTTGGGCAGATTGGCTGGCACTGCCAGCGTCTTTTCACGTTGGATGCGATTGTCAGTGCCGGGCCTATCGCCTCCGTATCTGTCGGACCGGTTACGCGGGCGCACAGGCGCAGGATTGTCTCTGCGATTCCTGCCGTAGCGGCCATCATCACGATCATCATCGGCCGAGCGCAATTCCCGCTCGGCGCGTATCTCGACGTTGAAAGCGCCGCGCGCGTCCGTGTAGCTGCTGCGGTTGGCCGTCAGATAAAGTCTGCCGTCGCGGTCTGCGACGAACTCGCGGCTCAGGCCCAGCTCGACAATCGGCGCGTTCGCATCATTACTCACAGTCCCGATCAACACGCCCTCTGCGGAGCGCGGCAGCGGCGCGTTCGGGTCTGTCGTACGCAGGCCGTCGGGCGTGATGCGCGCGCGACCGGCATAGATAGTGCCCGTCGCTTTGATCTGCACGCGCTGGCCGCGCCTGAGGTCAACGCCACTATCAATCCAGTTCGGCCCGAGCGAGACATCGACCGTGCGCGATTCGTAGCGCGCATCATCCAGAGAGCGTCCCTCTATCTCTATGCGCTCGATCTCCATCGGGCGAAAGAAAACGATGTCGCCGCTAGCGATGGCGGTCGTGCTTGCGCCCGTCGCCGGAAGGCTCTCGTTGACGCGCACGACAAAGCGCCCGTTAATAAAACCGAGCACAGTTCCCTGCACGCGTCTGCCGTCGCGTAAATAGACCGTATCGGCCAAGACGAAAGAGGCCGCCATAATCGTCAACACAAAAGCCAGAATGATTTTTCTCATAGGGTTTGACTCCTCTTTAGAGCGATGGCTTTACTGATAGTCCGTTTTCGATTGATCGGGGGACACTCTAGTGCGCGGGAGAGCATAAATCGCCCTTCAATAGGGCAAGGCGTGTGCCATTTGCTGCGCGCGGGCGCTTCCCACTTCAAAGGCGAAATTCCCCGCGTCGAATACGAAAATAGGTGCTGTCGGTCAAGGATAGAAGACGCCGGACACGTACCGCCGCGATACGCCCGCCCGTTGAAAAGCGTACAAAAGACGAATGCGGGTGAGGCTCTCGTTGTAAGCCTCACCCGCATTCGCTAATTGTCGCTTTACTGAAAGAACGGTCTAGACCTTGACGAAGACGATCAGCAGTGCGAAGAGCACAAGCGATTCGATCAGCGCCAGACCGAGAATCA
Source organism: Pyrinomonadaceae bacterium (assembly GCA_035537255.1). Lineage (GTDB taxonomy): Bacteria > Acidobacteriota > Blastocatellia > Pyrinomonadales > Pyrinomonadaceae > DASQYE01. The sequence continues at coordinate 20,863 of DATLMN010000075.1, read as the reverse complement.
TCATCGTCTGAATACGACCGGCAGCGCCCGGATTACGCGCCGCACCCTCGACCGCAGAGGCGGCGATGCGCGACTGCCCCAGAGCGCCAAGGCCAGCCGCGATGGCGAAGCCGAAGCCTGCTGCGAGCGCCTTGTACTTGTTCACGCTGCTCTCGTTATCGGCGGCGGCCTGCGTGGCCTGCGCCAGCGCGGGCGCGGCTGCCATCAACACGCCGAGCACTGCGAAGAAGGCTAATCTCAGTTTTCTCATCTTGAATTTTCCTCTCTTGAATTTCGTGTGTACCTTACAGACGAAAGAGCGAATTTGAAATAGCTGGTGCTCAAAAGTAGAGGACGCCGTCTTTATTATTTCGCCCGCCTCCGGTATGCAGCCGCCCCTCGTACAACGGCGCTCCAGCGATGCTGGCCTCAAAATGCGCTTTTACGCTCATGCGCGGCAAAGCCTGTGATTCATCTGGCGTTTTCTTACTCTCAAGCCTTCAGCTTCCCTCTCGCTTCCTCCGTCGAACCCAATTGCTGTTGCGCTTTAACGTGCGCGGGCGCGCTTACCCGCGTCGCTCAAAGAGCGCGGCCTCTTTTAGAAGATGCCAGACCTTTTATGAATGTGAATTGATAATCATCTGTCATCTCAAAAAACTTTTTCTCGCGCGGCCTAGACAGGCTGAATGATCTCTGCGGCGGCTGCATGATGCTCTGCATCGCCGTGTCCCTCGTGCTCGTCGTGCGGCGCGTGCGAGACTTCGCTGACATAGACCATCGACAGCAGCACGAAGACGAACGTCTGTATAAAAGCGACGAACAGCCCGAGAGGCATCAACAGCACAGGGACTAGCCAGTAAGTGTAGGGCGGAAAGAGCGCGGCGATGTTGGCCGCGACCTGTTCGTCCGCGAACATGTTGCCGAAGAGACGCAGGCCCAGAGACATCGGACGAACCAGATTGCCTATCAGCTCGATCAGGAAGATCAGCGGCGCAATCCACCAGATCGGCCCGGCAAAGTGTTTAAGGTGTCCCAGGACTCCGTTCTCTTTAACGCCGATGGCGTTGTAATAGATGAATGACGAGAGGCCGAGCGCGAACGTCACGCTCGTCGAAGCCGTCGGCGACATAAAGAGCGGGAAAAAGCCCATCAGGTTCGAGATCAGGATGATGACGGCGAACGTGCCTATGACCGGAAAATATTTCAGGCCGTGCGGCCCGACGATGTCCGCCAGCATGTTGCGCAGTGAGAGCACGGCCACTTCCAGCGTCTGCTGTCCATGTCCGGGCTCGTCCTCTGAGAGCTTGCGGCGAAACAGGAAGATCACGATCAGGCTCAGGATGCACGCGATGATAAACATCACCGTGTACCAGGGCACGGCGTTCTCGACCGTGTACGGGCCAAAGACCGCTTCGGCATTTGTATTAAAATTGCTGAAGAAGCGATCCCACAGCGGCTTGGTGTAATGAACCTGAAATTGATGCACGGGCTCGCCGATCAGGTGATTGATCTTCTCGACGATGATGGGCATGTGATGCTCAGCGCCGCCACCACCGCCGCCGCCCGCCTGCTTCTCTGCATGCTCAAGCGTCTTGGCGGCCTCGACGGGCTTTTCCGGGTTATCCAGTAACCAGAACATCTTTTAAGTTTCCTCTCGATAACGAATGGCGAAATATAGTTGCGTCATGGCTTCGATCATGATCGCGGCGGCGAAGGAGCACAGACCCGCAATCGTCGCGCCGATGGAGATCAGATCGAGCGTGTAAGCCGAGGCGACGATCAAACCGATAATAAAATATCGCAGCACGTAACGCGCCGCGCTCAGCCTTGGCCTGCTCCCAGCCTGTGCCGCATCTCCGAAGACGGCGGCCAGCGAAGTGCGCAGCCAGTGATGATTAAAGAATGAAAGAATACCGCCGAGCAGCAACCCCGTCGTCACGCGCCAAGGCGCGAAGAGCAGACTGACCGTGACGGCGAGCGCGAGCGCCACGAACATCCCGCGCCGAAGCCGCCGCTCAAGGGCTGCTCCTTCGCCGTCCGTAAGCGGACTACTCCCCGCACTGTCCACGATTTCACTCATAGCAAAGCTGGTAATTTTACACGCGCACGCGCGCACTGTCGAGTTGTGAAAGCCTTGGAGGGTGTTGAAAAAGCAGCTAAAGCCCCGGAGGGGCGGAAGAGTGTAGCCCATGACTCACGTCATGGGTTAAGCAGTTCCACAAAAGGTCAAAGCCCCGAAGGGGCGAAAGACGCTCAATCTTGAGCAGCACTCAAACGCGAGCGTCTGTCGCCCCTCACGGGGCTCTCTCTTTATTCTTAACTGTTCCCACGGCTCACGCCGTGGGCTACATTCTCTCGCCCCTTGCAGGGGCTTTAGCTGCTTTTTCAACTCGCTCTATCTGTTCAGGCCAAGCGGGCTGTACGTGGTTCGGCGAGGTTCGCGATGGCCGTGATTAACTCCGTCGGCTCGATGGGCTTCGGGACGAACATGTTGAAGCCCGCAGACAATGCGCGTGTGCGATCCTCAACACGGACGTAGGCCGTCAACGCCACGGCCGGAATCTGGCGACCGCTTTTCGCCTCAAGCGCCCTGACCTTAGCGATCAGCGAGTAACCGTCCTCATTCGGCATCGCCAAATCTGAGACCAGCACGTCCGGCTTGTACCACTGTAAGGCTTCGAGCGCCGCGTCAGCCGAAGAGGCCGTCTGCACTGCGGCCCTGTTTCCCGTCAGTATCTCGGCGAGCATATTGAGCGTGTCCTGATCGTCATCGACCAGCAGCACCCGCACGCCTTCAAGCGAAGGAAGAGGGCTGACGTGAATGCTGGCTTCTTCGTTCGGCCACAGACTCTCGGAGATACGCCTCCCGCGCGGTTTCGCCTGCTCGTCCGCCAGAGGAAGCCTGATCGTAAAGGTCGCGCCGCGCCCGCCGCCTTCACTGTCTGCTAGAACTGTGCCGCCATGCAGCTCTACCAGATGACGAACGATTGCGAGCCCCAGGCCAAGTCCGCCATGACGGCGCGTGCTGGTTCCGTCCGCCTGACGAAAGCGGTCAAAGATAAAGGGCAGAAAATCCGTGGGGATTCCCTCTCCCGTATCGCTTACTCTGATCTGTACGTGATGGTCTGCGCGCTCCAGTCGCACACTGACGCGCCCGCCCGCAGGAGTAAACTTGATAGCGTTGGCGAGCAGATTCCAGACGACCTGCTGCAAGCGGCCGGCGTCGCCGGAGATGTGCCGGGCAGAAGGCGCAAGCGTTACTTCAAGTTGAATACCCTTCGCGTCGGCAGCCAGTTGCACACAGTCGACGGCCGCGTTGATGACCGCAGCCATATCGACAGGCGCGATGTTGAGCAACAGCTTTCCTGTAATGACGCGCGAGACATCCAGAATATCTTCGATCAGTTGGGCCTGCGACTTGGCGTTGCGCTCGATGGTCTCGAAGGCGCGCTCCATAGTGGCTTCGTCCAGAGGGTCGTTGCGAAGCATGTGCGCCCATCCGATGATGGCGTTCAAAGGCGTACGCAGCTCATGCGAGACCGTTGCCAGGAACTCGTCCTTCATGCGATTGGCCGTCTCTGCTTCGGCACGCGCCGCGTGTTCACGGACAAGCAGCAGCTCGCGCTCTTCTAGCTCCTGCTGCATCTGGTGATGAAGCCTTGCGTTCTCGATAATGTCCGCAGCCATGCGCGCGTAGAGGTCTATCAAACGGGTCTCGCGCCTGGACGGGCTGTGCGGCTGGCGGAAATGAACGGAGAGCACGCCGATGATATTGCCTGTGCCCGTGATGAGCGGAGTGCTGTGACAGGCGCGGAAACCTGCCTTGCGCGCCGCCGCGCGGTACTCTGCGAAGATTGGGTCGACCTCGACATCCTCTACGACGATGCGCTGGCGCTGCTCATAGCAAGTGCCGCACGCTCCGCCGCCGGGCGGAACCCATTCGACGATATTGAGAAACTCTTGATCGAAACCGCTGTGGACTTTAAGGCTCAGACCGTCGCGCTTCGTGTCACACAAAGACAGCAGCCCTTTGTCCGCGCCCTGAACATCCAGCGCAGCCCTCAACACCTCTTGCAGCACTGTCTCTATATCGAGCGTGCTTGTCAGGCTGACGCTCATCTCATGCAGGCGGCGCAGGTCCTCTACCTGTATCTCTAATTCATCTTTGACCGCGCGCAGCGCATCTTCTGCTTCTTTACGTTCCGCGATCTCTGATTGAAGCGATCTTGCCTTCTGCTGAAGCAGTGTGATGGCGCGCAGGCGATCATCCGTGTCGGTCAGTTGACTGTAACTCTCTGCGGGAAAGACGCGCGTATGCCCCGCGCAGACGTGGCCGAGCGGCTCGGCGAGCGATTCTCCGGCAAAGCCGCTCAAAGGATAAGCACAAAAGAGCTGGAAGGGATACAACTTGCCCTGCTCGTTCCAGAGCTGTTCAAGGCGAATCGCCGCATCGAAATTTCCCTCGGCGCGTAGAAGCTCGACCATCTCTCCAAAAATTCGGACACGTCTTCCGCCTTCAGCCGCGCGCGAGATGATCCGGCCGATAGCTTCTGCGAAGCGCAAAGCGTCCGGCGATCCGTCGACCATAAACGACGAGAGAGTCTCTGCCGCATCCAGCGAGAGAAACAGGCCGGAGGCCAGCGCCGCTTCCAAGTCCAGCCCGCGTGCCTGTAACTGACGCTCAAGCTCTTCGCGGTGCGCCTTCGTCGCCACCACGATACAGGCATCGCCCGCGTCTAGACCCGTGCCGATAAAGTCTGCGAGCGAGTTTAGGAGAAACGTGTCCGTCTCGTAGAACTGAACGAAATGCTCTGACTCGCCCAGCGTGCTCCAATCCGGGTAGGGCGCGAAAGTATTGACGCTGATGTCGCCGGTATTGATCAGCATCGCTTCGCCAAGATAATTGCCGTTATTCATTGCTTTGACCAATAGAGTGTCCTTATGCGAGTCCCTTTGTGTACCAGAGTCAGGTCTAGAAACATTTCATCTGATACACCGTCTCGGAAACATTGAAAGCGCAGTTAAAATTTAAACGGCGCAGTTATGAGCATCAATGGAGACTGATGACCGTCTAGCTAGGTCAACTGGATAACCGGCGAGAGGGGACAAGATCAGCCGGAAGAGTATTGAAGTGGGGGCACTTCCGCATTCTAGCCTTCTTTCAATTTGAAAGCCAGAGACAAATGCCTGCGCAGGAGTAATAGCGCGATTTTTATAGTCGATTACGGAGGGGCGCGGCCAGCGGAGCTTTGACGAGACCTGTTTTTAGTCGATTCTGGAAGTCATGCGGACGAATTGGTAGAGACCTACCACAGAGCCAAGCACGATGCCCGCCACTAACAACCAGGGAGTCGTGCCGAGCCAGCGATCAAGCAACAACCCCAGTCCCAGGAGCGTCGCGACAGAGAAAAAGAGCGAAAGCGCGGCAGCATAGGCAATGCTGCTTTTTTGATTAACGCTCTGCTCTTCGTCGTCTCTTTCTCCCATCGCTCTCTCTCCCTTTCACCAGCTACCGCGTTTCAGATAATTCTTCGGCAACTCGTAGAGCATCGCGCGCGGCGAATGGCGCATAGAGTCGTGTATAAAGCAGACGTGCGTACACCAGCACGCCTCGCCTCCGTCAATCGCGCGCAGTTCACGCCCTCGCTCTTCTGCGGCCCAGAGCTTGCCGAAATCGTAATCGTAATCCGCGAGCGTGGCAAACTTTTCGCGCAGCTCGCAGGCGCGCACATCGCCGTTGTAATCGATGACGGCGGTCGTCTCGCCAGCCGTACACGGGAAAGGCCACGCCGTCGGGCCTGCAAAGTTAGAATGCTGCGTGCGGTAATGCGTCGTGATCGCGCCGACGTACGCGACCGTTTTGACGAAGCGCCGCGAGGCATCGTCGTCGGCGAACATACGGTCGCCGTAACGCTTCGTCAGCGCTGCGACGCGACGATACATCTGTGGCATGACTTCGACGGGGACACGCTTAATCTCTTCGCCGGCGAGCGTCTCACCCCGAACGATGTTGAAGTACTGTCCGTCAAGTTTAAAATTGGCCCACAGAAATTCCGAGAGGTTTTCGATCTCCGTGTAATTCTCCGCGCAGACGACCGTATTGACGTTGAGCCGGAAACGATCAGCGTACCTTTCTTTCAACGGATAGAGATGGCGTATGCAATCGAGCGTCTTTTCCCAGTTGCCGGGTACGCCGCGTATTCGATCATGCGTCTCGCCGTAGCCGTCGAGCGCGATGTTCAGATAAAGGTCTAAAGAGGTATGCGCGTGAAGCGCACGGTCAACGATCTCGTAAACGCGTGTTTTGATCAGCCCGTTGGTCGGAATGATGACGCGGTTGACGCCGTTCTGTGCGACGAACAGGTCTATGATCTCCAGCACGTCGCGGCGCAGCGTGGGCTCGCCGCCGGAGAGCCAGAGGTCTGTGATGGGCGGCATCGTGCGCGAGATTTTTTCTATCTGCTCGAAGGAGAGGTCGCCGGGTTGGTTCAATTCCTCGTGATAAAAACAGGTGCGGCAAAAGGCGTTGCAGCGCGAGGTGACGAACAGAATCACCGTCCCCAAACGCTTTTCACGTTTCGTCGAGCGCAGGAGCTGAATCAACTGGACTGCTTTATTCGGCATGGACTGATGCGCGCTCACTCTCTCCGAAGAGAACAAAGTCTCAAAGGGACTCTAAGGCGCGTCAATGATGACAGTTTCCGTCGGGGATTTCAATTCATAGACAATGCCGCGCCACTTTATGCGCCGCGAAAAGGCCGCAGCGAGCGCATTGTAAAGATAGAGCGCGGACGCGATGGGCCAGAGCAGCACGTGCGCCCAGAGAGAGCGCCGCAACTCGGCACTGTAAGCCGGGAGCGAAAGCTCGACCGCTTTGAGTCGCACGTAAGCCTTGGCAGCGCCGAGCGCGAAAGCGACCGCGACGAAGACGAGCGGCACAAAATATGAAAGCCCGAGCGCGGCACGCGTGATGGTGAGCACGACGCCGCCGAAGAAGACCGTCACGAAAATAAAGCTGCCCGCGAGCACAGATTTCCAGAAAGGCTCTGCATAGACGCGCGTGATCTTTAACTGGCGAGTCGTGAATTCTATTAGCTCAAGAAAGCCGCAATCTTCAAATGAAGGCGTCAGGCAATTGGGTACGAAGTGAATCGGCAATCCTGACTGACGCAAGGCGCGCATTAACGCAAAATCATCAGAGAGCGCGCCGCGCCAGTGCTCTAACACGTTTGCTTGATGAAACGTCTCGCGGCGAATGGCCGTCGCTCCACCCCAGCAAAAATTCTTCGCCGCGTTTGCGCCGAGCGCCGAAGCAATCGAAGCATTCCACACAGAACGCAGATGCGACGCGAACCCGCCCCTGACAGGAATAAACCAGCGATACCCCGTCGTCGCGCCTATCCTTTCATCTCCTTCATCCTCTTTATCACCAAGCGGCGCGACCAGCGCGCGCAGCCAGCCTTCATGCACACGCGCATCGGAATCAACAAAGGCCAGCACTGTGCTTCGAGCATCAGACTGCTCCACGCCCGCGCGCAGGTTGTGTACCTTCTGCCCTCTGGTGGACGCCGCACCGGCGACGATAACGCGCGCGTTTACATTCGCCCTGTCAATAAACTTCGCGCGCAGCCCTTCGATGACGGCGAGCGACAGATCGTCTTTGCTGTCTGTGACGAAGATGATTTCGTAAGCGGGATAATCCTGACGAAAGAGCGCGGCGAGATTTTCTTCGAGCCCCTGATCTATCCCGCGACACGGCGCGATGACGGAAACAAACGGTGTGAACGCGGGTCGCACCCTTCGCAGCTCGCCTTTGACGTAAGAGAGATACCTGAATCCGCCGCGAAGCGACTCCACCCCCAGCCACACGACCAGCAACGCGAAGAGATAAAAGACCAACATAAAAGGCAGATGACAGATGTTAGATGCTGGATGCTAGTTTAAAGCCATTGCTAACATCCAGCATCTAACATCTAACATCTGCTTTTTATCCCGGCAATAGTGATGCTGTTAAAGTCTTGGCTATTTCGATGAAGGGCTGCGGGTAGACGCCTATGAAGATGATGCCGACGACGGAGACTGTGAGCGCGGCCCAGAGCGCGGGCGAAAAGGCCAGCGGGCGCTCGTCCGCGAGGCGGTCGCCCAGATACATCACACGTATAAAGCGCACGTAGTAGTAAAAAGAGATGACCGTATTGAGAATGGCCCAGATCGCCAGCCAGTAATACCAGTTCTTCCCTTCCGCCTGTCCACGTTGCAGAAGCCCGCCGAAGAGAAAATACTTACCGATAAAACCGCCCGTGATCGGCAACCCGCCGAGCGAGAGCATAAAAATGGTGAGCATTGCGGCCACGCCCGGCGCTTTCTGCGCGAGCCCCGTCAGATCGTCCACGTTATCGCCGAGAATGCCGCGTCGTCTGAGACTGATGATGACGCCGAACGCGCCCATGTTCATCAACGTGTAGACCAGCAGATAGATGACCAGACCGATGTAGCCGTAAGCATTGCCAGCGATCAAACCGAGCAACAGATAACCTGCGTTCGAGATCGAAGAATACGCAAGGAGACGTTTAGAGTTCTCCTGCGTGACGGCCGCCCAGTTGCCTACGAGAATCGTGATCGCCGCCACCAGCCCCAGGAGCGGAGCCCAGTCAACGCGCATCCCGTCAAGCGCAACCATAAAGATGCGCGCATAGAGCGCAAAGCTCGCGGCCTTTGAGCCCGTCGAGAGAAAGGCCGTGACGGAGGTCGGCGCTCCCTCGTAAGCGTCAGGAGCCCACATGTGAAACGGCACGGCGCTGATCTTAAAAAAGAGCCCGGCAGCCAGAGCAATCATCCCGAGCAGCAGCAGCGGTCGCAAAGGCAAGCCGAGGCTTTGTCCCAACTCCACGTCGGGCGTTGTTTGAAGAGCAGCGCTGACGCCCTGCGCGATCTGTCCAAGGTTGGTCGAACCCGTCACGCCGTACAGCAGCGACATGCCGTAAAGCAGAATCCCCGAAGAGAATGTGCCGAGCAGAAAATACTTCATCGCCGCTTCGTTCGAGCGGCGCTGGCGCTTGGTAAAAGCGACGAGCACGTAGAAGGTCAGCGCCATCAGCTCAAGGCTGATATAGAGCACGATCAGGTCATAGCCGCAGGCCAGAAACATCATGCCTGTGGTGGCAAACAACACGAGCGCGTAATACTCGCCGTGCTGCTCGCCCTCTATGTCCAGAAAGCGTATCGAGATCAGTATGGCGAGCGCCGCAGCGACAAGAAAGATTGATTGGAAGAGCAGCGCAAAGCCGTCTATGCGCACCATTCCGTAAAAGCCTTCGAGCACAGGCAGCGACCCTTTGATCTCCCAGAACTTAAAAGTGCCGCTCGCCTGCGCGAGCAGCATGTAGAGCGAGACGGCCGCCAGTCCCAGACCGACCAGCGAGAAATAGGCCGTCATCTTGCTCTTCCTGTAAGGCAGGATGACTTCCATGACGAGGGCCACGCACGCGCAGACTGTCAGAATTAGCTGCGGCGCGATCAGTTGCAGGTCGCGCACCGCGAACAGCTCTGTGGTCGAGGCCGTCGTAGCTTGAAGCAAAAGGATCATGTGTGTTGTATCTCTAAACCGAACGATGAATAGTGAATCTCAGACTGTGTAATCCTCGGCCGCACCTTTTTTATTTACCGCCCGCCGTCGCAGAGTTCATCGTCACGCTCGGTGCTGCGGTCGGCTGCGGCATGCCCGGTATCGGATAGGTCGGGCGAATCTGCCGCACGACGGCGTTGACGGGCTTCTGTATATATTCGATGAACGGCTTCGGATAAACGCCTATCCAGAGCGACAGGATGACGAGCGGCAACATGTAGGCCCACTCGCGCCCGCTCATGTCCGTCAGCTTTTCGTTCTTCGGATTATCTATATTGCCGAAGAACATACGCTGGTAGAGCCACAGCATATAGCCTGCGTTCAGGATAATTCCGAGCGCAGCCCATGCGGCCCACCAAGGATTGGCCTCGAACGCGCCGCGCATCGCAAGAAATTCCGAGATGAAGACGCACAGCAGCGGCAGTCCTATGGCCGTCATCGCCATTGCCAGAAAAACCGCAGCATAACCCGGCATGACGTGCGAGAGCCCGCCGAACTCCGCCACGTTGCGCGTATGGCGTCGCTCATAAATTATGCCGACCAGCAGGAAGAGCGCCGCCGAATAGATGCCATGATTAATCATGTGCAGCACCGCGCCATTGACCCCGTTCGGATTCAGAGCGAAGAGGCCCAGCATGACGATGCCCATCGAAGAGACTGACGAATAGGCGACAAGTTTTTTGACATCGCCGTTGCGCTTGACGACGAAGTACATCGCCGCCAGCGCGCCGTAAATAATCCCTATGATGGCGAGCAGAATCATAATGCTGCGCACGCCGAACGTTAATCCGAAATAATGAAAAGAGCTTTCGTCCGCAGAGGCTTTCGGAAACATCGGCAGATTAAAGCGGAAGAATCCGTACGTGCCCAGCTTCAGAAGTATGCCTGCGAGAATGACAGAGCCAGCGGTCGGCGCTTCGACGTGCGCATCCGGCAGCCAGGTGTGAAACGGCCACATAGGCACTTTGATCGCAAACCCCAGCGCGAAGGCGACGAACAGCAATATCTGCATCGTCCCCATAGGCATCACAGAGCCCATGGCTTGCAGGTACATGATATTGAATGTGCCAGTGCCGTTGGCCTGCGCCGCCGCCAGAGTATTGCCGAGCATGTTGCGCCCCTCAGTACCGGCGAGCCCCGCGATGTTATCGAGCGTCACGCTCGTGATCTGTCCAGTCAGCGCCGCGTCCTGCGTCAAGAAATACATCTTCAAAACACCGAGCAGCATTACGACCGAGCCGACCAGGGTGTAAAGGAAAAACTTGATCGCCGCGTAAAGCCTACGCTCGCCGCCCCAGATGCCGATCAAAAAATACATCGGCACGAGTGAGACTTCGAAGAAGAGATAAAACAGGAACAGGTCCATCGAAGCGAAAACGCCGACCACGGCAGTCTGCAACAGCAGCAGCAGGACGTAGTATTCCTTCTCGCGCTTCTCTATATATTTCCAGGATGAGAGCGCAGCGATCACTCCCAACAGCGTCGTCAGCACGATCAGAAGGATCGCCACTCCGTCCGCGCCCATCTGGTAGCGCGCGCCGATGACCGGTATCCACTGACAGTCTTCGGTAAACTGCATTCCACCCGTAGCGCGGTTATAGCCCAGCAGCAAGAGCGAGACGACGAAAGTGAGCGCGAACCACCCCGTAGCCCACTGCTTGATCAGCCGCGGCTGATCTTTACGAAAGACTGCGAGGATAAAGATCGCCCCCACGGCGGGCAGCCAGGTGATGATCGAGAGAAGATAAGGAATTTTCATATTTAGCCGTTCGTCTGTCGTTAGCGTCTACAGAAGTAAGCGGACAGACCCTCAATAAAAGATCGCGAACATGGCCTTGACTGCCGTCACCAGATCGCCCAGGAAGAAAAGCGCGACCGCCGCGATCAGGCCGAGCACCATGACGAGCGCGTAATTCTGCGTCAGTCCCGTCTGTCCGGCGCGAATCAGAGGCGAGATCAGTCGCTTGACGAAACCCGCTATGCCGTTGACCAATCCGTCGACGACGTACTTATCGAACGTGCCGGTCACAAGGCTCGCCCCGCGCGTCCAGCGCGCAGCGCCGTTGACCGCGCCGTCTATCCCGCGTGAATCGACGGCATAAATTCCGCGCGCCGCGTCCATCGTGCGCCGCGTAAACAGCATTGCATACAACTCGTCCACCCAGTATTTGTTGTAGCTCGCGCGATAGAGCGGCCCCAGGCGCTGGGCCCACACAACGGGCAGGCTCGGACGCTTGACGTAAAAGAGCAGGCCAAGCCCTATGCCTATGGCCGCCACCACGAGCGAGATGATGATAAAGAGCCATTCGGCGGCCTTGTGGCTGCCAAGTTTTTCTTCAGCCGAGTGCGCCAGGTTAAATCCGGTATCGCCGTAAGGCGCAGGCGCAGTCTCTTCCTTTACCCCTTCTGTGCTCGCGTGCTCGGCGGCGGGCGCGTTGGGCGTGCTGGTGGTCGGCAGCGGCGCTCCGTGTCCTTCCGCACCGGCCTTCTCCTCGACAGTCTCTTTGCCAAAGGAGCGCGTCTGCGGATTCCAGATTACAGGCTCAAGCCAGTTGATGATGTTCATGCGACCGCCGACGTGCGCGCCGCCCGTAAACGCAGGACTGATCCCGACGAATCCACCAATCACCGCGAGCAGCGCCAGCACCGCGAGCGGAACCCACATCGAGGGCGGCGATTCGTGCGGCGTGTGCGCGCCGTGATGATGTGCATCATGAGCGTGTGCGTCGTGCCCATGTGCGTCGTGCGCGCCCGCGCTGTGCGTGTGCAAGGCCGCGATGTCGTGAGCAATGCCTACGTGCTCGCCTGGCTCGTGGTGCGGACGATCACCTACGGATTCTCTCACTGCATCGTGCGGCGCTTCGCCGTCGGCATACGCCTGCGCGTGCGCTTCATCCGCTTCGCCTCCGGCGGGCACTTCCAGAAAACGCTCTTTGCCCCAGAAGGTCATCGCGACGAGGCGCGTCATGTAGAAGGCCGTGCAGGTCGCGGCAATCGTCGCTATGAGCCAGAGAATCCATCCGCCCGGAATGTAATTGGTCGAAGCGGCGTTCCACAGAATCTCGTCCTTGGACCAGAAACCGCTGAAAGGAATAATGCCGCAGATGGCCAGCCAGCCCGCCAGAAAAGTCCAGTAAGTGTACGGCATGTATTTGCGCAGGCCGCCCATGCGCCGCATGTCCTGCTCGTGATGCATGCCGTGGATGACAGAGCCCGCGCCCAGAAACATCAGGGCCTTAAAGAAAGCATGCGTCATCACGTGAAAGATGCCGATGATGAATGCGCCCACGCCGCACGCCAGAAACATAAAGCCAAGCTGCGAGACGGTCGAATAGGCTAAGACTTTCTTAATGTCGTTCTGCGTAATGCCGATGGTCGCGGCAAAGAGCGCCGTCAGAGCGCCGACGATTGCCACGACCAGCATCATCGTCTGCGAATGCTGAAAGATGACGTTCGTGCGCGTCACCATGTAGAGTCCGGCCGTGACCATCGTCGCCGCGTGAATCAAAGCCGAAACAGGCGTCGGCCCGGCCATCGCGTCAGGGAGCCAGACGTAGAGCGGTATCTGCGCAGACTTGCCGCACGCGCCGACGAACAAGCCCAGCGCAATCCAGGACATGATGCCCCATACTCCCAAAGGCTCAAGCGGATAAGCACTGGCCTGCGACATCACGGAGTTGTACTGAGTCGTCCCGAAGGTCGCGATCACAGCGAAGACCGCGAGCGCGAAACCAAAGTCGCCGATGCGGTTCGTGATAAATGCCTTGCGCGACGCATCGCCAGCTTCCTTGCGATCAAAGTAGTAGCCGATCAAAAGATAGGAGCAAAGCCCAACGCCCTCCCAGCCGACGAACATCATCATGAAGTTCGAGCCCATGACGAGCACCAGCATCGAGAACATAAAGAGGCCAAGGTACGCGAAGAAACGATAATAGCCCGTGTCGCCGTGCATGTAGCCCGTGGCAAAGACAAAGATACAGAGCCCCACGCCCGTCACGATCAGCATAAAGATGGACGAGAGCGCGTCCAGTTGATAACTCCATTCGATGTCCAGCAGAGAGCCTCGCCCAGTGTGCTCGTTCGGGCGACCATCCGTGGCCGCCTGCGCGCCCAGCCCCGCAGCGTCTTGCGCAGGCATCAGAGTATTACCTCTTCCGCGCGTTGTGATTTCGCCGTACTCCCCCTTCTCGTCCGCCAGACGAGTCACGGTCTCCCCTTGATCTCCTTCTGCGCCCGCAGAAGAAGCGCGCGCACGTTCGGGAGCGCCCTGCGTAATCTCCACCGCCCCGCCCGGAATCCAGGTGTAGCTGAACGCGCCGTCCTCGCTCGTCACATAGGGCCTGGGCCAGATCGCGTGATTGCTGAAACCGTATGAGTAGACGGCGAGCAGGCTGACGAGAAACGCGAGCGCCACAGAGCCGACGGCAATCGCTCCGACGACTCTCTCGGAGAAGCGAAGCTTGCGACCCAGCAACCCGTTGATGGCTGCGCCCGCGAGCGGCAGAAGAGGAACGAGCCAGATGTATCTATGCATAAAAGTTTTCAGTAGTCAGTTTTCAGTTTTCAGTAAAAGCAGTCTTGTCTTTGCTTAAAACTGAAAACTCAAAACTGAAAACTGTTTTTCACCATTTCAACAGATCAATCTCGTCGACCCAGATCGTTTCCTTATTGCGATAGAGCGCGATGACTATCCCGAGGCCGATGGCGGCTTCGGCGGCGGCGACGACGATGACGAAGACCGTAAAGACCTGGCCCGCGACCGCGTTGAGGTTTCCCGTCTCCTGCAAATAGCGCGAGAAGGCTATAAAGTTCAGATTGGCGGCATTGAGTATCAATTCAATCGCCATAAAGATGACGATGATATTGCGCCGCGTCAGCACGCCCGCCACGCCGATGATAAAGAGCAGCGCCGCGATGACCAGAAACTTAGACAAATCAGGATTGAGTATGCCCTGCTTCATGATGTCGGCGCGGCCAGTGCCGCCCTCACCGGCCTCTTGCAGCAGGAAGATTGCTACCGACACGAACAAGTTACTCATAAAACTTTCACCTCAAAAACGCCGCAGACTAAAGGCATCGGCGAAGGAGTGAATTTAAAAATTGCGAATCTCGAATCCAAAAGTTCAAGTCCAAAAAATCCAGGTTTCAATCCAGAAGAGCGGCACACTTTCATCTTTCATCCTTCATCCCTGCTTTCAAAACTTCCGGATCGACATCGTCTGCGGCGGCCTCCTGCTTGATGGTGCGCGCGAGCATGACTGAGCCGATGATGGCGACGAGCAGCAATACGCTGGCAATCTCGAACGGCAAGGATGCGTAGCGATAGAGGCTTGAGCCGACGCGCTCCGTCTCTTTTGTGATGCGGGTCGTGCCTGTGGCCGAGACGGCTAAATCCTGTTGCTGCGCGGTGCGCTGAACAGCGGCTTGCCGCAGCGCAACCTGATCGCGCCTGTGCAGCCCTTGCCAGCCCTGGCCGAGCGCATAGACCAGACCTCCGGCGAGAAGCGCAGCGACTACGATGCTGACCATGACCTGCGGCCCGCTGTTGAAGATGCGCTCGCGCCCGCGCTCTTCCGCGCCGACGTTGACCAGCATGATGACGAACAGAAAGAGCACCATCACGCCGCCGATGTAGACCAGAATCTGCACGCCCGCGATGAACTCCGCGCCGAGCAGAATAAAGAGCGCCGCGATTGAGACCAGTGACG
The DNA here is from genome assembly GCA_035537255.1 of Pyrinomonadaceae bacterium. Classification (GTDB taxonomy): domain Bacteria; phylum Acidobacteriota; class Blastocatellia; order Pyrinomonadales; family Pyrinomonadaceae; genus DASQYE01. The sequence goes on along the minus strand of DATLMN010000075.1, from coordinate 5,551 downwards.
AGATAAGAAAAAGCGCGCTATGCACGGCATTGCGCGCCAGCACCGTCAACAGCCCAGCGACCAGCGCCGCGACCGCGAACACCCAGAAGAAGACAGCTTCCCAACCGGAGAGAGTCATAGTTTTCAGTAGTCAGTTTTCAGTTTTCAGTTTTGAGTTTTCAGCTTTGTGTTTTAACTGAAAACTGATTGCTGAAAACTGAAAACTGTTTTTACGATTCGTACTTGACGGTCTCGCGCCCCTGTTCCAGTAGCTCGCGATTCCAGACGAACCCGGCGCGCGAATAGGTTGCCAACTCGAAGTCCTGCGTTAGCTCAAGACAACTGGTCGGGCATGCTTCCTGGCAGAGCGCGCAGAACATACAGCGCGAAGTGTCGAAGATAAATTCGTCCAGCACCTTTTTCTTGCGCGGCTTGCCCGCGACCATGATCTCTATGTCCATAGGGATCACGTCGATGCAATCTTCCGGGCAGGCGAGCGCGCACAGGTTGCAGGCGATGCAGAGCGTGTCGTGCGTCTCAGGGTCCATGTTGAGACGCGGCGCGCCGTGAAATCTGGGCGCGACATCGGGCCGCACCTTCGGATACTGCTCCGTGTAAATACCGCGCCCGCCGACGGCATCCTTGTCCGTGAGCGCGCCGATATTGTACTTGAGCGTCAGGCCCATGCCCTTAAACAGATCGACCAGAAGAAAGCGCTTGAGCTTCTGCATGAACGTCGGTGCTGGAACATTTACTACTGGCATAATAACCTCTTAAATCTATCCCTGATTTGTGACGGCGACTGCTGGTTTGCCCTTCGGCACATCCATCAAACGTATATTGCGGCGCTGCGACTTTAAGTTGAAATCGCGCGAGCGCCAGTTGATCAAAGAGAGCACGCCGCCCGTCACGAACAGGCCGCCCCATCCGATCACGATCATGATGATTTTTCCGGTGAGCGTCAGATTAAGCCCCTGCGTGATGGAGTCTATCGTCCTCATCCCCTTCCAGCCGTTTAGAGCCTGCACGAGGAAGATCGCCATCGCCGTTAACACGATATTGACGAGCGTCGCGGGGATCATCCACTTCCAACCCAAATCCATCAACTGATCGTAACGATAACGCGGCAGCGTCCAGCGCAACCAGAAATATGTGTAGAGCAGCACACCCATCTTCAGGATGAAGACTAGGATGCTCGCGATGACATACAGATTGTGATAGCCCTTGGCTTCAGTAAACCTGTAAAGAAATGGCAAGTACCACCCGCCCAGATAAAGCGAAGTCGCCACGGCCGCCACGACGACCATCGCCGCGTACTCGGCCATAAAGAAGAGCGACCAGCGCATCCCCGAATACTCCGTATGAAAGCCCGCGACGATCTCGGACTCGGCTTCGGGCAGGTCAAACGGCGCGCGATTGTTTTCGGCAATCCCGCTAATCAGAAAAATGAGAAAGCCCATCGGCTGGTAAAGAATAAACCAGATAGCGTCCGATTGCTGCGCGGCGACTATTCCGGAGAGCGAGAGCGTGCGGGCAAACATCAGCGCGCCGATGATGGACAGGCCCATCGATACTTCATACGAGACCATCTGCGCCGAGGATCGAAGCCCGCCCATCAATGCGTATTTCGAGTTTGAAGACCAGCCGGCCAAAATCAACGCCAGCACGCCGACGCTTGAGACCGAGAGCACGAAGAGCAAACCGATGTTGATGTCCGTAATCACTCCCCAGTCTGGAGCAAACGGAATCACCGCAAAGACTATGAAGGCCGCGACCACGGAGATGTACGGCGCGAACTTGAAGATAAACGGGTCTGCTTTATCCGGCGTGAGGTCTTCTTTGGTGAGCAGCTTGATGGCGTCGGCAATCGGCTGCAACAGTCCGTACGGGCCGACGCGCATGGGCCCAAGTCGCGCCTGCATAAAGGCCGAAATCTTGCGCTCGGCATAGGTCGCATAAAGTGCCCAGACGGCGACGGCAGTGACGACCGCGCCGATCTGTATAAAGGGCCACACGACGTTGTTGACCGTCGCCGGATTAAAGAATCTCAGCAACAGGTTATCTATAAAGTTTGGCGGCGCAAGGAGCGCGAGTATTGACATCTCTCTCTTAAAGATCAATCTCGAAGATTTGATCGTGTGTAGCTTTCAGATCGACCAGCTCCCAATCATCGTCGAGCGTTCCCGTGCGGTCGACGACCAGATAAGAGGCCCATTCCCCGACGGGAAACGGCGGCGTGTGCCAAGTCCCCTTGTGATAAGCGTAGGGCAAGCGCCCGTCAACCAGAAAAGCGGCGACTCTCTCGATCTGCGGCACGTCCGTCTCGCTCGGAGGCGCGACTGCGATCACAAACTGCGTAGAATAGAGCGGCGAAAAGACCTGCATCGTACGTTTGTGCCGCGCCATAAAGTCGAACCTGAATGGTCGCCGCTCTGCCGTCGCGCCCGTCAGACTCTGCTTCCCCTCGCCCAGATCAATCTCCACAGAGCCGCGACTATCGATCAACACGCCGTAGGGCGCGAACCTCTCGCGCGTCATCGGCTGAACCTTAAGGCGAACAACTTTCATGGCTTACAGTTTTCAGTTTTCAGTTTTGAGTTTTCAGCTTTGTGTTTTAACTGAAAACTGACTACTGAAAACTGAAAACTCATCTATCAATTTCTCCGAGCACGATGTCGAGCGTGCCGATAATCGCCACTACGTCTGCGACCAGATGGCCTATGCACATCTGGCGCAGGGCCTGCAAGTTAATCAGTGACGGCGGGCGCACGCGCACGCGCGCAGGTGTAGCCGTGCCGTCAGAGACCAGATAGCAGCCGATCTCGCCCTTGGGCGCTTCAATCGAATGATAATAATCGCCGGCGGGCGGCTTGATGATCTTAGGGACTTTCGCCATCACCGGCCCATCCGGCAGATTGTCCAGAGCCTGCTGCACGATGCGGCGCGATTGTCTCATCTCTTCCATGCGCACGAGGTAGCGATCATAAGTATCGCCGTTCTCGCCCACGGGCACATCAAAATCGACTTCGGCATAAGCCGCGTATGGCCGCGCCTTGCGAATGTCCCAGGCGATGCCAGAGCCGCGCAGCACCGGGCCGGACAACCCGATGGCGACGGCATCTTCTTTCGAGATGACGCCGATGCCGACGGTTCGCCCTAGCCAGATACGATTCTCCGAGAGCAAAGTCTCGTATTCGTCTATGCGCTTCGGAAAGTTGTTGACGAAGCGCCGCACGTCCGCGTCGAAATCATCATAAGCATCGTTGGGCATCCCGCCTATGCGCCACGCGTGACAGGTCAGGCGCGCGCCGAACTGCCGCTCGAAAATCTTTAAAATCTCTTCACGCTCGCGCAAGGCCCAAAGCAGGACAGTAACCGCGCCGATGTCTAAGGCATGCGTAGCGAACCACAAAAGATGTGAAGAGATGCGGTTCAGCTCCGTCATGATGGTGCGTATGTAATGAGCACGCGGAGGAACGGCAAGGCCCATCATCTGCTCGACGGTTTCGACCCAGACCAATCCGTTCGAGACGGCCGCGATGTAATCCAGACGATCCCAGTAGGGCGCGATCATCGGATACTGACGATTCTCTGCGATCTTCTCCATCCCGCGATGCAGGAATCCGATGTCGCAATCCAGATCAATCACGGTCTCGCCGTCGAGCCGCAGGATGACACGCAGCACGCCGTGCGTCGAAGGATGCTGCGGCCCCATATTGAGAATCATCTCGGGGCTGTCAAGCAGCGTCTCTCTGGTTGTCGCAATCTCTACTTGATGCATACTCACAAGGGATGAGGGCGGAACGAAGGGATGAGGGCGGAGGGATGAGGGATGAAGTATTTGAGTGAAAGCGTCAGTTGACAGTCCACTCAATCATTCATCCCTCATCCCTCATCCTTCATCCCTGCTGTTCATCCCTCATCCTTCATCCCTTCTTAAAACAGCCTGTGATAGCCCAAGGCTCAAGGACGAGTCCGACTTCGGTGGCCTCGCCGCTTCGCTTGAGCGCAAGCAGCTTAAAGAGGATGGCCTGCGCGGCGCTCGCCTTATTCCAGACGTTGCGCGGCGACATCGAATCCGTCAACACGAAACCGGCGCTCGTCGCCGCCTCCTGCGTCTCGAACACCTTCGCTTCGTATTTCGCGGCCAGCTCTTTCGGGCTCATATAAAAGTCAACAGTTTTCAGTTTTCAGTTTTGAGTTTTCAGCCAACTGCTTTCTACTGAAAACTCAAAACTGAAAACTGATTACTTGTCCTTCGGCATTACTTCCTTGCCGCCGCGAAAAATCTCGCGTACGCGGCGTTCGTCTTCGGTCGATAGAATCTCCAGGCCGTAGGCGCGGCGCTGGGCCAACTGCTCTTTCTGCACGTCGTTGAACTCCGGCAGATGCTTTGCAGTCCAGTTGTTCTCCATAAATTCCAGCGGGTACTCTTTTCTCAGCGGGTGGCCTTCCCAATCTTCGGGCAGCAGTATGCGGCGCAGGTCCGGGTGATTATGAAACGCTATGCCGAAGAGGTCGAAGACTTCTCGCTCCATCCAGTTGGCCGTGGGCCAGACGCTCGCCACGCTCTCTACGCCTTCGCCCTCTTTCAAAGCGACCTTCAAACGCACGCGCTCGTTGGCCTCAATCGAGTAGAGCTGGTAGACGATCTCGAAGGGCGCATCATCGCGTTCCGGGTTATGGACGCACGTCAGGTCTGAAAGATAATTGAAGGGCGTGCGGCTGTCGCGCCTGAGCGCGTCGCAGACCTCTACTATGCGATCAGGCTTGATGCTAACGGAGAGCTGGCCGATAAATTCGGATGCTTCTTTGACCGTATCCTTAAAACGGTCGCGTAGTTTCTTGACCAGAGGATGCGCGCCGGCATCCGTGGGCTTTGGCCCTTCTTCCTTCTTTTTGACGGGCGCTTTAGGCGCGCCAGCCGCCGCCGCCGCTCCGGCAGCGCCCGGTTGCGCAGGCGCAGGCTTATCGCCAGCGGCCTGTTTGGCTGCCGCCACGCGAGCCTTCGCCTCTGCGATCTTGGCGGCCTTCTCTGCATCCGATTGCGATGGACTCTTTGCGGGGTCGCCAACGGCGGGCGATGCGCCGCCGGGCGGCTGGGCTGCCGCTTTACGCGCCTGTGCCTCGGCGATCAGTCGCGCTTTTCTCTCTTCGGGAGTTTCAGTGGCGGGCGCAGCCGATGGATCGCCGCTCGAAGCCGGGACGGTTGTGCCGCTGGAAGAACTGCCCGAAGGGGCTTTGCCCGTCTGCGCCGCATGGCTCTCGGGTGTCGGGCGTGGCGCGTCCGCGTCAGTGTGCGGAGCAGGAAGGCTGCCGGCTTCCGCTCCGGGCGGCGTGCCCGGACTAGGGCTCTTGTCATCCGTGCGCGGGCCTTTGGAAGCGCGCTCTTGAGCGCCTTCGCCCTCGGGCGTCTGCGCTGTCGGTTCTGTAGGCTCCGGCTGTTTGGTCTCGTCTGCCATCCCGTTTTGATTACACCCTGACCTAGAGCGGCGCACTCCGAAGCTTTTGAGTCAGCCCGGAGCGCACACAAACAGGCAATGTTCGTGTGTTAAGGCTAAGAGAACAAGAA
>DATLMN010000074.1:0-13216 GCA_035537255.1 Pyrinomonadaceae bacterium | reverse complement strand
CTTGCGCGGAGAGGCCGCGCTGCGCGGCGTGGAGCTTAACGTCAATGTCAGTACGCGCCTGCTCATGATGCAGGTCGATGTCAGGCAGGCACGTCGTGCGCTCTGTCATATCCTGACGGTGGCGCTCGACGCTACGCCCGACGGCGGCATCATACAGATAGAGGCGCAGACGATTATAGGGACACGCGTCGGCGACGAAGGACGCCGCCTGGTCGTCATCAACGTGACGGACACGGGCAAAGGCATCCCTGCGGAAGAAGTGCCGTTCGTGTTTGACGCTTTCTGGCAGGCGAAGGATCAACGCACCAATGTTGTGCGCGGCGTTGGGCTGGCTATCGCCAAGCGCATCGCCGCTGCGCATGGCGGCAATGTCTCCGTCCGCAGCCAGGTCTCCGTCGGCACGACCTATTCGATCATCTTACCCGCGAGCAAGCCCGTCGCAGGTGAAGAGTACCAGCGTATTCTGATCGTCGACGACGTGCCGGAGATACTCCTGCTGCTCAGCAAGCTCGTCGCGCGTATGGGTTATCAGGTCGAGACAGCGCCGTGCGCGGACGAGGCGCTGGCGATTCTGCGAGGCAAAGAGATCGATCTATTGCTGACGGATTGGTCTATGCCCGGCATGAACGGCGGCGAGCTGATCGCGGCTCTCAAGCTTGAGGACCGCCTTTCACAAATCCCTACCGTCGTCCTGACGGGTCACGATACGGACGTTGAGCGAAGCGAGGCGCGCGACGCTGGCTGTGATCGCTTTCTTGTCAAGCCGATCAAACGCGACGAGCTACAACGCGTCATCTCAGAGCTATTATCGACCACCAAGGTAAATTAACGGGCCAGGGGTAAAGAAGACAAAAGCAAAAGTGTAGAAGGTTACAGTCCCTTCTACACTTTTGCTTTTTTACTTTCGCCGTCTTTAGAGTCCGAGCACGTTGATGAGTTCCTGCACTGAGGCGGCGCTCTTTTGCAGGGCGATACGCTCTTCGGTCATCAGGTTGATCTCGATGATCTGCTCAAGCCCGTTCGCGCCGAGCTTGCAGGGCACGCCGACGTAGAGGCCGTTGACGCCGTACTCGCCTTCAAGATACGCGGCGCACGGCAGAATCTTTTTCTTGTCTTTAAGTATTGCTTCGGTCATCTCGACAGCCGCCGCCGACGGCGCATAGTAGGCCGAGCCAGTCTTTAAGAGCGAGACGATCTCCGCTCCACCATTGGCAGTCCTTTTGACAATCGCGTCCAGTTGATCTTTCGCCAGCAGCTCGGTCACGGGGATGCCCGCGCACGTCGAATAACGCGGCAGCGGAACCATCGTATCGCCGTGACCGCCAAGCACGAATGCCGTCACGTTTTCGACGGAGACATCCAGGGCTTCGGCCAGAAAGCAGCGCATGCGCGCCGAATCCAGAACGCCCGCCATCCCTATCACGCGGTGCTTAGGGAAACCTGAACGCTTGAATGCCACCTGGCACATCGCGTCTAGCGGGTTGGAGACGATGATTAAAATCGAGTTGGGCGAAAACTTAACGACCTGATCGACGACCTTCGTGACGATGTCTGCATTCGTCTTTAAGAGATCGTCGCGGCTCATGCCCGGTTTTCGGGGCAGTCCGGCGGTGATAATCACCACGTCTGAGTCCTTCGTCAGCGCGTAGTCGTTGGTCGAGCCCACCATCCGCGCGTCAAAGCCTTCGATGGGCGCGGCCTGCGCCAGGTCCAGCGATTTACCCTGCGGCACGCCCTCCATAATATCTACCAGCACGACATCGCCCAGTTCTTTGCTCGCGAGCCAGTGCGCGGCGGTCGCGCCGACGTTGCCTGCTCCGACCACTGTTATCTTGTTTCGCTTGCCCATCGCTTTTAGAGTCCTTTCAAATTTAGGTCAGCCGCCAGCGATCAGTTTACGGGCTGCTCAGAAGTGATAGAGTCATGACCGAATCAGCGGCTCTCCGACCGTTTTGCTATGATTAGGATTGAAAGAGCGCGAGTGTACAGGCGCGCCAGCGCGGCTGTCAAGATAAGCTGTTGACGTGACAGACGAAGCGCGTGTGCTCATTTGATTATTACTGAATAGGTTTTTAATTGAGTGTCTTAAACAAGACAACTCACCACAGAGACACAGAGGACACTGAGATTACACAGAGAGTTGAATATGGCTCAAGCCTCCGTGCTTCCTCTGTGCCCTCAGTGTCTCTGTGGTGAACTAACACTCTCAATATGTTCAATTAAGATCAGCGCTCAAACTTCGATGTCGTTTCGTGATTGGATAAAGAGGCTCTTCGGCTCGCCTGCGCTCGCGGACGGCGCGGCGCAAGCGGAGCAGCTTTCAGAAGGGGATAAGGACGACGGCGTCGATCCTTTCAATCCCTTTTCAGAGCCTGTCAGGTTAGAGATCAGCGACGTGTTCGATCTGCACACGGTTGCGCCGCGTGAGGTCAAGGCGGTCGTCGAAGCGTATTTAGCTGAAGCACACGCGGCGGGTTTCCAGAGCGTCAGGATTATTCACGGCAAAGGCAAAGGCGTGCAGCGCGAGATGGTCAGAGCCATACTGGCGCGCACGCCCTTCGTTCTGGATTACACTGATGCGCCGCCGGACGGTGGCGGCTGGGGAGCAACCGTCGCGCATCTCTCGCAGAAGGTTAAGGCCGAGTGAGAAAGATTTTACGGTAAGAAAGAAATTAACAGGGATGGACAGAGATTGTCAGGATAAAAGCAAAGCTCATCAAGATGTGTTGAGATTTTAACTTTCAGCTTTAAAGCACGAATGTTTTCTTTCTGTTTTTTATCCTAACAATCTCTGTCCATCCCTGTTTACTTCTTATTTAAAAATCCTATCAAGTCGCGAAAGAAAACCAATCTTAATTCTTCGGAAAGACCATCAGGTGCGGGATAAACTCGTCGACGACCTTGCAGGCTCCCTGCACGTCCTTTGATTCAAAACGCACATCCGTTCCCTTCCCAATGGAAGCGAACTGCTCCGGCTCTGCCGACTGAATCTGTTTAAGAATCTGCTCGACGGTGATGGCAGGGAACTGTACGCCTTCGTCCAGCGAATCCAGATAATAGCTGCGTACGAGCTTCGGCAGTTTTTTACGACACAGTTCGGAAGAGCCGAAGACATCGCCGCCCGCGAACCCGTCCTTGATAAAAGCGAAGAAGCCTACCTGTTTCTCCTGGTGCGGGACTTCCTGCTCAAGATGCTCAGGGCTCTCAGTGCGGCTCTCGAAGATATCGCTCATCGCCATCGTATCGCTGGTGACATCCATCCGCGCAGCCTTCTGCGAAATGTCGTCCCAGATGCGCGACTGATCCGAAGTGTAACTGCCCGTCGCGCGAAGGCTCGACGTGACATCTCTGTGCTTTTGACGACGCAGGCTCGGGTAAGAGAAAGAGTCGCCGGTGGAAAACTCTTTCGAGGTATAACGCCAGCGTCCCTGCTCGACGCAGGAGACGGGCGTGACGACGCTCGAATGAGCCGGAACGACAATCGTCGTATTGACGATACGATTCTGCTTTGCCCCCAGCAGCTCTTCACCGTCTAGGATCAGGATGTCTGAGAGACTCTTGTTAGTGACTTGCAGGTTGGGAACGCTTCCCTGTTCGGAGACCTCTTTGATCTCCACAAGGTTCTGCCGCAGCGCATCTTCAAGCTCAAGATAAGGAAGGCGGCCTTCTTCCTTGACGAAAAGCGGCGTCAGGCGCAGACCGTTGATAGTGATATTTTCGCCCGTATAAAGATTTTCGATAAAGTTATTCAGAATTTTCATGGGGATTACTCCTTGTGGATAGCCTTGATTATTCAAACTTAAGGACGGTTTTATCAACAGGCTTTTGCCTGCCGGGCGAGGTGTTACTAAATGTTCTAAGACAAATACCGTATGGAGTCAATGGCTACATGTATCGCATGAAAGTGCTCTCTCTACAGGCCAACTCTCGTCTAACGCCGCGACGACATCAAGAGCATGTGGCTTAGTCTTGAAAATTTTGAAAGCCTTGTCGTCTTAGTTCATCTCTCTCAACCAAGGTCTGCGTGACAGACCGGGCACACGCGATATTCCTGCTTCATCAAGAGGCCGATCCAGAAGAGCGGAAAGCAGAAGAAGAGCATCAGGACGAAGATCAACCAGCCCTCGGATGAGACCTTCTTCTCGACCGTGGGCAGGTAGCTCGCGCCACATCTGGGACACCTGTATCCGACGGCGTTGGCGGGCGGGGCAGCGTACGGCTGTTGGACGGGCGCAGCGGTGGGAGGTGTTGAAGGCTGCGGCGCAGCGATGGGCCCACTCTCGGCCCACATGTAGGGTTTCGGCGGCGTGTACTGTTGTTGCGGCGGCGTTGCCGTGGGCCTTGCTTGTGGCGCGAATCCCGTCCCGCAATACCGGCAGATACGCACCGATTCATCGTTAAGCTGCCCGCAGTTGCTACATGCAATCATCACTCTCTCCCGGGAGAATTACAGGCCAACGACCACCCTGCACGCTTCAAGCAAACGCGCAGACATTTAAGAGCTTGAGCGACGAGGCGCGCTTGTACTGAGCAACGGATAACTTAACGTATAAAGCAGATGTCGGCAAATAAAATGGTCGCTAATTCAACGCAACGTTTCAAGATAAGCTGGCGCTATCTTCATCAAAAATTTGCCGCAGGTGATGCTTTAGATGTCCGACGTAATCGCGTATCAGGTATTCAAGTGTAGCGGGCTCTCTTTCATCAACCAGTTGCCAGGCGATCCTGTGCAGGCTGTGTTGTTGATACGGTCGCGTCAGCTTGTCTTTGGGGATATGCGAGACGAGGTGCGCCAGGTGCAGGTTGTAAGTCCGCCACAACTCTATGAGGAGCGGCCAGGATGCCTCGCCGTAGTGCTGCGAGGCGACCCACTGTTCCTGCTCGTAGCCGGTGAAGACCAGATCATCCTGAAACTGTGCCCGGACAAATCGCTGATGATTATTGGCGGCTGAATCAATCAGGTGGCCGATGATCTCTTTGGGCGACCACTTCTCTGCCCTGCGTCGCTCGGCGCTCTCTGCCTCCGACATCAAACGTAAGCGAGCGGCGGCACTCTCTACGGTCTGCCTGAAATCTTCTATCAAGTCATTCATCTTCGATCACCTGAGCAATAGACAAAGTCCGGATGGCTTATTCAAATGCATCAGCCATCTCTTCCGAAGCCCATCTATTTTTCGTTGACGCGCCTTATTCTACAGGAATAATTTAGCCGCGTCTCCACCCGTTACCGATCAGGTCGTGTACCGTTCGTTCAGCTCGTTTCAATCACGCCGGTTAATTCGCTCGTCATGCTTCTGAATTGTGCTTACCCTATAGAGTTTTGAGGTAAAATACGCGCTGAGGAGTAATAGTCTGATGAGGAATATTTTAGTTAGAAAAAGCTCATTGCACAATGCAGTTGATGATATTGATCTGAAGGATAAATCCCCTGAACAATTGCTCGGTATGATGTGGCAGCTCGCTCTTAACGCCTGGTCGTTCAAGGAAAACCTGAATGCTGAACCCAGACTTCAAAGAAATGTTATCGTGCTTAAAAGACGAAGCAGTTGATTTCATTAGTGTAGGCGCTTATGCCCTTGCCGTACATGGATTCCCTCGCGCTACAGGCGAGATAGACATTTGGGTCAGAAACAGTTCCGAGAACGCACAGAAGATAATACGTGCGCCGACGAAATTCGGCGCCCCTATTTCCCGCTTATCCGAAGAAGACTTTACTGCTCCCGACATGATCGTTAAGCTTGGCGTCGAGCCATGCCGCATGGATCTGTTAACAAGCATTGATGGGGTCGGGTTTGATGAAGCCTGGCAGAACAAAGTCGGCATTACTATTGATGATCTGAAAATAGATGTTCTGTCGAAAGAAGATTTGCTAAGGAACAAGCGGGCGTCAGGCCGGGATAAGGATCAAGGCGATATAGCCTGGCTGGAAAAGACTCAAGGTAGCAAAGCTTGGCAATTCAGTGAACCTAACTCAGGGAGGCCATCCAATATGACGGAAGATGAGAATCGCGTTGTCCAGAATATTACCGAGCAGAGTGAAGGGATGAGCGAGGCTGAGATTGACGCCAATCTTATGGACAGCTTTCCGGCCAGTGATCCTCCTTCGTGGACGCTCGGAATTAATCATCGCGAAGAGACGCAGGTTGAAGAAAGTAAATCCGGCGACGAAGACCAAGCGAAGTGATGCTGCCTTAAGCGACCCATTCTTCAGCGCCAAGGCACGGGCACTCTTTTTTTACAAATCAATTTTTACAAATCAAACCCACAAAAACAGCAAGCGCATGTTGCCGGCCTGAGGTTGCGGCAACTATTCTTATTTTCTGAAAGGGTGACTGAAGGATGAAGTGTGTGGCATGCGGCAGCACGGAGATGGTCGCGGGCGCTCTGACAGATTCGTCTGGCGGAATACCCACATTCAGGCCGGAAGCGGTCTCCATCTGGAAGAGTATGTTCGGCGTCGGCACGCGCGATATACGCGCTTACGGCTGCCTGCACTGTCAGCATCTACAGCTTGCCGTCGATTTCCGCGAAGAAGACTTGCAGCGTTACCAGCAGTTTGAAGGCGAGCAGCCGGGCGTGCTGGAACGCCTCAACTCTGACACGAAAGAGTCGGAAGAGTAAGACGAATGGCGAATTGGCATCAGGAGGTACAGGGTGCTTAGGCCGCAGCGAACAAACGTTTCTTTACTTAGCCTGCTTCTCTCAACTCTTCTGCTCTGGCCTTTAGCTTCGGAGCTGCGTGCCTCCGCGCTCTGGGGAAATCTCAAGCCCGGCCCGCACAACGTCGGCTACCGGACAATCTTTACCTATGATCTCTCAAGGCCGTCGATCACACGCGATGCAGAGGGCAAGGAAGTCTTGCCAGCGCGCCCCGGCAGACAGATGCAAATCGGCGTCTGGTATCCGGCGATCAACACTGGCCGTAGAACGCCTATGCTCTTTGAGGAGTACGTGCATCTGCTGGTACAGGAGTTAAGGTTTGCGCCACTGACCACAAAAGAGCGAGAGCAGAGCGTGCAGGCTTTTATGAAAGAGCCTCTCGCAAAGGGCGCGAGCGCGGATAGGCTTCAAGCGCTGATGAAGATGAAAACCGGCGCAATCAAGGACGAGACGCCCGTCAGGGGACGCTTTCCTTTGGTGGTTTATGCGCATATCCCTCCGTCCGGTAACAGCATCATGTGCGAATACCTGGCCAGTCACGGCTTTGTGGTAGCGGCGATACCTTGGAAGGGGACTTTTGAATACAACCTGGATGTCGGCCTGACCGGCGTGGAAACTCAAGTCAAAGATATAGAGTTCGTCATAGGCTCTTTGAGATCAAACCCGCAGGTGGATGCGGACAAAGTTGCTGTTATAGGTATGAGCTTTGGTGCGATCAGCGCCCTTGGTCTTCAGACACGCAATCGGGAGGTTGATGCTTTAATCAGCCTCGACGGAGGTATAGGCTCTGTGTTCGGCGCAAACGTTGTGCAAAGAACTCCGTATTACAGCCTGTCCAGAATAACCGTGCCGCTCGCGCACCTGCACGGCCCGGATGTTCCCGGCACGGATTTGAGCTTTCTCAATACTTTGAAATACTCTCGGCGGTATCTGGTCGCGTTTCCCGGAATGCGGCACGGCGATTTCGTCAACAACGGGATGCTCGAACACTTTGTCCCCGGCATGCAGGGTAAGACAGCCGTCGATACCAAGACGGGATTCGAGTGGGTCTGCCGCTATGCGCTGCACTTCCTCAAAGCTTATTTGAAGAATGAAAGCGCAAGCCTGTCATTTCTTGACAACTCTCCGGAGGCAAACGGCGTCCCCCTTGGAATTCTCACAGTCGACAGAAAAACGGCTCTCACAGCGCCGCCCACCGCAGCGCAGTTGCAGGCGATGATCGAAGCCCGTGGCATCCAGAGCGTGGTTGCCCTCTATGCCCAACTGAAGAAGGCTGATGCGCAGCCCTTGCCGCAACAAACCCTTAATGATGTCGCAAGGTGGCTGGGGGAAAAGAATGATTGGAAGTCTGCCAGAGAGATCGTCGAGCTACGGCTTGACGCTTATCCAAAATCTGCGTGGGCCAACTATGCTGCGGCAGAAATTTATCGAAGGCTGGGCGATAATGCGCGTGCCCGCCAGTTATACACAGAGGCTCTTCGATTGCTCGCGACGGACTTTGACCCGGAAATGGATTTCACCAGAAGGCGCGGCATCTACGAAGGCTCGCGACGCAATCTTGAATCGGCGAGCAACAAATGAGCGCATTGAGATTGCCCGTCATTATCAACTGTTACAAGATCATCATCGCTTTACTGCTGCTGGCAGCCTGCGCGGGAGCGCCCGGCGTCTCTGCACAGATGCAGTCTTTTCCCGCACGTGCGGAGGTAATCGTCGAAGGAAAGTTTCGCGGCGCTGAAGGGATCGCCTTCAACGGTGAGGGCAGGTTGTTCGTGACGGCTGACGATGCGCTCTGGGAGGTTACACGCGGCGGCGCAGTCAGGCGGGTCGCAGACCTGCAATCGAGTGTCGGCCTAGCGCCCATCGGCAAACGTGATCTGATCGTTGCGGACTTTGGCCCGACAAACGCCATCAATCACGGGCCAAACAAGGACGGTCTGGTTTTGAGGATTACTCCGGAGGGTAAAAAAACCGTTCTGGCCGCAGGCATCGCTGATCCGAACTTTGTCCTGCTGCGCAAGGACGGCTCTCTTCTGGTCTCAGATGATTTTACGCGAGACATCTGGGAAGTGACTCTTAAGACTGGAAAGGTCACACTGTTCAGCAACGCGATTGCGCATCCGAACGGCATGGCGCTCTCTTCGGATGGACGCAGCCTCTTCGTCGCTCAGATATTCCGTAACTTCCGCAAAGATGTGCGCCCCATAGAGTGTGATAATCGCGTCTGGCGATTACCGCTGCGCAATGGTCGCCCGAATGGTCTGCCTGTGGTCTTGTTTCAGAGCAGCGGTATAGGCTGCAATGACGGGCTGGCGATGGATTCAAAGGGCCGTCTGTATGTCGCGGCAAATCGTGAAGGAAGAATCTGGCGAGTCGATCCGGCGGACGGCTCAGCCTTGCTCGTTGCCGAGCAGAGCGCCGCCAGCATCGCTTTCGGCGAAGGAGATTTCGACCGCACCTCCATCTACGTGACAGAACTCAGGGGCGGACGAATCCTGAAGATTCCGGTCGGCGCGAAAGGGGCGCGCCTGCATCGCCAGTAAGCATTAAGTAATGCAATAGCGGCAAGGCATGCTGGATCAAAGCACTGAGCAATGCTTCGGGCCGTGAGGTTCGCGAATGCCTCCGCCCTTTCAGTCCGACCTGATTGTCTTGAAGGAGAGTAACAAATCGTTATGGCGCTCAAACTCTTGCAGGTCGATTATAGTTTCGCTGGCCCTTGGGGCGCGCAAATGGCTTTGGAGCATACCGAGCTTGCGCACAGGATAGCGGATGTTCCCGGCCTGATCTGGAAGATATGGACGGAGAATCCTGAGGCTGGAGAGGCGGGCGGCATCTATCTGTTTGAAGACGAGTCCTCGCTTGATGCTTACTGGTCGCAGAAAATTGTGCGTTTACAGTCGGCGGGTATCGAGAACATCAGGGCTAGGAAGTTTGATGTCAACGAGCCGCTCACACAGATCACAGGAGGCGGGGCTTTATGGACGGAGAAAGTATGATGGACGTGGAGCTAAAAAGATTTGATAACCCTGACGAACGGCGCGTCTTTGAAAAGGGCAAGTTCGAGATCGTCCGAGTCGGCGGCATGATGATCGGCAGAGCGACTTACGAGCCGGGCTGGAAGTGGTCTGTACACGTCAGTCCACAGGCGGGCACTGCGCTGTGCGAGGTCGAGCATGTCGGGCTGGTCATCTCAGGGCACGCAGTGGCGGCGATGTCTGACGGCCGGATCATTGAGCTTGAGGCGGGGCAACTCTTTTATATACCGTCTCAAGCGCACGACAGCTGGGTCGTCGGCGACGAGCCTTATGTGTCGCTACACTTCCTCGGCGCAGAGCACTATTCAAAATAGTGGCTGGGATGCGCCCTCAGGACATTCCCTTGTGTCTGCGCGCGATTTGATTCGGTAGCTAACCCCCCTACGATGATGATGCATTCGCACGTCCCTTTCAGCACTTGGCACAGTAATTGTGTACGTGTTTATAAATTAAGACTGCTAGAAATAACTGTCTTTTTGTTATACTGCATTGCAAGGAGGTAAAGACTAATGCCTATCAAGCTGACTTCTATAAGTTTGCGTGACGCCCCGTTTAAAGAGACACAGAAAAGGTTAAAAGAACCATTCCAAATTCATAAATTCAAATATATCGATAACACTCTTACTCAAGAAGAAAGAGAAAACTTACGTAAAAACGGAACGAGATTTCAGATGATGATAGATGGAAGGGTTAAAGAAAACACGGATGAATTTAAGCAGTTAATTGGCGGCCCCAATAATATATCTGAACCAATCTTCAGATCAGTAAAGGTATGGTTTAAGTACCAATCTATGTTGAAAGATGAAGAAGCAGGAAGAAAATTAGAAAATAAAAGACGCGCCACAGAAAACATCAATCAGCCAAGACGTTACTAGAGAATACAATTAGGCGATCATCTACTTGAAGCAAGATAAACAGTTATCTCAACTTATTAGTCAGCCTAACTGAAGAGTTAGCCAAGTTAGCGACCAACCACCCGCATTAAGTAGATAGTCACCTCAATTATAAGTGCTCCCGGCACGACTTGAACGTGCGACCCCTCGCTTAGGAGGCGAGTGCTCTATCCACTGAGCTACGGGAGCACATGAGTAAACAAATTAGCAGACGACGGAGGGCGCAGTCCAGTTTGCGCTCATGATTGATATTTGATCAGCGAGCGCACGTCGTAGCCCTCAAGGCGTTTGCGTCCCGGCAGGAATTCCAGCTCGACGACGAAGACCAGGCCCGCGACCGTGCCGCCTAAAGATTCCACCAGATCGACGACGGCGCGCGCCGTGCCGCCCGTGGCGAGCAGGTCGTCCGCGATGATGACGCGATGCCCCTCTCCAACGGCGTCGCGATGAATCTCCAGCGTGTCCTGACCGTATTCCAGATCGTAAGAGATGGAAGCGCATTCTGCCGGGAGCTTGCGCGGCTTACGAACCGGCACAAAGCCCGCGCCCAGGTGATAGGCGAGCGCCGGTGCGAAGATAAAGCCGCGCGCCTCTACGCCGATCACAGTGTCAACCTTCGTGCCATCGAATTGCGCCGCGAGCGCGTCCACCGTCAGGCGCAGCCCATCCTTGTGCTTGAGCAGCGTCGTGATGTCATAGAAATTGATGCCGGGCTTGGGAAAGTCCGGCACTTCGCGAATCAAAGCTTTCAGTTCATTCATAAGTAGTTGTTAGTAGTCAGTAATCAGTTTTCAGTTTTAGAAATCAGTTCAGCGGCTCGGTTTTGTCATCGGTTTTTAGCTGAGAACTGATTACTGACTGCTGATTACTTTGCTCTTACTTTTCGATTCTGAAATGAGAGTACGTGCCCGTAGGCTCGACGTGTATTTCCTCTATGTTTTCCACCTGCGCGAAGGCAGGGCCTGTGGCCAGATCGTGCTTGAAGGATTCGACGCTGTCGGGCGTGCCTTCTGCCAGCGCCTCGACGCGCCCGTCCGGCAGATTGCGCACATAGCCCGTAACCTGATGGCGCGCGGCGGCGCGTTGCGCGAAAAAACGGTAGCCGACCCTTTGCACTTCTCCGCTGATCAAAAACCTTCGCCCGGTCTTCATCGTCCGAAACCTTGTTCTATGTAACTACGCCCAGGTTTTTCCGAAGGGCTTTTGGCCCTTGGAAAACTTCCTGCGCGCGCGTTCTAACGCTCCTTGCCTGAAGTTGTGCCGCTGCTTGCGGCTTGCGAATGATGGTCGCTCAGTTCGCTGCCCGTCAGAAAGAGGTGCGGTTTTTTCGCGCCGAGTGAATGGGCGGCGTCCGCCGATGGCCGGAACAGGTCGCGCCAGCGAGTCTGCCCGTGCTCCTTTGATCCGAAGATTTTGGAGATGAGCAGATAGGCCAGCACGAACCAGAAGGCGAATAACAAACCGATGCCGATCTCAGACATTCCAGTTCCTCCAAAGACGGGCGCAAGGCTCGAAGTTGAGCGTCTGTGCAAAGCGCGCGCACGCTCTTACCTTTTGCGCCCCGGTGTAATTCAAAAACCAAGCTGGGCTTTGACAGCGAGCCGGAGAATAACACAGGCAGAGCGCGGCTCGCATCCTTCATTATAAGGCATTAGGAAGCGCCCTTTCTTTCGCTACCGTTTACCCTTCGCTTCTATCTCGACTCGTATCCCGCATCACCCCAGGGCGTCCAGGCATTCACTGATCGTGCGTTGGCGACAGGTAAACATGGGCGTATCGCGCAGCGTAAAGCTGCTGGCCTTGGTCTCGCGCAACTCCTGCACGAGGTCAAGGAAGTCCGCAGGCTGATCTGTCTCGAAGGCGACGACGAACTCCTGATCGTCCAGACCGAACGAATAGGTCGTGTGCAGCTTGACCGAACGATACTTCGAGCCGATGCGTATGTGCTCGTCCATCATCTCCTGCCGCTGTTCCGGCGAGCGCGAATACCAATCGCGCGTCTTGACGAACGGATAGACGAAAAGATATTTGGAACGACCCGGCACGATGTGCAAACGATCTTCGACGTGCTCCGGATTATCCTTGTCTATGTACATCGAGCGCTTCGTCATAGAGAGAAAAGACTGCGTCGCTTCCAGGTATTGGCCCAAGCGTGTTTGATTAAGACGCGTCGTCATCTCTTGAAAAGGGTCCAGCTCGTAGCCTATGCGCCAGATCATCAGCTCGACGTTCGTGCGCAGGCCCACCAGCGAATAAGTGTGCATCAGCAGGTGGCCGCGAAACTCGTCCAGGGTTTTCACGAACTCCTGCTTGGTCGAAGCCTTCGTCGCGTCGTCGAGCATACGCCATTCGGGGCGCGCGCGATAAAAAGTGAAGTTGACGAACTGGCGTGGCAGTGTGGGGCGCGGACGCTCGTCATTAGTTTCGCGGGCATTGGCCGCCAGACGCAGCGATGACCGGCCAGCATCTCCGGTGTTTTCAGTATTACTCATATAGAAATGGTTCCTTCGGAAAAGATTTCTTAAATAAGTATCGCACAGGCGCTCCCTCTGAGTTAAAATGCGCCGACGTATAAAAGCTATTCTGCGGCGATCCCTTCAGGATTGCAACTGCCGTTAAGGTCCA
>DATLMN010000073.1:0-8960 GCA_035537255.1 Pyrinomonadaceae bacterium | reverse complement strand
AACGCACGGCTAAAGTCGCTTTGACGCTCGTAATGTAGACCGCTGGCCCGGCTGTGCGTGCCGGAGCTTTCCTTACACGAACGAATATTTTAGATTGTAACTGCCAATCATAGAGTGAAAGCACGGCTCGGTGATAAGCTTGCCGTCGCCGAGGCTGATGGTGCGTCGATGCTAAAAGGAGCTGTCAAATGACTGTACAGGTAGGAGCGAACAGGCCTTTTTTTCTTCAGGGCACAAACTCACCAGAGGTGATCGCGCACCGTGGCGGCGCAGGCGAGTGGCCCGAAGAAACTCTCTACGCCTTTGAGCAGGCGATCAAGCTTGGCGTAGATATTATAGAGCTAGATATACATAGAACCGTCGACGGCGAGCTTGTCCTGATGCACAACGATACCGTAGACGAGACGACGGAGGGCACGGGCCGCATCAAGGATTTAACGCTCGCGGAGATAAAAAAGCTTCACCCCACGGCCAGGTGGCCCGCCGACGAAAAGTACAGGGACATCACCATACCTACCTTGCAGGAAGTGTTCGAGGCTTTTCCGAACATGCGCATGAACATAGAGATCAAGCAGAAAGAGCCTTCGCTGGTCACGCAATTCTGCAACATGATCGAAAAATATAAGATGACGGACAAGGTGCTGGTGGCTTCGGGATGGAACAATGTGTTACATGAATTTCGCCGCCAGTCTCCTAATGTCGCGACCTCCGCTTCGGTGCTTGAAGTGGCGGAATTTTAGGCCCTAGACCATGTCTTACAGTGGACTACAGGCCGGACACTGACGCTATCCAGTGGCATTCAAAATTCATCGTCCCCGTCATCACGCAAAAATTTGTCGATAAAGCGCGCAGCTTAAATCTGAAAGTTCACGCCTGGACGGTCAACGAGCCCAAAGAGATGCAGCGCATGATCGCGCTCGGCGTCGACGGCATCATTACGGATTTCCCAACGAGACTCTTACAAATTCTGGGCCGTATTTAATAAGCGCAAGATGATTGTCTTATTAAAAGTATCGTCGACTGCTCAGGAGAAAATATCTAAGCCGCGAAGAGAGCGTAGGCCAAAGGAGTAGAGTTCTCTTTCACTTGATTAAAAGATGAAAAGAGTTTATTAGCTATGGCTGGTAGATTCTTTAGCACGGGAATAGTTTTCTTCGAGCAATGGCAGAGCCGGACGCGAAGCGTGTCATCATCATTGGGGGAGGGCCTGCGGGACTGACCGCAGCTTACGAACTCTGTAAAGCAAATGTCGCCTCCGTTGTGCTGGAAAAAGATTCTATGACGGGCGGTCTGTCGCGAACAGGCAGCTACAAGGGCTATCATTTCGACATCGGCGGCCACCGCTTCTTCACCAAAGTCAAAGCAGTTGACGATCTCTGGAGAGAGGTACTGCCAAACGGCGATTTTCTTCGACGCCGGCGGCTCTCGCGCATCTACTTCAATAACAGTTTCCTGCATTACCCGCTGCGCTTTTCGTCCGCTCTCTTCCACATCGGAATCATCAATGGTCTGCTGATTCTGCTCAGTTACCTGCGCGCACAAATCTTTCCGCGAAAGCAGGTCCTGACCTTTGAGCACTGGGTGACGAACCGTTTCGGCAGCCGCTTTTATCAACTGTTCTTCAAGACATACACGGAGAAGGTCTGGGGTATTCCCTGCGCGGAGATCACTGCCGACTGGGCCGCGCAGCGCATCAAAGACCTGTCGCTCGCCTCGACCTTGAGAAATCTTCTCTTTAAGCAGCGAGCGAAAGATAAAGGGACGATCATCAAATCCCTGATCGAAGAGTTCGACTATCCGCGACGCGGCCCGGGCATGATGTGGGAAAGGATGGCGGGCCTCGTCGCAGAGCGTGGAGGCGCAGTGCGCCTCAATACGCGTCTGCAAAGTATTGAATGGAGCGCGGGCAAAGTTGAACGGATCGTCGTCGACTCTAACGGGGAAAGAGAAACAGTCGCTGGCTCGCACTTTATCAGCAGTATGCCCATACGCGAGCTGGTGCAGAGCCTCAATCCGCCAGCGCCCGCCGAAGTACAAACGGCGGCAGCACGGCTCAACTACAGAGACTTCATCACGGTCATCCTGATCGTTAATCGCCGCGACATCTTCCCGGATAACTGGATTTACATACATGACCCCGAAGTGAAGATGGGGCGCATACAGAACTTCAAGAATTGGAGTCCGTACATGGTCGCAGACTCGGAAAAGACCTGTCTGGGGCTGGAATATTTCTGTTTCGAGGACGACCCTTTGTGGAGGATGTCGGACGCGGAGTTGATCGAGCTGGGTAAGCTTGAGATAGAGAAAGTATGTCTGGTCAAAGCCTCGGAGGTTGAAGACGGCGTGGTCATTCGCGTCCCCAAGGCATACCCTGTTTACGATCATACTTATAAACAATCGCTCTCTGTCATTCGCGACTTTCTGGGCGGCCTGGAAAACCTGCAACTGGTCGGGCGCAACGGCATGCACAAATATAATAATCAGGATCACTCCATGCTGACGGCGATGCTGGCGGTCAAAAACATCCTGGGCGCGAGTTATGATCTGTGGGAAGTCAACACGGAACAGGAGCATCTCGAAGAAACGGGTTCTGTGGCGCAGCAGTACAGGCTTCTGGCTTCCACGCAGCCGCCTGTTCCCGAACGAGTGCGAGGCTTGAGGGAGACGGCACTCGAACCTGAAGGCTAAGCAACGGCCCTCTCTTTGAACGCGAAAGAATTTCTTGAACGAACAGACATATATCTCCGTCATCATTCCCGTCCACAACGGCGCGGCCCATCTTGAAGAGTGTTTGCGCGCGTTGTCGGGGAGCGGCGAAGCATTTGAAATCATCGTCGTTGACGACGGCTCGACGGACGAAAGCTCGCGAGTCGCACGCCGACACGGTGGCGTCAAGCTATTGCAAACGGAAGCACGGCGTGGCCCTGCTGCGGCACGCAACTACGGCGCAAGACAGGCGCGCGGAGAGGTTCTACTCTTCATTGATGCGGACGTGCGCGTGCAGCCCGACACGGTCGAGAGAGTCGCCGCACATTTCCGGTCGCAGCCGGAGATGGCGGCGCTCTTCGGCTCTTACGATGATGCCCCGGCCTCGAAGCAATTCGTCTCGCGCTATAAAAATCTTTTCCATCACTTTACGCATCAGCAGGCGCGCTCCCTTGCAGAAACTTTCTGGGCCGGGTGCGGCGGTGTGCGGCGCGAGGTGTTCCTGCGACTCGGAGGCTTCGACGAAAGTCGTTACACGGATGCTTCGATTGAAGATATCGAACTAGGGTATCGCCTGCGAGGCGCGGGCTACACTATTCTGCTGGACAGGCAGTTACAGGTGCAGCACTTGAAGCGTTGGACGCTGCTCGGCATGCTTCGAGCGGACATCTTCAGGCGCGCCGTGCCTTGGTCGAAGTTGATGTTGGAGCGCGGGCATCTCGGCAGCGACCTCAACCTTCGCACAAGTGAGCGCATAAGCGCACTGTCGACCATCATGGCGCTCACGCTTCTTGCCTTCAGTTTCGCTTCTCCCTATCTGCTCGCTCCCGCCGCTCTACTGTTGCTGCTCGTCTTCATCCTCAACCGAAGGATGTACTCCTTCTTTCTGCGACGGATGGGCCCACACTGTCTGCCGGGCGTGGCCGCTCTTCATCTCCTTTATTATTGCTACAGCAGCGCGGTCTTCGCTTTGTGCTGTATGGCGCACGTCTTCACTAGAAGGAAACAGGCCACCGTGGTCGAAGAGAAGATTGAAGTTTACTGACTCGCAACAACTCTCACAGCGCTCTTCGCTTCGGTCTTTCTGCGTGAGAGATATAGATCAATCAGAGAGGCTGCGGCACAGGAACTGAAGAGACAAACAAGCGGCAGCACATAGAGCAGAAAGCGACCGTCCCCATCGGCGAAAGTGATCGCCACCACGAACAGTTGAGAGCCGACGGCCAGAAGAATAAGGTGCGCCAGCGACCGCTCGCGGTTAACTTTCAGCCCCATCAGAGCCAGCAAGTAAAGAAAGGGCAGGCTCAAGAGCAGTACCAGATTGTGCCTGAAGGAATAAAAGGGGCGGACATGTATTAACTCTATAAATACGCGAGTGATGCCCAGGCGAAATGAGGCGAACGGATGCCGGGCCACATAACTAAAGAGAGCAGACCATTCGCCTTTGATCGGCGCAGTATCGGAAGGCATAGGGACGCGCCATTCGTTTATCCCTGTGATGCCATTGCGCAACGTCACTTCAGGATGGTCTTTGCCACCGGTCGAATAAAATCGCGAAGCGGCAATCGCTCCCAGAACCAATGCGAGGACGATGCCAGAGATAGCCAGCCGTCTTAGACTCTTATGCGCGATGGCACGGCTGACCAGATAAAGCACGGCCACCGCCAGAAGAAACAGACCGTTCGGTCGCACAAGCGCCGCAACAGCGAGCGCAGCAGCCGTCAGGATGTACCAGTATCGCTTGCGCTGTGCTGCCGTATGGACGCACCACACGCTGAGTACAACCAGAGAGATATAGAGCGAGTCCGTCAGGATAAAAGCGTTCCAGCGCGCAACGTCAGGATTGGCAATGAAGAGTCCCGCCGCAAAGAATCCGGCCAAGCGTCCATGCAATCTGCTGCCTAAATCGTAGAGCGCGACCGCAGCGGCTGCGGCGAACAGGAGTTGAATAAAGATCACACCCGGCAGCCCCGCCCTAGTCAACCGGCACAGCGCGATCAACAACGCATAGCCCGAGTAGGATATTTGCTTCCCCTGAAGCGGAAGTCCATTGAGTAAGTTCTCAGCGCCCGCCAGATACCTCTGCGAATCTCCCCCCAGGCGAATGCCGCCGCCGAGGATAATCGACAGATTAACGAGCACGAAGAGAGAGGCGAGCACTAAGACGCGGGCTTTCACATCGTCATTCTATTTGACGTGCGCCGATTACCGCCACCATTTTAGTCAGTACCACCTAAGGTCTCGGGCGGGTGTTCAATGTTGATGACCCGCTTGGCTTAAGCAGGCGGTACTGACCTCACTTCTACTTTTCAAAGCTTATAAATTATGCCAAGCTGGCGAAACGGAAATGGCCTTGTAAGACGTGCCAGCTTTTTTCTCAGCGGCGCACATATCCCTGAAATGATAACGGCTCGTTCATGACGACTCTCAAAGTTGGGCTCATCGGATGCGGTCATATCGCGCAGGCTGCGCACCTTGTCAATCTCAAGCGGCTGCCCAGCGCTGAACTTGTCGCGCTCGCAGAGCCGGACGCTGGGCGGCGTCTAGAGGCTCAGCGGCTCGCGCCCAAAGCCGCAGCCTTTACGGATTACGAGGAGTTGCTGGACAAAGCAGAAGTGGATGCGCTGGTCATCTGCTTGCCGAACGCTCTTCACGCGCGTGCGGCCATCGCCGCGCTTGAGAAGGGCAAACACATCTATCTGGAAAAACCTCTGGCGACGAGCCTCGACGAAGCGCAGGCTGTGATTACTGCATGGCAAAAAGCAGGGGTCGTCGCCATGATGGGTTTTAATTATCGCTTCAATAAACTTTACGAATCGGTGCGCAGGCACATCCGTTCGGGCACTCTCGGTCAACTGCTGTTCGCCCGCACGGTTTTTTCCACCGCCGTACAAGACTTGCCACCATGGAAGAGAGACAGACTAAGCGGAGGCGGCGTGCTCTTTGATCTGGCCTCTCATCATTTCGATCTGCTTCGTTATTTCTTCGATCAGGAAGTGCGCGAATTGTTTGCCGAAACGTGTTCGCGTCGCAGCGATTGTGATAGCGCGATGCTACAGCTGCGTCTCGACGATGGAATGGTTGTGCAATCTTTCTTCTCGTTGGGAGCGGTCGAGGAGGACAGCTTCGAGATTTACGGAGAGGGCGGCAAGCTAAGCGTTGATCGCTACGGCTCGCTTGAGCCACGCATCACGCCAACGACCCTGGGCCAACTACGCCTCAGGGAATTGCGACACGGCGTGCGTAGCCTTGCGCGCAGCGGCTATCTACTCGAAAAGATGCGTGCGCCGCTGCACGAGCCCTCCTATCGCAAGGCGCTCTCAAGCTTCGTTGCGGCCGCGCTCTCCGCCGACAGCGCTACACAAGCCGCGCCGGATTTATTCGACGGCTATCATAGTCTTGCGATCACAGAAGCGGCGGAGGAGTCTGCCATGACCGGGAGGTCGGTTCAATTGATGAGCAATCGATTTCATGCTAATCATGTCAAGGCAATCTAATCTTAAGAGAAGCCGTCGAACTTGTAACCGAAGGGCTTAGACACTAGAGGGCTTGCGAAGGGGAAAAGTGTGAACAGTTTACCTGCGATGTCCGTGATCGTGGTGACGCCGGACTCTTACGAGACGGTGCGTAAAACTATCAGACATCTGAGGGCGCAAAAGATCAGAGACCGTCTTGAGATTGTGCTGGTCGCACCCTCTCTGGATAAGCTTGGGCTGGACGAAAAAGAGCTTAGCTGCTTTCGTCAATACAGCGCCGTGGCCGTCGGCCACATGCGCTCGACTGCGAGGGCGAGGGCCGCTGGTGTACGCGAGGCTTCTGCGCCCATCGTAGCGTTTGCCGAAGATCATGCTTTTCCTGCGCCGGGCTGGGCAGAGGCGCTGATCAATGCTCACAAAAGAGAGTGGGCCGCCGTGGGCCCGGTGATGGCGAATGCTAATCCCGGAAGCCTGACGAGTTGGGCCAACTTGTTGGTCGAGTACGGCCCGTGGCTAGAACCCCTCGCGGGCGGAGAGGCAGAGCACCTGCCCGGACATAACGGCTCGTACAAACGCGACCTTCTTCTTGAATATGGCGACAGGCTCGAAGCGATGCTCGATGCCGAAACGATTCTGCAATGGGATTTAAGAAGGCTGGGACATCGTCTCTATCTTGAGCCGAAGGCGCGCACGTTTCATGAGAACTTCACTGCGCCGCTCTCGTCAACGGTTTTACGATTTTACGGCGGTCGTCTGTTCGCCGCATCGCGCGCGCGCGATTGGAGCTTTTGGCGACGCCTGCTCTTTACCTGCGGCTCGCCTCTGATTCCTGTGGTGCGCTTCTCTCGCCTGGTGCGCGAGCTTGGCCGAATGAAGCGCCCGCGCCATTTGTTGCCGCGAGTGGCCCCTATGCTTTTCATCGCGCTCCTTTGCGATGGAGCGGGCGAGATGGTCGGCTATGCGTTGGGCGCAGGCCGCGCCATGGCCGTGTTGTCCGACATGGAATTCCACCGCGAGCGTTATATGAAGAGGGGCAATCGAAAAAGCGACGCGCGGCCGGGCGGCTATGACCTGGAAGCCTCTGAGAATCTGCCTTAAGAGGCAAGCGCCCCGCGAAATTCGATGTCGCAAGAGTTTCCTTTCTTCTCGATCATCATTCCGACCTACGAGCGACAGGCGCAGCTTGCAACGTGTCTGGAATCGGTCGCGTGTCTGGACTATCCGCCTGAGCAATTTGAGGTCATCGTCGTCGACGACGGAAGCGATATGCCGCCCGAAGAGTTGGTCGCATCATTTCGCGGGCGTATTGATGTGCAGCTTCTAATCGCGCGGCACGCTGGCCCGGCGGCGGCGCGAAACTTCGGAGCGCAGCGTGCGCGCGGCGATTGCTTAGCCTTTACGGACGATGACTGTCGGCCTGATCGCGGCTGGCTGCAAGCCTTCGGGGCGCGTTATCAAACCGACCCAAAACGCCTGATCGGCGGTCGTACCCTCAACGCGCTGCCGCAGAATATTTACTCCGCCACGAGCCAGACGATTATCGATGTCGTTTACGAACACTTTAACCGTGCGGAGTCGGCGCTCTTTTTTGCTTCCAATAATCTGGCCGTTCCCGCCGAAGGATTCCGCGCAATCGGCGGATTCGACGAACGATTTATCACCTCCGAGGATCGCGATTTGTGCGACCGCTGGCTTCGTGAAGGGTACGAGATGGAGTACGCCCCCGAAGCTTTGGTTTATCACGCGCACCCGCTCAGGCTGGACACACTCTGGCGACAGCATTTCGGTTACGGGCGCGGCGCTTTTCGTTTTCATAGAGCCGGTCGGCAACGCGGCGCAGAGCGCTTTAAGCCCGACCGCAGCTTCTACCTCAAACTGCTAAGCCATCCGTCTTCGACAGAGAAGGGAAGCAAAGCTAAAGCTTTGGCGCTCACCTCGCTTCTCATTTGGACACAACTGGCGAGCGCCTCAGGTTTCGCTTACGAGATGATCAGGCGACGCCAGATGTTTTAATGCACGGATTTCATCTCGGCGCGCCGTGGGCTTCAATTTGACCCGGCTCGTAAACCGCATCTTTACAAAATCTTTATAACTTTTATGCCATCCTATGCGCGTTAGCTTAACCGCTTTGAATCAACGATTCGTCCGTCCGGTTTATGCTCTGCTCAGAATAGCCGTACATCTTTCGGGCTCATCGGTTGTGGTTGGAAGATAAATGTTTTATCGCGGGACGATACTGAATTTTCCTCTTCGGGATAACTATGGCAGGAACAGCTTCTGTAGACATTCACACGACGCTTACGGATGAGCACGGTCATCCACATACGGCCACGCCGCGCGGGAGCTATCTTGCTGTTCTTTCGCTCACCGCGCTCGGCATCGTTTACGGCGACATAGGGACCAGCCCGCTCTACGCGATGCGCGAGTGCTTTCACGGCCCGCACGCCATCGCCACTACGCCTGCTAATATTTTCGGCGTGCTGTCGCTCATCTTCTGGGCGCTGATCATTATCATCTCCGTAAAGTATTGCGTCTTTGTCCTGCGCGCCGACAATCATGGAGAGGGAGGCATTCTGGCTTTGACGGCGCTGGCGACTCCGATCAAGATTGTGAGCAAAAGCGAGCGCTGGGTGCTGGTCGTGCTTGGCATCTTCGGTGCGGCGCTGCTTTACGGCGACGGCATCATCACGCCAGCCATCTCCGTGCTGGGCGCAATCGAAGGCTTGAACGTGGCGACGCCGCTGTTTGCGTCTTACGTCGTTCCCATCACGATTGCGA
>DATLMN010000072.1:0-30554 GCA_035537255.1 Pyrinomonadaceae bacterium | reverse complement strand
CGGCTTTGAGCGAAAAGCTCCGGGGGCACTGCCGCGTGATCACAACCGTTTGTCTGGATAGCAAGTCCAAAAAGTTCCAGGACAATTTTCCGGCCGAAGATATAAGCAAGCTCTGCCTTGGCAAGGAGAACGTCGTCTGGGCAGATGTCACCGACCCGACGAGCCAGGATTTTATAGAGCTCGCCAATGAGTTCAAGTTTCACCCCCTCTCGATAGAAGATTGCCAGCAGACGCATCAACGCCCGAAGGTCGAAGAGTATCCGGGCTACTATTTTATGGTGCTCTACGAGGCTGAGCTGGTCGGCGAGCACGATCACCTGGAGCTGCGCGAGCTAAATATTTTTCTCGGCGCAAACTATCTGGTGACGGTTCACAGCCGACCGATTCGCGCCATCAAGACCGCCAGACGTTTGTGGCCGGAATGGAGCGACCGCGCAGAGCACGGCGCAGGCATGCTCACCTACCTGCTGGTCGACGCCATCGTCGACGATTACATGCCGCTGCTGGATATTTTGAACGAGCGCATGGACGAACTCGAAGATCAAATCTTCGGCGACTTTCAGCCCGAGTCAATCGAAGAGATTTTTCGCATCAAGAAACAGCTTCTTTACCTGCGCCGCTCGATTACGCCTTTGAGGGATGTTTTCAACACACTGCTGCGGCGCGAGCAGCCGCTCTTTTCGCGCGAGACGCATGTTTACTTTCAGGATGTGTTCGATCACATCATACGTGTCGCCGACACCATAGACACTCTGCGCGACCTGCTGGGCTCGACGATGGATGCTTATCTGTCGATTCAGGGCAATCGCATGAATATGATTATGAAGCGGCTCACATCGGTAGCGACGATCCTGATGTCCGTGACTTTGATCGCGGGCATCTACGGGATGAACTTTAATCTGATGCCTGAGTTGCGGTGGAAGTACGGCTATGTCTTTGCGCTCTCTTCAATGGTCGTGCTCGGCTTCGGACTCTACCTTTACCTGAGGAAGGTCAAATGGCTGTAAAGAAGGGGTCGCGAAAAAAGGAGCCGCGCCGTCTGCATAGCCCTGTCAGGGCCGGAAGTAAAGAGGCCGCAGAGCACGCCGCGCGTCTGACTCCGCCTGAAGAGCAGAACGGGGCGCAAAGTCGTCAGGGCTCGAAAGGGGACGACGGCGCAATCGTCGTCGATACCAGCAAGCTCAAATTACCGAAGGGTGTGACCGAGGAAGAACAGAACGCGCCGAACTGGTTCGGCTTCGACCCGGTCGTCCTGATTATCCTGGGCCTCTCAGTCCTCTTCATAGCCTTTATCGCCTACCTGATCTCGACTCAGCCCGCGCCGTGACGAAGGGAATTCATTAGAGCAAATTCAACTGAGTGTATGGAAAGAGGCGTTCACCACAGAAACACAGAGGACACGGAGGAAGCAAGGAGGGTTGAATATCTCGCAACTCTCTGTGCCTCCTCTGTGCTCTCTGTATCTGCGGTGGTGAATGTCTCTCCCCGTAGACTCAATTGAAATTTGCTCTAAATTTTCCCCGCCGCACTTGTTTGCGTGATCGTCTTTTCCAGCCGGGCAAACCGGTCGAGCATGTCTTCGTAGATGCGATCCGTCTTCTCGTGAAGATGCGCGACCTCAAGCTCTGCCTTGATGTTGACCTCGTACTCTATATCGGAGCGCACCTTGTCCTTTTCCGCCTGCCTGTTCTGACTGATGAGGACAAAGCAGGCTAGAAAGATCGCTTCAAGCGAGACGATCATCGTCAGCAGCCCGAAGGGAAACGGATCGAAAGCACTGTCTCCGAGGATAAAGGTATTTATGGAAATCCAGACGATGAACCAGATGCTGTGCGTGATGAGGAAAGGCATGCTGCCGCTAAACCATGCGAGCCAGTCGGCTATTTTTTGCAGAAAAGTCGAATGCACCTCCATCTCTTCGTTGACGTTGCGCGAGACGCGCGTCTTTAAAAGCTGATCTGCCTTGCGCGTCATGCCGCTGATAGCGCCGAGCATGTGCAGCGCCGCGTCGGGCTTTTTCTGAAAGAGCAATAGCAGGTCGCCACGATCAAGGACGAGCAGGTCTGTGTCCGAGAGCGCAAGTGCCGTGGCCGTGCGCGCTCCGCTATCAAGCAGCGCCAGCTCGCCGAACATATCTCCGGCGCTCGCGACATTCAAAACGATTTTCTGGCCGACGGTGTCTTTGATGTATAGTTCTATCTCGCCCGAACGAACGATGAAAAGAGAATCGCCGGGCTCGCCCGCTTGAAACAGCGTCTCTCCCTGAGAGATTTTCTTGGAATCTATCACCTCCGCGAGTGCGTTTCGATCTTCGTCATTGAGTGCGTTGAAGAGTTCAATCTCGGCGAGTGCTGCCGCGTCACAGGACATAACGGGGATAATCCTTTCCGAGGAGGAGGGGTTACAGCTTCGGCCCGCCACTGAAGAGCCGTATCACAGAGAAGATGCGTCTAACTTTGGCTGACAAGCGAACAAACGCCGCTTATCTTAAACGAGCGGGCTGCGCCTTCGCAATCGCTTGAAACTCGCTCTAAAGATTAAGAGCCGTCAGCCTGGCCTTGCGCTCGCGTACTTCCATCAAGCCCACTCGCCCCTGCTGTATGTCCAAGCGCAGACGCGCCTCGGAGAGCGGAATGTTCATCAGTAAAGCTATAGCCAGTCGCAGCAGTGTGATGTGCGAGACGATGAGGATATGCTGTGCGGGGCTTGCGCAGATTTGATCTACGATTCGATTAACTCTGGGCTCTGCATCCAGACCGCTCTCGCCGCCGGGCGGGCCGTTGCGGTAAGCATCCGTTTCCCATGCGAGATAAGCCTCCGGCGTCCGGGCGCTCGCCTCTTCCTTGCTCAGCCCTTCCCACTGGCCGAAGGAAAGCTCGCGCAGCTCGTCTATGACCTGCCACTCGGCGTATGGGAGGATGATGGCAGCCGTTTGCCTCGCGCGCTGGCGCGGGCTCATCCAGGCCGCATCGACTTGGGGCATCAGCGCCTGAAGCGTGTCGCGCGCGTGGGCGGCCTGCTCACGCCCACGCACTGTTAATTCTGGATCAAGTTCGCCGCAGAAGCGATTCGCGCCCACGTGCAGCGGCGTCTCGCCGTGACGCACGAACGCCACCGTCTTGAAAGGGGCGTCTGCCATTCTTACCCTTCTCCTGATGAGAAAGCCAAAACCCCGACCCGTGTCTTCAAAGAACAGCCGAGCCGGGGTTTGATTAAAGTCGCATCGCCTTAGAAGGAGCGCACGCGCGCCTCAAAGGGTTATGGATTCTTTCGTGCGCGCGTTCCGGGTCTTGTGGGCGGGGGCGTCGTGTTGTTGTTGCCCGTGCGTGAAGCTGGCGCGAGCGA
Source organism: Pyrinomonadaceae bacterium (assembly GCA_035537255.1). Lineage (GTDB taxonomy): Bacteria > Acidobacteriota > Blastocatellia > Pyrinomonadales > Pyrinomonadaceae > DASQYE01. Next base: position 27,209 of record DATLMN010000072.1, on the reverse strand, counting down.
AGCCGGAGCACCGAGGCCCTGCGCAGAGGCCGTGCGGCCCGAACGCGTCAGCGCGATGCGGCGCTCGCCCTGCGGGCTATTAACGGCGACGCGTATCTGACGGAACGAGCCGTCGCGCGCGCTGTTGGTCGGATAGTAGCCGATCACGTACTGCGTGCGCAGGTCGCTGGAAATCTCGCGCGCAATATCGTTCAGCTCCGACAGAGAGTTCGGGAAGAAGGCGCGCCCGCCAGTCTCTTTGGCGAGCCGGTTGATCAACTCAACGGCCTTTTCCTTGGGGCTTTTACGAATAAGTCCGCCCTCTTTATCCAGCTCGTTGACGAAGCCGATGGCGAAAATCTGTACGTCCTCCTCGCGCAGCTTGGCGAAGAGCTGATCCAGTTTGTAGTAGCTGCTGCGGTCTTCGCCGTCCGTGACGACGATCAGCGCGCGGCGTCGGCGATCACTCAGGTCGTCGCCCTTTTTGTAACCGGCGATACGCTCGGCGGCCAGATACACGGCGTCGATGATGGCCGTCTGCCCGCCCTCTATGTACATGCTGTCGAGCGCGTCCGACAATCTCTCTTTATCGGAGGTGAAATCCTGCATCGTCTCGATCTTAGAGCTATCGATAAAGCGTACGACGAAGGTTTCGTCGCCCTCCTTATTAGTGTTGACGAGAATCTTTCCAGCCTCTATGACCTTATCGATCTGCGAGCGCATAGAGCCGGAGTTGTCGAACGCCATGCCGTAGCTGATCGGCACTTCTTCCGTCGAGAAGAAGCCTATGGGTTGCAGCACTCCGTCTTCGTAGATTTTAAAATCTTCCTGGCGAACATTGCTGATCGGACGATTGTTGCGGTCGATGACGCGCACGTTCAGGTTGACCAGGTTGGTGTCCACCTTGACGACATCGTTCTCGTTGATCTCCTGACCTTCAGGGTCTGGCATCTCCGGCGGCGCTTCGTCCAGCACGTGTATGCGCGGCGAAGCGGGACGCGTCGACGAAGGCGTAGGCGTCGGCGCTGGCTTCTGTTGCTGCGTGGGCTGCGCTGGCTTTTGAGTTGTGGTTGTCGTCGTCGTGGTGCGACGCGGACGACCGTCCTGCGCCTGTCCGGCGTGAGAAAAGACGAGCAGCCCGAGCACAAAAGCGCCGGCGGCGATCAAGGCCAGGGATGCGCGCTGGCGACGACGGCGCGCTCTGCTAATCTTACAGGCTTGGAGATATTTCATCACTTCGCTAATCCTCGAAAAACAGATGTCAGATGCTGGATGACGGATGCTGGTTATGATTTTAACTAACATCCAGCAGCTAACATCTAATATCTCTCTCATTAGAGTGCCCCGACGCGCCCGACCGTGAAGAGAGGAAGGGAGTGACGGGGCACTTCGCACTCGATTAAATGAGCCTCTTTTCAGTTTGGCTCCGCGTGGCCGGGGCAAAGAACGCCGCTGCTGTCTTAAGTGACAGCACGCGCGCAAATACAGAGATGCTCGGAAGGGCGGCGCGCGTTGCCGCTCACTACAGCAGATTAACCCCCCCTGCGCTGGGCGGGAACAGCGTAATAGCCCTCTTTACTGCGTATCGAAAGACGCGGCAGCCCGCGCGGCGGCTGCACCTTGACCTTGATCTTATGCCACTTGCCGTCGGTCGTGAAATTTGCCGGGCGATAGCCTATGGAGTACTGGTGGCGCAGCTCAAGCGCGATCTTCTCGAAAATCTCGTCCATTTCGGGCGCGCTGTTCGGAAAGAAAGCCTTGCCGCCGGAGACCGATGAAAGCTCATCTAAGATGGCCTGGCCTTCGAGTCCGAGCGAGCTGTTGGGATCGCCCCCGCCGAGGATTCCTATAGAGTAGAGCACCACGTCGGATTCCTTCAACAGGCGGCGCACTTCGCTGAAAGTGTAGCGCGAATCGTTGTCCTGACCATCCGAGATCAGCAGCAGCGCGCGCTTCTGATGCGTCCCGCGCGAGACCTTTTCGACGCCCAGGTAACAGGCGTCGTAAAGTGCCGTGTTGGATTTCGGCTCGATAAAGGTCAGCTTGTTAAGCACGGAGTTGCCGTCGCGCGTGCGATCAAGCAACAATTGTGCGCGGCTGTTAAAGCCGACCAGAAAATACTCGTCCCGCTCGTGGCTCGTCTGAATAAAGCGCGCCAGCGCCTCGCGCGCCTTCCTGATCTTGTCGCCGCTCATAGAGCCCGACATATCGAAGATTACGCCGACGGAGACCGGCGAGTCGTCGTCACTAAAATAGGTGATCTCCTGCTCGACCTTATCGTCAAAGACTGTGAAATGCTTTTTCTCCAGCCCGGAGACGTAGCGACCATAAGCGTCCGTCACCGTCACCGTCAGCGTGATTAAGTCCGCGTTGACGACGATTGGCCCGTCCGCATTCGGGTTCTGTGGCGCGGAAGAGGCGGCGGGCTTAGGCGTCTCCTTCTTCGGTTGAGCGTGCGCCGTGGTCGCTCCAAAGAGCGCGATTGCGATGATAACAAAGGCCAGGCGGCAACAGAGCGCGACGGGATGGGCGTAGCGGGGGCGCTGTACTTTCATAAGACCCTCGTTCCTCTAGACCTCTTGAAGCTGTGTGTTCCAAGGTTAAGAGGAATGTAGAGCTTGCGCCGTTGCCCGGCTGGAAATTTTCCGGACAAAATCGGCGTTCTCTAAGTTTTTTCTTGAAGCGATCAATCGGAGCTTGGGGAGACTACCGCTCGCCACTTCCAGTATCTATAAGCGATGGCTAAAACTCATTGTAAGGCACACTCGCCGACGCGCGCAAGAAGCCAGTTCCCGCCGCCCTCGGAAACTTTACTTTGCGTCCGTTCTAAAAGGAGAGCCGCCCGGAAGTCCTCACAGACGTTCGGGCGGCTCTGCGGTACAAGTTGTTGTTCCGGTGATTATTGAGATCAGTTGCGCGAGAGTAAGAACACATCCCAGGCCCAGCGCCCGACTTGCGCTCCCTGTGCATCCCTGACTTTGGCTCGATAACGGAACTGATTGCCGTACTGATCTGTTTTCTTCGACTCTTTGTAATTCAACTCAAGGCTCGCCAGGCCCAATTCCGGTAAAGTGTGTAACTCACCGGCCTCTGAAGTAGCATTGTGGTTTGTATCTTGCCACAACCGTAAGGAGGAAAAGATGCTATCTTCGCTATCGATCAAACCGTCACCATTGCCTCCATGTTCTACACTATCAAACCACGCTAGAGCATTAAACCCATTTGGAATAGGCGACCAGCGCTGTCATGTAAAGTTACCAAAGAGTTCTGAGCCATTATCAATCATCCCATTGCCGTTACGATCCAGCGCCAGCCATGCATCGTCGGAATCAGGAGTTGTCCAGGAGAGATTCTCGGCAGCGCTATTGTTGTTAAGGTCAAAAGCTCCTCCCTGAGTCAGGTTTGTCAACGCAAAGCCATCGCCGTTAACATCTATCAGGATGGGAGACGAACTCCCACAGGCCGGAGTATTCCAACACTCGTCGGCAGTAAGGTCTGCCAGGCAAGTCCCGCCCGGGCCTGATTCACATGGGCCGCCGCCACCACCACCACCTTCTATTTGCTCCCCGGTATCTTTTGTTATATCACCTGAACAGGTGCCTCTTCTGGCGGGGTCTGCATTCTGATTTGACATGGCAACATCGCTGGGCGTAGGGGTGTTTACAGTCCTATTGCCACTAGTATCCGAGCCGTTCATTATGCTCGGGCAATCCGAAGTATTTGCTATTCCAATTCCATGCCCCATTTCATGGCCCGTCCTGCCCGACAGTGTTTCCACATCCATATTGGCATTGCGAGGATCAAGATATATTTTGCGGGGACGACTTGTATTAAAGCTTGCAGCGAATGCGTTACTGGGATTTTCTCCCCTCTCAATAATAACGTCCGGGTCCTGGGAAGTTTGGTCAACTTGAAAATAATAGTTCGTAGGCTAACCTGCTTGATCTGTTGCTTCATTCCACTTCTGAGCGGACCCTTTAACAGGGGGATTGCAAGATGGGCAACCGACTACGGCGTTCCAGACATTCGGATTGGTTTGACCGGGAGTTGAATTACCACCAGTATCTACATCCCAGCTACCCATAATTCTAACTACCACAACGCGCCGCCCGGAACCATCTGGAGCGACACGCCCCGGCGTCCCGCTTAGTGGAGTTTGATTTTGATAACAAGGCGGACACGGAGTTTGACTTAAAGCCAGATGCGTAAAGAGGCTTAGAATTAGCAGGAAAGATAATTTTATTTTCATGGGCAGAGGCCCCTTAAGTACGAGGTTACGCGCTTAGGGGGAACAGCATGAGAAAAAGAGATTGAGGGATAGATATTAACGAGAACCCGAATGCCCTTTGGTTTTCTCTCGCAGACTGCGTACAGAGTCGTTAAACTGTGCTTTCATAATATTTTTCAAGGAATGAGTTCCCCTGGTCACAGGCGTAATGGTTTCATCCCCATTGACCTTGAATGTTCCGTTAGGCCCAACCATGATTGCCCCTTGCTGCCCGGTCGAATCCACTTCCAAGAATAGTAGATATTTTTTAGAGACCTCAAAATCCGGAAATCCCGAGTCCCCCATTGTGACTTTCACACCATCTATATCCACAGTGCCTCCGGTTTTGGACACCAAAATCTCATCGGAGTTAAGCGAACTCATCTCAAGAGGAGCATTTTGGGAGGATGGGCATAATACGCATTGGCGGAAGGGTCTTTGAGATAGAGTTTCAATAACCCTGAGTTTGTACCAGGTAGCAATCCATAAAGGGCTTTGATAAAAACTTTTCTTGTCGACTGGCTCTGCTACAACTACGCTATAAAACTTCAGTGCTTCATTTATGTCCCTGATGTTGTCCACATTTTCAATCTGCGGCCCTGGCAGGAAAATCTCTTTGTCTCCCCGCTCCTTTGCCTTTTTTACATGCCAGGCGACTGTTCCGCGTTCTTTCCAATCACTTGATTCTGAACGCCCCTCTTGTTGATCTCCCTGCTGCCTTTTCATAGATGTCAGAGTGACTGTTAAGAGGGCGGCGACGATTAATCCAACAACTAGTATGGTCTTCATCTTTAAGTCCTCAGAATATATTCATCCAACTCGAAGGAAAAATCATATCACCTTATGCAATGTTCCTTCCAAGATAACACAGAGATAGAGGGGGGTTCACATCAAACGAATTATTCTAAATCGATTAAGATTTTAAGCAGGAGCAGAACCCTATGAGGAGTGAGGCTCTTGCTTAGTAAATGCAGAGCGTCATCAGGTTAATCGCGAAAAACAGCGTCCGTCAAAAAATTATGGCGAAAATGAGGGCTTATTGGCCGATTTGAGGATTTGCAGGATTACTTCAAATCTTTCCGGCGCTGAAACTTTGCTTGCAACTTTCCGCTTGCCGTGGCGTGAAGGAGAATGAGACCGCAGGAGAGCGCTCCCGGTTTTCAGTCGGTCGCATGCGTGCGTGGGCGCATGATATACTTTTCCAATGGCGTCTTCCCCCGACTGCTTTCCGAGCACACAAGATAGCTGCTGAGCGCTAGATTCAAAGATCATGGCCGAATTTATTTGTCGTTTGGGAACCCCTGCGGGCGAGGTCGTCACGCGCACGGTCGAAGCCGTCGGAGTGCAGGAGGCGCGCGTGCGTCTGGAAAGCGAGGGCTTTCGCGTCTTCGCCGTCACGCCGCCCAAGACTTCCGGCGTCGCGAAGCTGACGCGCAGAGGCTCTGCCGGAGGCCATTCGCGCGTCAAGGCCAACGACTTTCTGCTCTTTAATCAGCAGCTCTCCGCCCTGATACGCGCGGGCATTCCGATCCTTCAGGCCATCTCCATGCTCAGAAAGCGCGCCACCTCTTCGGGCTTGCGCGCCGTGCTCGGAGACGTGGAGGATAAGATTCGCGGCGGGATGGCGCTCTCGGCTGCCTTCGCTGCGCAGGGGCCGATCTTTCCGCGCATCTATACAGCATCTATTCTGGCGGGCGAGCGCTCCGGCGCGCTGGACGAAGTGCTGGCGCGTTATGTGGCCTACATGCGGCGTAACGTCGGATTAAGGCGCAAGATCAGGGGCGCGCTCGCGTACCCGACATTTCTCCTGCTGGCCTCGTTCGGCATGGTCGCGTTTCTGACCATCTATGTCGTGCCGCGCATGTCAGACCTCTTCGCCGGATTCGGCAATAACAAGCTGCCGCTGCTGACACAGATCGTAGTGGGGTTTTCCGGCTGGGTCTCCGGGAATATTTACTGGGTCGCGCCGCTGGTGATCGTGTCAGTCGTCGGCCTGGTCCTCTGGGCGCGCACGCCTTCGGGCCAACTCACTATAGACCGTGTGCTCTTAAAGATTCCGCTGGTCGGACGCCTCTTGCAGCAGTTATCCGTGGCACAGGCGACGCGTTCGCTGGCCACGCTGCTGGCGGGCGGTATTACGCTCGTAGAGTCCTGGGAGATTGCCGCCGAGTCGATCACGAATCGCGAGCTGCGCCGTCGTAGCTCCGCCATCCTGCCGATGATTCGTGAGGGGCGCTCCTTTACAGAGAGCCTTGAGTCCGCCGGATGGGTTCCGGCGCTGGCCCTGGATATGATCGGGATCGGCGAGCGTTCGGGCAGCCTGCGAGAGATGCTCGATGAGGTTTCGACCTTCTATGATGCGGAGGCCGAAGTGCGGCTCGAACAGTTGACGACGACGCTTGAGCCTGCGATTCTAGTGGTGATGGGAGGCGTCGTGATTACAATCCTGCTCTCCATTTATCTCCCGATTATTCAATCTATCTCGAACACGCCCACGGGTCGGTAAATTCTTGAGAGATGCCGAGCGCATGCAACCCTCGGGTTGTCTAAGAGAGTCAGAATTAAGTAGAGAGAGTTTCGATTTTCAGGATTAGACCACGCTTCTCGGAAATTGTTATGAAACAGGCAGAAGAAGAATACACGCAAACGATCACCTCCTTTGGCGATCAGACACAGCCCATCAGGCCAGATGAGCTGCTTCCCCTTCCGGAAGCGAACGAGCCGCCCGAAGTGCGAGAGGCGCGCGCCCTCGCTCGCCGCTATCGCCTGCCCTACGTGGACTTGCTCCCGGCAGAGGGCGAATCGCCCATCGATTACTCCCTGCTCAACGAGTTTCCAGTCGACCTGATGCTGCGTCACCAGTTCGTGCCCTTAAGGCGCGAGGGCAAGCGTCTGCACGTCGCGATGGCCGACCCGACTGACCTTGAACAACTGGACGAATTGGCGAGCGCGCTGCGTGCGCGGATTGTGCCGCACGTGGCGACCGCCGGTGCGATTGACGTGGTGCTGCGCAAGGGCGACGCCACACAGCGCGTACTTCAAGAGGCCGCGTCGGGCTTTCGCATCTCGCTCGTCAAAGAGACGGAAACGGGAGAAGAAGTTCTTGACCTTGACCGTTTGGCGACCGATTCGGACATGTCGCCGATCATCAAGCTCGTCGATACGATCATCTTCAACGCGATGGAATCGCGCGCCTCGGATATTCACATCGAGACGCGCGACACGGAAGTGCAGGTCAAGTACCGCATAGACGGCGCGCTTTACCAGAAGGTCGATCCGATTGACCTTGCTTATCACCAGACTTTGATCTCTCGCATCAAGGTCATGTCGGAGCTGGACATCGCAGAGCGGCGCGTGCCGCAGGACGGGCGCTTTCGCGTGCGCTACAAGGGACGCAACGTAGACTTCCGCGTCTCGATCATGCCGACCGTGCACGGCGAAGACGCCGTCATTCGTATTCTGGACAAAGAGCAGATCAACGAATCGTTCCGCAATCTTGACTTAAACGTCGTAGGCTTCGCCGAAGAGGATGTCAGAAAATTTCGTCGCTACATCGCAGAGCCTTACGGGATGGTACTCGTCACCGGGCCCACCGGTTCTGGAAAGACGACGACGCTTTATGCCGCGCTGAACGAGATTCGCAACGAAGAAGACAAGATCATCACCATCGAAGACCCCGTCGAATACCAGTTGCACGGCATCACGCAGATTCCCGTCAACGAGAAGAAGGGCTTAAGTTTCGCGCGGGGCTTGCGCTCTATCCTGCGCCACGACCCGGATAAGATCATGGTCGGAGAGATACGCGACACGGAGACGGCGCAGATCGCCATTCAATCGGCGCTCACCGGCCACCTTGTCTTTACAACCGTCCACGCCAACAATGTCATAGACGTGATCGGTCGCTTTCTCAATATGGGCGTCGAGCCGTATAATTTCGTTTCCAGCCTGAACTGCGTCCTCGCGCAAAGGCTGGTGCGTATGCTCTGTCCAGTGTGCAAGCGGCCATACGAGCCGAGCGCTGAAGAGTTGATGGAATCGGGCCTGCGGCCTGAAGAGCAAAAGGATCGCGTCTTTTACAAGAGCGTCGGCTGCGACGCCTGCAATCACACGGGCTATCGCGGGCGCACGGCGATTCATGAGCTGTTAGATTTGACCGATAACATACGCGAGATGATCGTCGAGCGCCGTCCGGGCTCGGAGGTGCGCCGCGCCGCCGAAGCCGAAGGGTTGACGGGCCTGCGTGAATCCGCGCTCCAAAAAGTTTTCGCGGGCATCTCGACACTGCACGAGATCAATCGCGTCACCTTCGTTGAAGAGATCAAACAGTAAGCCGATAGCCCCGAGCAGGTAAAGAAAAAGTTTCATCTTTACTGCTCATTGCTTCAAGGCTTGCTTGTTTTTAGGAACTGCGCTTTCCGCAGGACGTGTAAAACTTTAAGCCCGAAGCAACACTTTGGGCCTGTAGTGAAAGCGCCAGGGTTCGAAAGCCGACCGCGCCGGGGTCAGAAGCTTTTGCCGTTCCAGGCTGACCAGAAAAGAGAGGGGTTCTCCAGATGAAGACATCCATCCGTGTCCGTTCCTACGTTGCGCTTCTCGTCACTATCTGTTTATTGCTGACGCCGATCTCGGCGCTGGCGAAAAAGAAGGGCGAGAAAAATTTCAAGGAAGGGATGAAGTACGAAGCCGCCCAGCAATGGGATCGCGCCGCGCAGGAATTTTCGCTGGCGGTCGCCGCCGACCCGGCCAACATGGAGTACCAGCTTCATTATCGCCGCTCCCTTTTCAATGCTTCGCAGATGTACATGATACAGGGGCGCTCGCTCGCAGAGCAGCACGACTTCATCGGAGCTTACAACGCCTTTCGACAGGCATACGGCTACGACCCTGTCAATCAACTGGCACTCTCCGAAATGGAGCGCATGCTGCGCCTTCAGAACGAGAAGGAAGGCACGACAAACGGCAACGGGGCGAACGGGACGGGGCAGACGGCGCGCACCCTGCCGACTTCGTATCAGGCAGGGGGCACGGGCACTGCGTCGGCAACACCGACGCGCAGCAACAACGGCTCACAGCAAGACCCTTCGACCTTTGTCGCGCCGCGCACGGAACAGCTTCGCGTCATCAACTACAGCGGCGATCTCAAGAGCTTTATACGCAGCCTAGCAGAGCAGCTTAGCATCAACGTCATTTTCGACAGCCAGTCGTTTCGCCAGCCGCGCAATATAGAGATCAACCTGCGCGACGTGACGACCGCACAGGCCCTTGATTACATCTTTTTGCAGGAAGGTCTCTTCTTTCAAAAACTGAGCCGGCGCACGATTCTCGTCGCAGATCAGACGCGCCGCCCGCAATATCAACAGCTCGTCATACGCACTTTTTATCTGGCAAACGTTGAACCCGCCGACGCGCAAAAAGTTATCCAACAGGCGATACCACCGCAGCAGGGAAGACCGCAAACTATCGTCATCGCCGACAAGCCGACCAACAGTCTGACCATCCGCGACACGGCGGAGAACGTGCGCTTGATCGGCGACATCATCGCCAGCATAGATAAAGATCGCGCGGAAGTCGTGATGGACGTGAACATCTACGAAGTATCGCGCAACGACCTGCTGCAATTTGGTAATCAACTTGGGACGGATGTTCAGCTCACGAACCTTGGCGGCTTGCAGCGTGGCCTCTCCGCTTTTCTGGGTGATCGCGGGACGGCCTTTACCGGGATACCGACCGCAGCGGGCGCGGCCTTAGTCATTCCGCCCTCCGTCATTAGCGCTTTTCAACACAAGGATCGCACCAAGCTGCTTGCTTCGACGCAGATTCACGCTTTCAACGGCGAGGAATCGACGGCGCGCATAGGCCAGCGCGTGCCTGTGCAGACGGCGCAGACTTTTCCCTTCGGCACGACCAACACGACGGGGGGCTCGACGGGCGTCAACACGGGCGTCGGATTCAGCGGAGGCTTCCCAGTCTTTAACTATGAGCCGACGGGTTTGACACTGAAGTTCACGCCGCAGGTCTTTCCGAATCTGGACGTGCAGGTCAAGATGTCCATCGAATCGAAGGACGTGTTCAATCCCGGAAGCCCTACGCCGACCTTTACGGAGAGAACCATCACGGGCACTGCGCGCATACAGAATAATCGCACGATGATGCTGGCGAGTGTGGCGCAGGATAAGCAGTCGAACGGGCGCTCAGGGATTCCGCTGCTCGGTCTGATTCCGATCTTCGGTCGACTGTTTAGCACACCGCGCCGCGACAACACGCAGACGGATGTCGTCATCGCCGTCACGCCGCGCGTGCTGCGCGCGCCCGCCGTCACGCCGCGCGACGAAGAGCAGCGCCCGAGCGGTACGCTGCAAACGCCGACCACCGGCTCGCTCGAAGCGCTGCTTCAGGATGCTGATCGCGAAGATCAGCTCGCAGCCGCTTCAGCCGCCGCGCGCCGACCGCCTGCAAGGGTTGCTCCGACCAACGTCGTCGTGCAATTGCCGGATGCAGAGCCGCCCACTTACGTGCCCGCGCCTAGAGCCCTGGTGGACACTACGGCAAGTGCCGGTGGTACGACTGCGCAAACCAATACGACGATGACCGCTGTGAACGGCACAACGGCTGCGCCTTCGCCGGTTCAAATTCCGGCGGCCAGCGCCGCTACCGCGCAGCCGCAAACCGTAGCCAATAGTCTGACGAACACAGTCGCGCCGGTCGCAAACGGTTCCGCGCCTGCGCCCGCCGTGCAATCTCTGGCGCTCTCTGGCAACGTCGATATTGCCGAGAGGCTCAGAACCATGCTGGCACAGCCCGGCGCTAATCCGACCGCTGCTAATTCGCAGGCGAGCAGCGTTGATGCGACGCTTTCTTCTCTAGGCGCGCCTCCGCCGATGCCGGAAAAGAGCGCAACGCCTGCTGCGCCCACTGCCACGTCTCTACAGAGCGCGAAGATTGAAGCGACTGTGAAGCCAACGACGACGGCGACGGCAGCGAGCGTGGCCGAGCTGCGTTTGATGTCTGAGAGACAGGAGATGCGCGTCGGTGAAAAGCAGCGTCTGGCGCTTCTGCTGACCACGGATGCTCCGCTCGGGACGGCGCTGCTGGCGCTGCGCTTTGATCCGCGTACCATCGTCGTGCGCGGCGTCACGAAAGGCCCTGCGGACGCCAAAGGCGTCACACCGGCCATCATGCAATCGATTGACCCTTACGGCTTGCTCCTCGTCTCCGTCTCGCCGTCCGGCGATGTATCGTCGACGACGGGCGCGCGCGTGCTTCTCTTCCTGGACATCGAAGCCATCGCGCCGGGCGAAAGCAAGCTCGTCTTCGATCCGACGGATATGTATCTAAACGCTGCCGATGGTCATAGCGTACAGTTAAAGCTGCTGCCCACGAGCTTGATATTGAAGCGTTAATGAATAGAGGAAGCAAAAACAGGAAAGCCTTGAGTCGCAGTCTTAAAGACGGCGGCGGGCTCTCTCTTAACTTTAACGCAGCCCGGCAGCGTGGCTTTACGCTCATCGAGCTAATGATGACGCTGACGATCCTGACGATACTTACGCTCGGCGTCATCCCTCTGGTCAAGCTCTCCGTCAAGCGTCAACGCGAGCAGCGCTTGCGCGAGGCTCTGCGCGAGATGCGCACGGCCATAGAGGAGTTTCATCGCGATACGATTGGGATGCAGTGCCAGGGCGGCGTTGCCATACAGGCAGCCCCTACCGGGCCCATTCCGAATCCCGCACAGAATCCGGGAGGACAACCGGGCGGACAGCCGCAGCAGGGACAGGTGCAAATGGTGATCGATCCGCGCAGCAAGGTCGTCATCAGCGATTGCACGATCTTTACGGTGGACAATCCTGATCGCTATCCGCCTGATCTTGAGACGCTGGTCAACGGCGTCAACATCGTGCCGCGCGCGCCGCAGGGAGGACTCGGCGGCGCAGGTCTAACAGGCTCTTCTCAGACCGCGACCACAGTTGGCGGACAGCTCTCGACGAAAAAGAAAGTTTACCTGCGCGCCATCCCGGTCGACCCCATCACGGGGCAGGCCGATTGGTGTCTGCGCTCGTCTTACGAATCGGCGGACTCGGAAACCTGTAGCGAGGGCGAAAACGTCTTCGACGTGCGCTCTAAATCTACAGAGACGGCGCTCAACGGTGAGAAATACAATGAGTGGTAAGACGCTGAGGCAAAAGTTAAGAGGGAAAATAAACGGGCCTGTGGACGCCTCGGGCCAATCCAGTGCGCCGCATCCGATGCTCAGTTCTTCTCTTTTTCCGTTCGCGCGGAGGGCGCGCGGCTTTACGCTGCTCGAACTGATGATCGTCATCTCGATCATCGTCATCCTGGCGGCGGTCGCCCTGCCGCAGTACCAGAAGATCGTGCTGCACGCGCGCGAGACGACCCTGCGCGATGACCTGTTTCAACTGAGGAAAGCCATCGATCAATACGCCGCAGACAAAGGCGAGCTGCCGCCCGACATAGAATCTCTGGCTACCGCCGGTTATATCCGTGAAGTTCCCATTGACCCGATGACAGACGCTAAAGACTGGATGCCCACGCCGGGCGAAGACCCTAACTCGACGGATGGCCGTACGGGCATGATCGACGTGCATAGCGCCTCGACCGAAATGGGAAGCGACGGCAGACCCTACAGCGAATGGTGAATCGATTTTAGATTTTGAATTTTGGATTGGCGCTTCCGGTTTCTCGAATCTGAGAATCTTGGATTTGAAATCTCAAAGAGAAGCACTCACATCTAAAATCACGTACCTTTATAATCCAAAATCCAAAATCTAAAATCCAAAATGGAATGAATCCTTTAAACAAGCTGATCGCGCCGAAGTTGCCTGCGGCGGCCATTGGACTGGAAAGCAAGAGCGCTTCGGTCGTTCACCTTGAGCGGCGACGGCGCGAAGGATTCTCTCTGCGGCGCGCCGCGACCGTGGCGTTGTCCGAATCCGTCCTCGTCCCAGGCTTCGACGAAATCAATATCACAGACCCGCAGGAGTTGGCCCACGCTCTCGAAGAGGCCGTCATCGGAGCGGGCCTTGGCCGACAGCGTAAGTGGTCTGTGACGTTGCCGGAGGCCGCCACACGCACAGTCATTCTGCACTTGGAGAGCGCGCCCGGCTCGCGCGCCGAATTAGAAGAAGTCTTGCGCTGGAAGACAGAGCGCAACTTCGGAGCGCCCTTTGAAGAGCTGCGCGTATCGCGCGAGAAATTACAGACGGACGCGCAGGGGCGCGAACGTTACCTGGCGGTCGGCGTGCGCGAGTCCGTGCTGGCCGAATACGAGAGCGTGCTCGCCTCGCTGGGGTGGCGCGCCGGTCTGATTGTTCCGCGAAACGTCGGCGAATCTCGCTGGCTCTTAAACGGCAGCGCACCCGCCGCACAGGGCGATGCGCTGCTGATCAGCTCGCACAAAGAAGGCTTTACGGTCATACTCACGCGCGCAGCAAAACCGCTCGTCGTCCGCTCTGTGCTGTGCGAAGAGGAAGACCGCGACGACGAGTTGTATAGACTTCTGCTCTTTTATCGTGATCGCGTCACGTCGGCAGAGGAAGAGATGGAGGCGCGAGGCATCGGACGGCTGATGGTGCTCGGCGAAGGCTTCGACAAAAATCACGTGAGCCAGCTTATCAAAGAGACTCTCGGGTATGAGCTGCGACCGCTCTCCGCCGCCGATGTCGGCTTGCAGCTTCCGCCGGGCGAGCTTGCTTTCGACGAGATCGCCGCGCCCGCCGGACTGGCCAGCCTCGCGTGGAGATAGTAAAGTTCAAGCGCAGAACAAAGTAAGAGAAGAGCGGGAAGCTTAAACCCCCGCTCCGTATAAGATAAAGCCTTATTTTTACCCTTTACTGCTCTTGAAACATTCCGGCTTTCAAAAGCGTAAAACCAGGGCATCATGAGTACCAGCGCATCCGCCACAGCCTTGAGCCTGAACGCCATCACGGATAGCGACCTCGTCGTGCGCGCCATCGCGGGGCGCGAGGACGGTTTCGAGGAGCTTGTGCGCCGTTATCAAAGACCCATCGCGGCTTACGTCTATCGCATGGTTGGCGATTACGATTCGGCGCTCGATCTCACGCAGGAAGTCTTTATCAAGGTCTACGCCTCGCTTGAGCGCTATCGCTCCGAATACAAGTTCTCGACCTGGATTTACAAGATCGCGCATAATGCTGCCGTCGATCACCTGCGCAGATACTCCACGCGCGAGCAGGCTCTGACGAGCGACTGCGAAGGCACTGCGTACGACCTACCCATTGAGAGCAACCGTCCGACGCCCGAACAGGAGAGCGAACGCCGCGAGCGGCGCGCAGAGATCGAAGCAGTCGTCGATCAGTTGCCGCCCGCTTACCGCGAGCTGGTCGTGCTCAGGCATTCGCACGATCTTAGCTACGACGAGATTGCGGAGGTGACTGCGCTTCCTCTGGGCACGGTCAAGAATAGACTCTTCAGAGCGCGCGAAGTGATGCGCCAGCATTTTTTGCAAAGAGGCATCACGGGCATTTGAAAGGGAAAAGTTTTTTGTGACGAGCGCCGACGCAAAAGTTTCAGTGTGCTGCAAGGGCGAAGAGATCGCCGCTTACCTAGACGGTGAGCTGTCGGAAGCCATGCGCACGGAGTTCGAGCAGCACGTCAAAGAATGTGCGGCTTGCGCCGAACAGTTGCGTGAGCAAAAGCATCTTCTCTGCGCGCTGGACTTTGCGCTCGGGGGTGAACGCTCTCTCCCTTTGCCTCCGGCGAACTTTGCGAAGGTCGTGGCGGCGCATGCGCAGTCGGACATGCGCGGGGTGCGTGCCGCTTCCGAGCATAAAAGGGCTTTATGGTTGTGCGCGGCGCTCTTTTTCGCTTCTGCACTTCTGATCGGCGGCGCGGCCTTCAGCGAATCTGTGATCGTCCCTGTCGCGGCCATCATGAAGCCTCTGGCGACGCTCGCGGGTTTCTTCTGGCATACGCTCTATAACGCGGGCACGGGCCTCGTCGTGATCTCGCGCGTGAGCGCGCATCTTTTGTTCGAGTCACGCCCGCTAGGGCTTCTCGGCTCTCTCTTGCTCATCAGCGCGCTCGGCCTTCTTCCCCGCCTGATTATCAGTTATCACCGCCGCAGCAGTAGTAGTGCTCGCATCACTTGACGCGTGCGCGCGGCGTACCCTGTGACCATCTGTACGCGCTCCTTTTGGCAAAACGATTGTGAACCATCTCTCGCTTCAAAGCAGTAGTGACCGTTTATCTCTGGCCGCCAGCGGGCCTTGGAAAATGGCCGCCGCTATTTCTTTGCTCGTGCTGATGGTCATCTGTGTGCAGGCGCAGCAGCAGCCGACGGTCGGGGGAGCGACGGCACAGGACACTGTCGCGCCGCTCATTGTCGAAGGCGAGGCGACAGGGGATGTGTTCGGATTGGGACGCTCCGTAGAGATACGCGGGCACGTACAGCACGGCGCGATCTCTTTCGGCGGCGACGTGATCGTCGTGGGGCGCGTAGAGGGCGACGTGGCGACCATCGGCGGCTCTGTCATACAGCGCGAGGGCTCTTTTATCGGTGGCGATGTGATCGTCATCGGCGGCGCTTATCATCACGGCAAGACCGCGCCGGGGCGCAATCCTTCGAGCACGACGCTGATGGTCGCGGGCTATGAACAGGAGTTGCGAGAAGTCATGCGCGATCCCTCTACGCTGCTGACGCCGCGATTCTCAATGTTCTATGTCGGGATGCGCCTGCTGGCAGTGCTCTTCTGGTTTATCGTTTCGCTGGCCTTAACGGCCGCCACCCCCGGCGCTGTCAGCCGCGCCGCTGCTCGCTTGCAGTTAACGAACGTGCGCGTCGCTATCATAGGATTCCTGGGCTCGATCATCGTTGCGTTTGGCGTGCCTCTCTCTTTGCGTGTGCTGCCGACGATGGTTAGCGTGCTGGTCGTCATCACGGCTGTGCTTTTCCTCCTGGTTGCATATCTGTTCGGTCGCGTCGTGATTCACGCGGCGACCGGAAGATGGTTGCAGCGGCGTCTCTTGCCGGAAGGGAAGCATTCGGAATCCGTGGCGCTGCTGATGGGAGCGGGCTTCTGGGCCTTGGCACTCTCGCTGCCTTACGTTTGGCCGCTGCTGGTCGCAGGACTTCTGGTGACGAGCCTCGGTCTGGCGTTGACGGCGCGCTATCGCGTCGGCTGGAAACGCACGCAGGGCATTTAAGCTTAAACTGATCAGGATTTATTCTTCTCTCCCACAAAAATTTAGGATAACTAAATGGCCCGCCGCCGCGTCTAAATAACGTCAACCCCCAAGGGGAGGCCGCCTTAAGCGCGCTCTGCTTCGACCGGGGATACTATTGAAAAAGTCGTTTATAAGCTTCAAAAACCAATGAGATGTTCCCTTAAATGGAACTCTCGTTGAAATTTGAGTGAAGTATACGAGAACCTTCAAGGATGCCTGCACGTAAGGGGAACGGGGCGTGACAGGCCGCCTTGGACTAAAAAAGCTTTGAAGGTCGGCGTGGCCGAAGTTTTTACTGTAGAGAGACGGGCGTCCGGGTAAGCTCCTCAAAAGAACATTCAAGGATCAAGGTGATGAGAAAGCTTCTATTTATCTTCGCGCTGGCGACCGTTGTCGTTTTTCAAGCCCAGCATGTGTTCGGGCAGACTGCGCCCGCCGCTTCTTCGACCGCGCAGCAACCAAAGACGGATGCGGGTGTGACCCAGAACGGCGTGATCGGAGAAGTGACGAGCGTCGATACGACCGCCATGACGATGACCGTCAAGACGGACGCCGGCTCAATAGTCAACGTGACGCTTGCCGGCAACACCAGCTATATGCGTTTGCCGCCGGGCGAGAAGACGCTCGACAAGGCGACCAAGATCACGCTCGCGGATGTCGGCGTGGGCGACCGCGTCTTTGCGCGCGGCAAAACATCCGACGACCAGAAAACAGTACCGGCGCGCGTGTTGATCGTGATGACCAAAGCCGACATCGCGCAGAAGCAGGAGCGTGATCGCGCGGAATGGCGGCGTCGCGGCATCCTCGGCGTCATCACCGCGCTCAATCCGGCTACCAAAGAGATCACCATCACTTCGCGCACGCGCGGCGAGGGGGCACGTCCCGTCGTCGTCAAGGCTGCGGCTGACACCGTACGCTTTCGCCGCTACGCGCCAGACACTATAAAGTTCAGCGATGCGCGTCCGAGCACGTTCAGTGAACTCAAAGTCGGCGACCAGCTTCGCGCGCTCGGAGAAAAAAGCGCCGACGGCGCTGAGTTTACTCCCGAAGAGGTTGTCTCCGGCGCATTCCGCACAGTCGGCGGAACAGTCACGGCCGTCAATACGCAAACCAACGAGATCATCATCAACGATCTGCTGACCAAGCAGCCCATCACCATCGTCGTCAGACCAGATACAACTCTGCGCAGCTTTCCGGCGGAGATGGCCGCGATGATGGGCCAACGTATGCAGGCCGGAGGCGGAGGCGCTGGCGGCGGTGGCCCACAGGGCGACGGCAGCGGCCCTCGCCGTAGGCAGGGAGGCGCAGACGGTGGCGGCGCAGGTGCTAACGGTGGCGGCGGGCCGCAGGACGGCGCTAATCGCCCGCGCAGAGGAGGCGGTTTCGACTTTCAGGAAGTATTGGAACGATTGCCGACCATTACCGTTAATGAATTAAAGACGGGCGACACCATTATCGTTTCGAGCACGACGGGCGCTGTCCCGTCGCGTGTTACGGCCATCGCGCTTATCTCAGGCGTGGACGCTCTCTTAAACAGGATGCAGGCGCAGCAGCAGCAAGGCCCACGAACGGGGCCGAACACGGGCGCGCCCGCACCCGGCCCGGACATCAACTTCGGCATCGGGCTACCTTAAAGACCAATTTTGGATTTTAGATTTTGGTTTTTGGATTGGCGCGTTTGGGAAACTTGAATCCGAAAGATTTGCGGATTTGAAATTCCAAATGGAATGGCTCAATCTGAAATCCGTCCCACTTAATCTAAAATTCAAAATATAAAATCCAAAATTGAGCCATGCGTCTATTCAAACTTTCAATCGGAAGAGTCTGCGGCCTCACATTCATACTTGTCTTGTGCGCCTGCTCGGCTTTGGCGCAGCAGCAGGGCATAGGCACGCTGCGCGGTCAGGTGGTGGATGAGCTGGGCGGCGCAATCGTCGGCGCAACCGTCACGGCCACGGACGCTGCGGGGCGTGAAAAGAGCACGACGACCAACGGCGAGGGCCTTTATGTGCTCAATGGGCTTGCGCCCGGAAAGTACACTGTCCGAGCCGTCGCTTCGGGCTTTGCGCTCTACGAGAACGCGGAAGTCATGCTCGAAGCGGGACGCCGACCGGAGCCGCTCAATATCACTTTGAACGTGACGATTGAAGAGCAGAACGTCACTGTTCAAAATGAGACGCCGATTTCGACAGAGCCTGCGAACAACGCGGATCAGGTCGTGCTGACGGGGCAAGACCTTGAATCGTTGCCGGATGACCCGGACGAATTGGCCGCCGCTTTGCAGGCGCTGGCTGGCCCATCTGCTGGGCCCAACGGCGGACAGATTTTTATAGACGGCTTTACTGGAGGCCGCCTGCCGCCCAAAGAATCCATCCGCGAGATTCGCATCAATCAGAATCCGTTCGCCGCCGAGAACGATCAGCCAGCGGGCGGTCGCATAGACATTCTGACCAGACCGGGCACGGATAAGCTGCGCGGCAGCCTCTTCTTCAATTTCAACGACGAGAGCTTTAATTCGCGTAATCCTTTCGCGCCGAATCGTCCGCCCTACCAGTTGCGCCAGTACGGCGGCAATCTCAGCGGGCCGATCATCACGAAGAAAGCCTCTTACTTTATTGATTTCGAGCGGCGCGAGGTCAACGATAACGAAGTAGTGGCGGCGACCATTCTGGACGAGAACTTAAACATTACGCCGTTCGGCCTCGGCGTTCTAGTCCCGCGTCGCTTTACGACCTTTAGCACGCGTTTTGATTACCAGCTTAATCAGAGCAATACTCTGGTCGCGCGCTATTCTTATAATCACACGGACACGGAGAACGGCGGCGTCGGCGGCTTTTCACTGCCCGAGCGCGCCTTTAATTCATCGTCCACGCAGCAAACTCTACAGTTCACGGAGACGGCCATACTCTCTCCGACCGTGATCAACGAGACGCGCTTTCAATTCATACACCAGCGCACAGAGCAGTTGGGAGACAACTCCATCCCGACCATCAACGTGCAGGAAGCATTCACGGGCGGAGGCTCGCAGATCGGTCTGACTTCTAATACGGAGAATCGCTGGGAGCTGCAAAACTATACTTCGTGGACGCGCGGGCCGCACGCTTTAAAGGCTGGCGCGCGCGTGCGCGGAGTCTCTATCACGGACAACAATCCGCAGAACTTCGGCGGCACATACACTTTCTCCGGCGGAGTTGGCCCACAACTGGATTCCAATAATCAGATCGTGCTGGACGCGAGCGGCAATCCTGTGCTGATCCCACTGACCAGCATTGAGCGTTATCGTCGCACACTTTTTTTCCAGGGACAGGGACTCGGTGCGGCGCAGATACGTCTGCTGGGTGGCGGCGCAACGCAGTTCCGTATCAACGCCGGTAATCCTGAGGCGAGTGTTCATCAGGTGGACTTCGGCGTCTTTGTACAGGATGACTGGCGCGTGCGCCCCGATCTTACTTTGAGTCTGGGCCTGCGCTACGAGACGCAGACGAACGCCTCAAGTAAGTTTAATTTCGCGCCGCGCATTGCTTTCGCCTGGTCGCCCGGCGGCGCTGGCAGCACGCGCCCGCCCAAAACTGTGATTCGCGGCGGGCTGGGCATCTTCTATAATCGCTTCAACGAGAATGCGACGCTTCAGGCCAATCGCTTTAACGGAGAGAACCAGCAGCAGTTCATCATCACCAACCCGGCGGTGCTGGACGCGTTCCCGAATGTGCCGCCGCTCTCTTCGCTGACGGCAGCATCACAGCTCGTGACGTGGCGTGTGGCCGATGATCTGCAAGCGCCGACGGTCTATTCCGCAGGATTGCAGATGGAGCGGCAACTGCCCTACAGAATGACGATGTTCATCGGCGGATTAGTAACGCGCATACGCCACGTCATTCGCGCGAGAGACATCAACGCGCCGTTGCCCGGCACATTTCTTCCGGGCGTGCCCGGAAGCGGCGTCCGTCCCTTCGGCAACGTCGGAGAGATTTATCAATACGAGTCGAGCGGAAACTTCCACCTTAATCAAATGTTCGTCGGCGTCAACAATCGGCTGAATCGAACAGTCTCGGTCTTCGCAAGCTATGTGCTGGCGAAGATAACGAACGACACGGACGGGCAGGGCGGCACGCTCTTTCCCGCAGACTCTTACGATTTGAGCGGCGAGTTCGGACGCGGGGGCGGTGATATACGCCATCGCTTTACGCTGGCCGGGACGTTCAACCTGCCCTGGTACAAGATCAGCTTGAATCCATTCATCGTCGCCACCTCTGGTCGGCCTTTCAACATCACGACGGGACGCGACACCAACGGCGACAGATTATTTACGGAACGCCCTGCGTTTGCCACAGACCTCTCGCGCGAGAGCGTCGTCCAGACACCCTACGGCGCATTCGACCTCAACCCGCTGCCCGGCCAGCAGATTATTCCGCGCAACTACGGCTCAGGCCCATCGCTTTTCACCGTCAGCTTACGCGTCAGCCGCACATGGAGCTTCGGCGACTTGCCAGCCAGAGGCGGCTCGACGGCTTCAGGACAATCCGGCAATGAACCCACGCCCGGCAGCGGACGCGGCGGCGGTGGTGGCAGAGGCGGCGGAGGTGGCGGCGCAGGAGGACGCAGGGGCGGTGGCGGCGGTCTCGGAGGGATTCCGGGACTTGGGCCCGGTGGTCTCGGCGGTGGCAATGCGGCTTCGGCGGAGAAGCGTTACAGCCTGACCTTCTCGCTCAACTTTCAGAACATTTTTAATCACACGAATCTTGGCCCACCCGTGGGCAATCTCTCTTCGCCGCAGTTCGGTGAATCCACTTCGCTCGCCGGTTTGTTCGGCGGCTTCGGCGGCGGCGGTGGAGGTGGCGGCGGTGGCGGTGCGGGCGCGGGCAACCGGCGCATACAGGCGCAGCTTCGTTTCACGTTTTAGGTCAAAGCACTTGCAGGATGACGAAGGGACTAAACCTTATGAAGAAAAGATCGATCACAAGAGGCGCGCTCTGCGCTCTCTGTTTGAGCGCGCTGGCGAGCGTCTCTTCGGCGCAGGAAAAGACGAACGCTAAACCGGCGACGACAACAACGACGACTGCGACTGCGACCGCTTCGAGCCCGGCGGCAAAAACTGCTGTGACGATTACGGCGGCGACCACGCCGTTGGAGCTTGCGCGCGCGGCGCTCACGGCGCAGGGCGGCGAGAAGTTTCGCAACATGAAAAGCCTTGTCCTGATCGGCTCGGTCGATCTGTATGGGCCAAACTCTGCGCAGGCACTGCCGGGCAAGTTCGTCGTCGTAACCGCAGGCGACCGCGTACGCATAGAGATACAATCGCCCGCCTTCAACTTCCGTCAGATTTACGACGGGCAGCAAGGCTATAGCTCCATCCCGCAAATGCAATTACCACCGCCCTCGAAATTCGGACTCAACGTGCTGAACAAGTTCGAGCAGCCGGGCTATACCGTGACGGCTTTGCCAGACAAGAAGAAGCAGCGCGCTTTCCGCATCACGGACGCGGAAGGCAACTCGACGGACTTTTACGTCGACCCGGCGACGGGACGCGTGATGACTTTTCTGATTCCCTACGAGGGTTACACCTTCGGCGTTGAGAATACTTCGCTCAAAGAGGTCGACGGCGTGCTCGTGCCCTATGCTTTCACGCAGAGGCTTGAGACGCCGCAGGGAGCTTTCTTCGCCGAATACAAGGTCAAGACGGTGAAGATCAACGAGCCGCTGGGCGAAGATGTCTTCAGTATTCCGGACAAATAAAAGTCCGGCAAAGAATTTATCTTCCGCTGTGCGCGATGCAAAGCGCCGTTGGCTTTGCGGGTCTTTTAGATAGAGGAAAAATCGTATGCGTTACTTTACGCTTCGGCTGGCGGCCCTGCTTCTCTCGTTTGGCCTCGGCCTCGTCTTTAATGTCACATGGCGGTTGGCGTCCGGCTCTTATTACGCCGTGGATGAAAAGTTGTTGAGCCCCGTTTCGCAGTTGAGGGAGGACGAATGGCACAGGCTCTACGAAGCAGCCGGTATGACAGGCAATCGTGCGATCTATGAAAGCGTGCGTGATGAGCTGATGTGTACGAATGCTGACGGCATATCGGATGCGCGTCCCGTCGAGATAAATATGAGAGGGTGGTGCAAAAGGGCCGACGGCACTGTCTATGAGATAAACTCCATCAATGGCCTCTACGGGCGATTCAACGAGAAGATCATGAGGGAACATCAATCGTGGGCTCTGAAAAATCTATCGTTTGTAAACTCGATCAGCACGCCGCGCAGGGCCAGAGCTTACTTGATCGAACATAGAAGATAAGCATTGCTAATAAGGTGATATATATAAAGAGGTCGGAGGATATTCACATCCTTCGACCTCTTTTCTCTTATCGCTAAGCTGTAGAGTTCTTAAACGCTCAGAATCTCCTGCTCTTTGGTTTTCGCCAACTCGTCGATCTTGCCGATGTAGGTGTTGGTCAGCTTCTGCACCTCTTCGAGCCCGTCGCGTTCGCTGTCCTCCGAGATGGTCTTGTCCTTGAGCAGCTTCTTTAAGCGGTCGTTGGCGTCGCGGCGAATATTACGAATCGCCGTGCGATGCTCTTCGGCGATCTCGTGTACCTGCTTGGCGAGTTGCTTGCGGCGCTCTTCCGTCAGCGGTGGGATGGGGATGCGTACGAGCTTGCCGTCGTTCGACGGGTTCAGCCCCAGATCAGCGGAGCGTATGGCCTTTTCAATCGCGCCCAACTGCGTTTGATCCCAGGGCTGTACGGTGAGCATCTGCGGCTCCGGCACATGCACAGAGGCCATCTGATTCAGAGGCGTCGGCGTGCCGTAGTATTCAACCATCACAGAGTCCAGCAGAGAGACGGCGGCGCGACCCGTGCGCACCGTCGCTAATTTACGCTGCGCATCCCCTATGGCCGCCTCCATACGCGGCCTTGCATCTTTAATGACATCCTTTTCAGTCATATCAACTCCATTAATAAAAGAGCAGTGACAAGTAATGAGTGAAAAATGATGAGCCGGGACAAGATTTTATCTTGCCACTCGTCACCTGTCACTCTTCACTGCTTTTCAGGTTTTTCCACGCAGACGCGCGTGCCGACGCTCTCTTCGCCCATCACGACGCGCATGATATTGCCGGGGGTTCGCATGTTAAAGACGACGATGGGCAGATTGTTGTCCATGCACAGAGAGATGGCCGAAGCATCCATCACTTTCAACTGCTGTTCCAACACTTCCTGATACGTGATGCAATCGTAGCGCGTCGCGGTCTTGTCCTTCATAGGGTCCGAGTTGTAGATGCCTTCGACCTTGGTGGCCTTGAGGATCACGTCGGCCTTGATCTCCAAGGCGCGCAGCGCCGCAGCCGAGTCTGTCGTGAAATACGGATTGCCGGTGCCCGCTGCGAAGATTACGACGCGCCCCTTTTCAAGGTGACGAATCGCGCGCCGACGAATAAACGGCTCGGCCAGTTGCGGAATGTCTACGGCGGACATGACGCGCGTGTAGACATCCAGCTTTTCCAGCGCATCCTGAAGCACGACGGCGTTCATGATGGTCGCGAGCATGCCTATGTAATCGGCGCTCGAACGGTTCATGTTACCCGCGCTCTTCGAGACGCCGCGAAAAATATTACCGCCGCCGACGACCACCGCGACTTCGACGCCCGTTTCGCCGATGGCCTTGATCTCTTCGGCGACCGTGCGCGCAACGTTAACGTCTATGCCGTAGTTCTGCGCGCCCATCAGGGCCTCGCCGGAAATCTTCAGCAGGATGCGCCGGTAAGCAGGGGAACGCTTAGTCTCCCCTTGCTCGGTCGATGCTGCCGTTTTTGCTGGCATCAAAGAGTTCTCCTGAAAGCTTACTGGTTGCCGCCTGCGAGCGCCGCCACCTCACCGCCAAAATCATCTTCACGCTTGGCTATGCCTTCGCCCATCTTGTAGCGCGTGAAGCGGCGGATGGTGATGTTCTCTTTGATCGACGCGATCTTTTCCGTGACCAAGTCGCCGACCGTCTTGGCAGGGTCTTTGACGAACGGTTGATCCAGCAGCACGGCCTCTTCGTAATACTTGTTGATGCGGCCCTCGACGATCTTGTCGATCACCTGATCGGGCTTGTTGGCGTTCTTCGGATCGTTCTTGGCCTGAGCGCGAGCGATGTCACGTTCTTTATCAAGCGCATCGGCCGGAACGTCCGCGCGCGAGACGTAACGCGGCTCGGCAGCCGCAATGTGCATCGCCACGTCTTTGACCAGTTGGAGAAACTCTTCGCTGCGCGCGACAAAGTCCGTCTCGCAATTGATCTCGACCAGCACGCCGACCTTGCCGCCCATGTGTATATAGGAGCCGACAGCGCCCTCTGCGGCGATGCGGCCTTCCTTCTTTTTGGCCGACGCCAGCCCGCGCTTGCGCAAAAGCTCTATCGCCTGCTCTTCGTTTCCGCCTGCTTCAGTGAGCGCGTTTTTGCATTCCATCATACCCGCGCCCGTTTTCTCACGGAGCGACTTGACTGCGCTCGCCGTAATATCTGCCATCTTATAAATCTCCCTCAGAATAAAACTTGGAAATCAAGAATTCAGGACTCAGAACACAGGACTCAGAATGAATAACGAGCTTTGCTTTTATTCTGAATCCTGTCCTGTGTTCTGTCTCCTGTCTCATAAAAAAGCGCAGCCCGGCGGGTTGTCCGCTCTTGGAGGCTGCGCTCGCCGAAGTGCTCGTCTGAAAATTCGGTCTCTGCGGTCTTCTAGCTCGCCACGCTGACGGACTCTGCGCCCTTCTCCTCTTCGGGGGAGGACTGCGGCTGCGACTCTGCATCGCCACCGCCCGCGCCGTCTGCTCCACGAACGGGAGCGCCCGTCCCCGCCTGCGGATGATCGCCCACGCTGTCAGGCTGCTGACCCGTCTTGCCGAAGCCCTGATTGCCGGGAACGGAAACCTGCGTCTCAGCAGAAGGCGCGCTTGCTCCCATGTCCGTCACGTTCTCTGCTTCGCGCCCCGGATCGATGCTCGTCGTCACGGAAGATGTGTTGTCGGCGCTGGCACTGCGACGGCGGCGCGGACGGCCCTCTTCGGTGGCAGACTCTTCTTCCGCTGCGGCTGCTGCGGCTTCCGCTTCGGCGCTCGCGCCCTCTGCCACCATCTGCTGTCCTTCCAGCACGGCATCGGCGATGCGCGAGGCGAAAAGTCTGACGGCGCGAAGCGCGTCGTCGTTGCCGGGGATGACGTAATCGATTCCCTCGGGTGAGCAGTTGGTGTCGACGACGGCGACCACAGGGATGCCCAGACGATTAGCTTCGGCGACGGCGATCTCTTCCTTGCGCACGTCTATGATAAAGACTGCATCGGGCAGGCGCGTCATGTTCTTGATGCCGGAAAGATTTTTCTCAAGACTCTCGCGCTCGCGGTCGAGCTTGATGCGCTCCTTCTTGGTCATCTTCTCGTAGCGGCCGTCCTGCTGCATCGCTTCCAGGTCTTTCAAGCGCTTGATCGATTTCTGAACGGTCTGGAAGTTCGTTAAGAGTCCGCCCAGCCAGCGCTGGTTGATGTAGTACATGCCAGCGCGCTCGGCCTCTTCGCGGATGGCGTCCTGCGCCTGTCGCTTGGTGCCGACAAAGAGCACAGTCTTGCCGCGATCTTCGCCGACCAGATTGGTCATAAACTGGATGGCGTCGCGGAACATGCGCTGCGTCTTTTGCAGATCAATAATGTAAATGCCGTTGCGCTCGCCGAAAATGTATTCCTTCATTTTCGGATTCCAGCGCCGTACCTGGTGGCCGAAGTGCACACCGGCCTCCAGCAATTCTTTCATCGTAACCGAAGCCAAAAGAGAATCTCCTTCTTCAAGTGTTGGTTTAATGTACTCGCCGCAACCTTCCGCTGTGATCTCCCTCAATCGGGGAAACAACCAATCAAGGCTTGCGACAATGGACTTTGTCAATTTTGGATTTTGGATTGCCGATTTTGGATTAGCGAACAGATTGAAGGAGAGTTACAGCTTGTCTTTCAATCTAAAATCCAAAATCTGCAATCCAAAATCGGACTATCGTTTCGAGAACTGGAAGCGCTTGCGTGCGCCCTTCTGCCCGTATTTCTTGCGCTCCTTGATGCGCGGGTCGCGCGTCACGAGTCCCGCGTGCTTCAAAGTCGGGCGCAGATCCGTGTTGAATTCCATCAGCGCGCGCGTGATGCCGTGGCGGATTGCTCCGGCCTGTCCCGCCGGGCCGCCGCCCACGACGTTGACGAGGATGTCGAACTTGCCGATCGTCTCGGTCAACTGCAGCGGCTGGCGAATAATCATGCGCAGCGTCTCGTTAGGGAAGTACTGCTCGAACGACTTGCGATTGATCTTGACTTCGCCCGCGCCCGGTCGCAAATAAACGCGCGCCGTCGAAGTTTTGCGCCGTCCCGTTCCGTAGTATTGTGTTTCAGCCACAGCTTTTCCTATCCTCTACAATCTTTCTTTGATTCTATCCTTCAGCGGTTACAGTGTTGATCGTGAGGGGTTGGGGTTGTTGGGCGGCGTGCGGGTGATCGGCGTCCCGGTAAACCTTTAACTTTTTGCCCATCGCCTTGCCGAGCTTCGTCTTCGGCAACATGCCTCTGACGGCCAGCTCGATAATCCGCTCGGGATGCTTACTGAATTGATCCTTGACGGAGACCTCACGTAATCCACCGGGATACAGTGTATGGTGGCGATAAACCTTCTGTTCCGCCTTCGAGCCTTTAAAGACAGCCTTGCTGGCATTAATCACGATGACGTGATCGCCCATGTCCATAAAGGGCGTCCATTGCGGATTGCG
>DATLMN010000071.1:0-10446 GCA_035537255.1 Pyrinomonadaceae bacterium | reverse complement strand
CTTGTCTTCGTCGGTGATCTCCTTCGGTTTCGGAGAAACGTAGGTGATCGGCGTCGGCTTGCCGTTCACGATAGCATCACGCAACGCTTCCGCATCCTTCGTGATAAGGACGATCTGCATCCTGTCTGATGCCAGATACTTCTTGATCGCGTTGTTGACATCCGCCAGGGTCAACTTCGCCAGTTGCTCGCGCATATACGAATTAAAATCCGAGATGCCGTAATAGCGACTGTCTAGCGCATAGCCAAGCTGCGTGTCCTGCGTCTGTGTCAGGATGTTGGTGTACTTCTTCAGAAACTCGCGCGTCGCTTCAAACGTCTCCGCCGTCATCCCGTCTTTCACCAGCTTGTCGTACTCGAAGAGCGTCGCACGCAGCGCGAACATTGCGTTCATGGGCTCGACGGGTCGAATCCAGATTTGGAAAATCTGCTGCTGGCGACCGAGGTTAGGGTCTGGCTGGAACTGGAACATCCCGCGCGGGAAATACTCTATGTAAGCGTAGTCGCCGTAGTTGAGACCGCGCGCCTCGCGCAGCCGCCCGTACAGATAACTGTTCGACGAGCGATGTTGGCCCAGGTAAGAGGCCACGACGGCGAGCGCCGCCCAGTCCTTATCACCGCGACGAACGTTGATCGGAAAGCCGAGCGAGATGGCCGTCGAGCGCGTGTCGCGCTTGATGATCTCTATGCGCGTGCCGGGCGCTACGGTCGGCGCAGCGAACTTCATAGTCGAAGCAGCGCCAGCCGGAAGCTTAGCGAAATCGGCCTCGACCTTCTTCGGAAAATCCGCAGGATAGCCGCCCGCCAGCCCCAGGACCATATTGGCCTGCGTGTAATTCTTTTTGTAGAAGTCGCGCACGTCATCAAGCGTCAACCCCTGAAGCGCGCTGAGGCTTCCGACGTTGTGATGTCCGTAAGGGTGTCCCTTGTAGATGATGTTGTAGAGATACTCCTTGCCCAGCTCCTCGTCGTTGCCCTCGCGCAAAGAGACCTTCAGGAAATTGATCGCGTCGGTTTTGAGACGCGAAAAGTCGTCTTCGCGAAAGCCAGGGTCGAGCAGCATCTGGCTGATGATCCCGTAATACTTGGAGAGATTGTCTATGTGCGTCGTCCCGGTAAAGACAGTCATCTCTTTGTCAATCTGCCAGTTGAAGGAGGTCGCCATAGGGTAAAAAGCTTCCGTGATTTGATCGTAGGACATCGCGCGCGAGCCGCCCTGTGAGAGCAGCGCTGCGGTCAGTGCCGCCACGCCCTCTTTACCCTTCGGGTCAGAAGCAGAGCCCGTCATAAAGAGTATGCGGAAGGTGACGAGCGGCGAGCGGTTGGGTTGAAGCACCGTAGCCATCTTGGCTGGCGCTGTCGTGGCATTGGTCTTCAAGGGAAGCGCCAATGCTGAAAGCGAAACGGAAATGATCATCAGTGAAATGGTGAAAGAACGTAACATTATTCTTCGCCCCCTTTGCTTGCAGTGGTGTCCGCCTTCGTCGAGAGCGTGACGATGGTGCGGCGATTGTCTACGAAATAGCGCTGTGCGGCCGCGCGTATGTCTTCGGGCGTAACCTGGTCGTAGAGCGCGAACAGCTTATTGATCGTGTCCGGCGTGCGCTTGAGCGCAATGTATGGAGCGATGCCGCTGGCAATCGCTTCAGAACTGTTTAAGGCGAGCGCGGCGCTGTAGCGCAGACGCGAGCGCGTCGCATCCAGCTTGGCCTGCGGAATAGCCTCTTTCTTGTAGCGCTCGAAGGTCGCCAGAATCTGATCGCGGACGTAATCGACATCCTTCTGATCCTTGATGCGGCTGAAGATGCTGAACAGCTCAGGGTCTACCTGATCATCGAAGTTCGGCCCGATAAAGTCTACCTTCTGCTCTTTGAGCACGAGCTTTTGATAAAGATCGGAGTTATCGCCAAAGGCTATCTGCGCGAGCAGGTCAAGAGCAGCCTTGTCCTTCGCCGTGTCGGAATAAGCCGGGCCGCGAAATCCTACGACGATGTATGGAAGCGTCGGCGAGGTCCAATCGACGTGCGCCGTGCGCGGGGCTGTTTGATCAGGCTCTTTGGGAATCTGCGGGACGTAGTTGCCGCGCTGCCACGAGCCGAAATGCTGCTTCGTGAGCGAGAGCGCCTGTTCATGCGTCACGTCGCCGACGAGCACGATGGTCGTGTACTCCGGCCGATAGTAGCGCTTGTAGAACTCCAGGCTGTATTGATACTGGTTGGGCATGTCTTCAATGTCTTTGATAAAGCCCATCGTCGTATGCGTGTAGGTGTGCGTGCCAAAGGCCGTCTCGCGCAGCTTCTCGTAGAGCTTAGAGCCGGGGCTGGCGCTGTTCTTGTTGTATTCGCCGAGCACGGCGCGCGTCTCAGTCTTATAGGCAGCCTCTTCGTACTTGAGACGTTGAAAGCGGTCGGCCTCAAGCTTCATGATCTCGGGTAGGTCTTCCTTGGCGAAGACTTCGTGATAGACCGTGCGGTCATCCGTGGTGTAGGCGTTCGAGGACGCGCCCGCGCGTTTCAAAATCTCGTCGCGCTGGGCCGCCGTGTAGTTCTCGCTGCCGCGAAACATCAGATGCTCGAAGAGATGAGCGAAACCGCTCTTGCCCGGCTCGACCTCATTGCGCGAGCCCGTCGAGACGACGATGTAGAGGGCGACGAGGTTGGGATAATCTGTTGGGATGGTGATGAGACGCAGGCCGTTCGGCAGATCGTCAATTTTGTAATCATACGGAAACAGCTTGCGCTGCGTCTGCTGATTGGGATGCGAACGCTCTGCTGGCTGCTGGTCTGCCTTCGTGCGCGAGTCGCCGGACGTGCTGCGCTGCGCAAAGACCGCAAAAGGCAAACACAACAGGAGCGTCACGAGAATCAATGGTTTCATTTCGTATATTCTCCTGAGTGATTTGAGCTAAATTTGATGGAGACAGGCGAAATTATACACGATCAAGCCCGGACGATGAAGGGATAAGGGCGGAGGGATGCGAGAGAAGGGATGAGGGCGGAGGGATGAGGGATGAAAGGAATGCTGATTCCACTTGAATAGTTTTCTTATTCATCCCTCATCCCTCCGCCCTCATCCCTTCACTTCTGTTTGGGGGGCTCGATCTCGACCTGTTTGATGTCGGTGTTGAAACGTTTGTAGTCGCTGAACTCGAAGGAGATGTCCCAGTTCAGCCCGTTGAAAAGGGTCTGATCGCCGCCGGAGTTCATGCGCACGTAATGCGGAAACCAATCGCCCGTCGGCAGCCGCGCCTGCTCGTAAACAATCGCAGACTTGGACGGCGACGCTGCCGCCAGTCCTTTACTGTTATCGAGCGGAGCAGTGGATGGAATCCAGCCTTCCAGCCGCACGACCACATGATCCAACTTGTCAATCCAGAGGCGGCCGACCAGCCGTGCGATAAAAGATTTGCTCTTGGGGAAATTTAGACCGGAGCGCGCGCGAAAATCCAGCACTATCGTTTCACGGTTATTCAGAGTGTCGCGGCGCGGCGCGCTGAACTCACACAGACGTAAAAAATCCGACAGGTCCCAGAAGATAGAGACGGACTTTTTGCCGGAAGAGCCGACCATCATCCCGACGCTCAGATGTCGTTTAAGATTACTGCCCGCTGCGGCCTTGGAGACAGCCGTCCGCTGGTCTGTGGCCGCAGTCTCTGCTCTGGTCAAATCCTCGCCCGCGCGCTTGCGCGCCTCCAACATCTTGGCTTCGGAAACAGGCGAGCCGTTTTTACTGACCCTGATCAGCACGTGCATGCCCATGACAGGGTACGCTTCAAAGATACTTATGTCCTCGTCCTTCACCTTGCTGTGCGTGTCCAGCTTGCGCCGCGTTCTCTTCTGTGTGTAGGTGTAATCCAGCAGGCGTTCGTGGCTCGTCGCCCCGTTGAAATCACTCTCACGCACCAGGGCCGGAATGTCCACCTCGTCCGAGCCTTGCCGCGAGGTAGCATTGTCGTTATTGATGTCTTCCGCTCGCAGCATCGCTTGAGGCTTTGTCTCGGAGGAAGTTTGCGCTGGACAAGCGAAGGAGAAAGCGCACGATGCGAGCACGAATGAGAGCAGCGTGACAGAGAGATGTGCGCCCAGCCGAATGGTTGGAGGAAAGGACGGCGCAATCTGTCTCTGGGCTGAAAGGATACTCATCGCAAAGCCTGTGCGGATTTTAAGATGACAACGACGCTGGCGGCAATATTTATTCGGAATTATTACGCTCGAATTCTCCGCGAAGCTCCGGCGGCAGCTTCAAAACATTTTGCCAGCCGGAGCGATCCTCGCGCATAGCCTCCGTCAGCTCTAGGCGCAGGCGGCTTAAGCGGTCGCTCAAGGTACAGGGATAATTAAAGATGTCTGCAAAGCGCGAGCGCTGATCTTCGACGAAGTCCTTCTGTTTTTCGATAGAGGGAATCATCTCGTAATAGCCGTTTTCCCAGAATGGTAAAAGCAATCGCTCAGTCCTGTGCGCGCCGGGAATTTCTATCTCCTCTTCGTCAAGCCCCGTACAATCCGCCACGTAATTGCCACGCTCGTCTATCCCGCGAAAGATTTGCAGGCGACCGGGCAGCGTGGATTTCTCAGGCGTGTTAGAAGCTTTCAATGTCGGTCGCCCCTCGATCAAACACTGCTTGAAGATCACGCCCGCTATTTGTTTGACCTCGCTTGACAGCTTCGTGCCGATCCCGAATCCGGCGGCCTCAGGGAACTCCACGACGATACGGCGCACCTTCTCGACATCCAGGTCGCCGGTCAGAATCGGCATCAGTCCATGAAGTCCGTTCGCTTCAAAGAAACGCAGACACCACGCGCCGAGTTTCGCCAGATCGCCGGAGTCCACGCGAAAGCCTTTAAAGGCGCGACGGCGGCTCTCGCTCGAAGTGGCGGCCATCGCGGCGTGAGCTGCGCCCATAAAAACATCCACGGTATCGAGGAGCAGCGTCGTGCCGTTCGGGTTAGCGTCGAGCCAGCGCTCGAACGCGACCTGCTCGAAATGCTTGGGCCCACCTGTGCGCGGCTCTATCTCCGGCTCGTACATATATTCCAGAAAAGCCTGTTGCCAGTAGTGGGCCAATGTCCCGACCGCCGGAATGTCCAGACGATGCGCGGCCTCCATATTCGACGTGTCGTTGAAGCCGCCGATAAAGGCGTAGGTCGCGACTTCGACGGCGCGTTCCACATCGCCGTCGCGCCGCAGAGAAAAGTCCGAGAGCCAGCGCTCGCCCGCCGCCATGCGAAACTGCATCGCGAGGCTGGCGGTCGTCATAGGCATATCAAAGGCGTGCTCGAACTTGATCTCCTGCGCCTGCGTTAAAGCGAAATGACCCGTGATGTCTGCGAAGGGTTGATTGGCGAAGACGATTGTGCCGGGACGAACCGCGCGCACTGCGCCGACCGAATGCGCATCCTCTATGGCGCGTGCGAAAAGTTTGAGGCCGCCGCGATCCTGTTCCAGAAAACGCAGGCGCGGGCGATCAACCTGATTGTCTATCAGCAGCCGCACAAGCCGCTCGTGTCCCAGGCACGGAGCGAAGGCCAGTTTGCGCTGGGTCACGTAAAAGGTCGCAAGCGCCTCGCTCAATGGTTTGTCGTGCAGGCGCGTCTCATTCTTAAAGGACGCATCGCCCATCGCGGCGTGATAGCGGTCAATATTTAGCGTGCTCATCGGGAATAGATCATAGCACGGCAGCGAAACTCTCAAATCAAACTGCGATTAAAATTTCAGAACGGCGAGGATGATTTACGGCTCAAAAGGCACGACAATTTAAGCCGAAAATATGGTTGACTTCTTCTGATCGGCAAGAGTATAAGGTGTTGACGGGAGCCGCTCTCGTGAAGAGTTCCGCTCCTGTCAAACTCAGACTTTCTCTAACCCACTTTGGAGACGGAGTCATGAACTTACAATCCCTCTTGAAAAACAGAATCTTTATTCTTCTGCTCGTAGTTATCGGCTACGCAGCCGGTTTTTTCGCGTCCCCGGCGCTCGGACAAACCTTCGTCTGCACACGTACGCAAACCAGATGCAGCTATCGCGTGGAGTGGTGGATGTGTACCAGGGGATGCGGCTGCTCGGACGAGTTTGGATTCAAGTACACCAACTGTTGCTATCAGGAAGGTGGCACTTGCATCAACAACCAGTATATGGAGGGCTACTCGACGATTTGCGGCGGGCAATGCCCCGGATACAACTCGCTGTAGCCGGCTGCGCCGATGATTGAACCTCGTCAGACGCGACGGTTGAGAGAATTAACTGGTCAGCAGACGCTGCCGTAGGAGAAGAGGATGAAAAGATGAAAAAGGTGAATTTAGTGCTCGTCATTTTGATCGGCGCTGTCGTTCTAGGCGTGGTGACACGGATGAACTTCACACGCTCGATGCAGAACAAGAAAACTGCGTACACGGTTGTGTTGCAAGCGACGGAATACGACGCCTCCGGCAAAGGAACTCCCGTCTATACGGAAACGCGTTATGCCTCGGCCAATGGTAATTGGTACAGCATACGCTTGTACGCAGACGGCAGAAACGATGAGACGTTTGCTTTAACCGGGCGCGGCGTGTATGCCAAAGTTGGCTCCAAGCTGAACTTTCTCTCAGACTATGATGCGCCGACCCCGATGATGAGCCTGGAGAAATTGCAGAAGTCACCAAATTATGTCCGCACGGAAACAGTCCTGGGGCAAGCAGCCGCCGTTCTGAAAACCGGCGACCATAATAATGTAATGGAACTTTATCGTGCGCCTTCACTCGGCGGTGACATCATCAAGATGGTGAGACATGCCGGGAGTGAAACAGTAACTGTTCTTGAGCCCTTGAGCCTGACCTTCGGTGAACCCGATGCGTCTTTGCTCAAGATGCCGAACCTCCCGGTTGACCGCACGCACTTTGAGGAGTTACACGGCAACGGGAAGGGCTCAGCTACAGAAAAATAGGTTCCGAGCGTAAAGAGAGGCCGTCGTGAGCGTGGAAGTTTGCGGCGGCCTCTCTCTTACGGCGAAATGAATTCCCGCTGACTTAATCAGCCGCCACCTGCGACTGCTGGCATCAGGATTTATACGATTTCTGCTCCACTGCGAAGCATCTCTTCGATGGCGCGCGCTCCGTTGCCCTGCTCGCGCTCGACCGCGCGCATCGCATCACTGATGGCCTTGACCTGAAAGCCTTCGCGCAGAGCGTCCAGGACTGTGTGCTTGACGC
This sequence comes from Pyrinomonadaceae bacterium, assembly GCA_035537255.1. GTDB lineage: Bacteria > Acidobacteriota > Blastocatellia > Pyrinomonadales > Pyrinomonadaceae > DASQYE01. The sequence goes on along the minus strand of DATLMN010000071.1, from coordinate 3,263 downwards.
AATAGTCCGTGGCGAGACCGCCGACCCAGATTTCTTCGACGCCGTGCGCGCGAAGCTGCGAAGCGAGGTCTGTGCCGCCGAATGCGGAATATGTATCTTCATCGCCAGTGCCCTTTGAGATGACGATGATGCGCGGGTCATTTATCAAGTCCGGGTGAAAATCAGCGCCGTGCGTTTCCTGAACACAGTGAACGGGCCAAGTGCCGCCGTACGCGGCAAAATGTTTAGTCTTAGCCGGATGCCAATCGCGACTCTTAAAGACCAGGTCGCCGCGCTGAAGAAATTCTTTGGCCAAACGGTTGAGCGGCGCGACAACTTCGTCGCCGTGCTGTACGGCCAGAGCGCCGCCCGGACAAAAATCGTTCTGGACATCGACGATCACCAGCGCGCGCCTTTTCGCATTATTCATCATCGCTCACCTTGCAACTCGGAAGGGCTTTAAAGGACCGGAGTAATTTTCTCTCTCTGTACCGGATAGCTTAACTTCTGAAGCGTGCGGTAGGCAATCAACGCCGTAGAAGCGCGCAGCCTCTATCGACTATTAAGCGAAAGAGTCAGGGCCTTTTGCACCAGATGGTCGCAACAAGCCCTGACTCTTTTGTCGGATGAGCGAAGCCTTAAAGGGAGAGGCCCGTCCGAATATTTAGTTGGTTGACTCCGCGCAGTCGAACGGATGATTGGCGAGCACGGCGCGCATACGCACCTGACCGAAGAGGGTTTCCAGATAGCAGGCGAAACGATCAAGCACGGGAGCAAGCTCCGAGACGCTGCCCGTCTCCATCACCTCGTCAACGAAACGCTCGTAGACCTGCCAGTCCCTGTACATCAGAAAATGCATACTGCCGTGGCGAAAGGTCTCAAGATACTGGATAAAAGAGATGGTCGATTCGAGATCGCCACCGGCCTCCGCGCGGCGCGCAAGCTGCACGAGCGTCCACAAATCTTTTCTGAGGATGATGGATTGCTCGACGCGAGTCGGAAGATCGTTAAAGAGCTGCACGCCTGTCAACGCCGGGTCGAAGACCTGCACGAGCGCGATCAGCGATTGTTGAAAACAGTTGCTGAGCAGCCCGCGCGCATGAGTAATACGGCCACGCACCGTCCTATCTGATTCGGTCGCGCTGACTCCGCTTAACTCCTGTTCATAGACGCGGCGCAATTCGTGCGTCATCGCAAAGCTGATGCCGTCGAGCGCATCGCGCAGGTCAGCGTTGATACAAGCGTCGCCGAGCACTCGCTGCTCTATAAAATCGCGCAACGATAGCGCCTCGTCGTGGATCAGCGTAAAGAAGGCCAGATTTTCCAGCGGCGAGCATTCCTGTTCAAGCGCCGTCTCGGCCATGCGCAGGTAATCCAGAAGCCGCGCCAGGTCGCCGAAGATGCGCAACATCAGAGCACGCAACATCTGCTCGTCAACATCTGCGAGCAGTGCGTGGAGCTGCATCTGAAGAGTCGTCACCGCCGGGGAATCAGTAGAGGCGCACGTTGCGGCACTGCTCTTGCCACTGTTACCACCGGACGCGCCAGCGGGGAAGAAGGGCCGCGCCGACACATCGTGATAGCTCATCTGATTTTGCTGTTGAATACTCATCCGACTTTTTTTAACCTCGTCCGGCATTGAAGCTCTTCGTTAGAGCTTCATGAGGCTAAGCAGCTAGAGCGGGGCGATGATCGAAATATCAAAACCGTTTTCCTCAACGGTCTTATCGTTGCGAGAAAATACTGTCGTAGCAACCGCGCAGACGAAAACCGACCTTTTTATACAGAGACTGCGCGCGGCGATTTTGTTCATTGACGAGCAGGCACACGGAAGTATTACGTTCCAGCAGCGTGCGCGTTAGTTGCGAGACGCAGCGTAGCCCGTAACCTTTGAAACGCTCTTCAGGATTGACGTAGATGCCCTCAAGATAAGTGGCTTCAGGCGTCTCCGCGACCACGTCTGCTTTAAAGAACAGCCGATCATTCTCTGTCCAGACCCATGTCCTGCCTCTTTCGACGCGACGCTCGCAACGCAGGCGAAATCCCTTAGGGTCTGTCTCCAAAGGGTTGACGCGCGTCTCTTCAAAAGCCATACGCGCATGTGTAGGGATAACAAGCTTGAGGTCTTCTTTTGTCGCGAGGCGCAGACCCTTGACGGGCGTGCGAACCTCTATGGGCGTGCGCTGCTCTAACAGCAGCTCGCGGCACATCAGGCGCGGGCGCTGCCTGTTCTCTGAATAATAGGTCCAGAACTGTTTGATCTCTTCCTGCTCGCCCATCATCATGTGCGCCACGGGAGATGCTTGGGCGACGCGCGCGAAGGCCGCGAGCGCGGCATCAATTCGCGCTTCAATCAGCGTCGCATGTCCGATCAGTGCGACGCCCCTCAGGCGGCCAGTATGATCTCGATAGCCGTAGAAGGTGCCGCGATTAAGCGGGCTCACCAATCCGTTATCGCGTATAAAACCGGCCATGATGACAGTATGAACGGGGCGCTCTGCGAGGAAGGCCAGGACTTCACGCTCCTGTTCATCGCCCAGCCGCAGGGCCGGAAGCATTGTTCCGGAAACCTGTCTGGCAGCGATTGTTGCGCCGCTCTCTGTCATTGTCGCACGATCTAACAACTGCGATTCTCCTTCATATTCCCGACAGCTTCCGAAGAAAACTCTCTAGCTTCGATTGGTCTCCTCTAGGCGACCGGCAAGAACCCTTCTTCCACCTGCGCGTCACGCGCGCATTTGCCCATAGTGCAAGGCATGTGCCGAGTTCCGGCCAACCACCGGAAGAGCAATTTTGCTGGGCTTTAAGCAGTATTTGGGAGAAAGGCTATGTGTCGAGCGCGACCGATCCGGTCAACTTGAGACGGCACGACGAGTCATCTTGACAGACGAGCAGGGCTTTGCCTCAATAACCCGTCTTGCCCCAAAAAGATTGATCTTGCCTCAAAAAGATTTAGGTAGTGGGTCGGATTGAGCAAGTCGGTTTTGAAAAGATTGACAGAGACAAGCGGCGGGCCGATAATTAGACCAAACTTAACAAGTGAGGTGTAGTATGAGCACGAACACTTTAACAATGGCCCTATTGCATGGGTTTATGTCTCCGCAATACTGTTTAGCATTGTCAACGCCGACAAGTACCGCGCCAGTCCTACAGCGGCATTCATACGGATGCGACCTCGTAACCGCAATGCTTGAACCAGCCGCGAACGTCCGCTTTTGAAATGAGCAGTATCGCCTGTGCCAACGCTTTTTCGAGTTCCTCGCGCGTGCGCGCCTTGGCCGCGC
>DATLMN010000070.1:0-15332 GCA_035537255.1 Pyrinomonadaceae bacterium | reverse complement strand
CTCCGTCAACTGCTCACGGAGAGCGTGCTGCTCGGGTTGATCGGCGGAGCTTGCGGCGTGCTGCTAGCCATCCTCGGCGTCAAAGTTCTGGTCGCCTATCTCCCGCCCTTTACTCCGCGCGTTGAAGAGATAGGCATTGATCCGACCGTGCTTGGCTTCACGTTTTTGATCTCCATCGTGACGGGGCTGATCTTCGGGCTGATGCCCGCATGGCAGACGACGCACACGGACTTGAACGAGATTCTCAAGGACAGCAGTCGCGGCTCGACGGGCGGAAAGGGCCAGAGCCGCTTTCGCAGCGTCCTAGTAGTCACAGAAGTTGTCCTCTCACTTGTCTTGCTGATCGGTGCAGGTCTTCTCATACGCAGCTTCGTCGCGATGAGAAATATAGACCCGGGCTTCAGGGCAGAAGGCGTGCTCGTCAACTCGCAACTGGTTCTGCCGCCGCAAAAATATGCTGAAGGAAATCGCGGCACGGCATTTTTCAAAGAGCTGTTTGAAAGAGTCCGCGCGTTGCCGGGCGTCGAAGCCGTCGGAGGCATCACGGCGCTGCCGCTTCAGGGCAACAGTCGCCTACAGGCTTATGCCGTGGCCGGTCGCCCGCCTCAACCGCAGGGGCAGGAACTGACGGCTGTCATCAACACGGTCGGCGCAGAATATTTTCAAACGATGAGCATTCCTTTGCGTCGAGGGCGAATGTTTATGGAGCGCGATGACGATAAAGCGCCGAAGACTGTTCTGATCAACGAGACCTTAGCGCGCCGCATCTTCAACGGGGAGGAAGCCTTGGGCCAACGTCTGTACCTGCGCGGCGGCAATACTCCTTACGAGATTGTGGGCGTGGTCGGCGATGCCAAGCAGTTCAACCTGACGGGCGACACGAGCCCCGAAATCTTTACGCACTATCTTGAGAGCCCGACCACCTTTATGTACGTGCTCGCGCGCACCAAGGGCGATCCCACTAGCCTGGCCCAGCCCATTCGCCGCGAGGTGCAGGCCATAGACCCGGATCAGCCCGTTGGCAACAGGACTTTGACGCAGCAGTTTGAAAACTCTATCTCGCAGCCGCGCTTTTATACTCTGCTGTTGGGACTGTTCGCCGCCGTGGCGCTAGCACTCGCCTCCGTCGGCATCTACGGTGTGATGAGCTACATGGTGGCCCAGCGCACGCACGAGATTGGGATACGTATGGCCCTGGGCGCGCAGCGCCGCGACGTTTTCCGTATAGTGGTCGGGCAGGGACTAAAACTCGCGCTTATCGGAGTGGTAGTCGGTCTGGGCTTATCTTTCCTCGCGACACGCCTGCTCTCACAATTGCTCTTCGGCGTGAGCGCGCTTGATCCCCTAACCTACGTCATCATTCCGCTGATATTGACGGGTGTCGCCGTCGCCGCATGCTTTATCCCCGCGCGCCGTGCGACCAAGATCGATCCTCTAATCGCGCTGCGGAACGAGTAAGGCGGGCAAAGCATCTGGTCAGTACCGCCAAAGGTCTCGGGCGGGTATTCAACACTGAGTACCCGCCCGAGACCTTTGGCGGTACTGACTATGAGTCGCAGCCAACTACTATAAAATCATCTGAGCGAAGCGGTCATCTTGAAGGAGAGCAGGCACGAGAACGATACAGTTTAAGAGGGGAAAAATCGTTCCAGAATCGTTCTTTCAAACTGCTCTCCCGTCTCTCATTTCAAAGCAGATAAAAGAGGCGCGAAAGGGCTCGGAGGCAATATTTTGTCGTAAGTTCAGCGTACTTTTTCACACAAATTATCATCATAGATGTCCACTGCTTGACGAGGCCGGATGGCAATTCCGGTATCCGCCCCGTTCAGGCTCTTTTCTTTACTGCCGGTCTTTATCGTGGGACATCATTGATGCTGAAAGAGAGAAAAACTGACAGGTCAACTCTGGTCGCGCTGCTGCTGGCGTGCATAGTCCTGGTCGCGTTCTTTGTCCTGCCTCTGATTAAGCGTCGCGGGATGCGGGGCTATCAGCCGTTGATCCTGATGGCGACGATGGCCGAGGCGGCTGAGATTGATGCTTGGAAGCTTGCCGTGCAAAAGGTCAAGGAAGATCGCGGTGAGCCGATGGGCAAACAGGCCACGGCGGATGTTCCACGCGAACTCGCCCATTACAGCGACACACGGCGCTTTCTGGCTATACAGGTCGCGGAGTGGCGCGAGCACAAGTTTGCGACCCCGCATGATTTCGTCGATCTCTCGAAACAGATTCGTCAGGGCGAACTGGTGGAACTCAAGCTCGTCAGCGACAACTACGTGCTGTTCGGCGTCGGTGGCAGCGCGGACAAAGAGCCTTTTACTTACTACGATACGAACAGTCGAAAAAGAATCACCCTGTACAACGAAGCCGAGTTGAAGCGCGAGTATGATCGGATAACGGAAACAAGCGCCAATTTGGAGCAAGACATCTCTGCCCTGAGACAGGAACTCAAGACGGTTGGCAAGAAGGAGCGTGCGCGGCGCACAAAGCTTCAATCTCAAGTCAACGCGAAGGAGAAGGCTATAGAGGCGGGGCGGGAGAATAAAGAATTACTGGACGCCTATTACGGCAATGAGGAAAGTCGCGCGCGGTTGGTCTCCGATTACGAAGCGCTTGCTAATCTGGCGGCGGATTTCAAAGGCCGCACGTATGATTTAAATAACGCACGCTCTCGTCAGGAGATGAAGGTGCGTATGCTCAGCTTCCTGCGCCCGGAGGCTCTCAAAGTGCTGGAAGAGATTGCCGGCGCATATCATCAGCAGTTTGACAGACCGCTGCCCGTCACTTCGCTGGTGCGCCCGGACGAATACCAGCACATGCTGAGCAAAGTAAATCCGAATGCCACGTTGATAGAGACGCCTCCGCATTCGACTGGACTGGCGTTTGACATCAACTACAAGTACATGACGGCGGAAGAGCAATCAGCTCTGATGAATTATCTGGCACGTCTTGAGGACGAAGGCCGCATAGAGGTCCTGCGCGAGAACCGCGACCACTTCCATGTCTTCGCCTTCGTCGACGGCGCACGACCGAGCGAGTCGCTGATCAGTGAATCACTCGGCAGGACATCTGCGGTCAAAGCTCTGCGGGAAACTAAGGAAACAAAGCCCGCTGCGAAAGTATCCGCCCGAGAAGAAAAGCGCGTGAGCAAAAAGGCCGCCGCGAAGAAGCGCAGGCGTTAAAGACGCTACCGCCTCAATTCAGAACTCCCTCACATGGCATTGCAAGACAGGCATACTTACTGCCTGTCTTGTAAGACTCAATCAAATTTTATAGTTTGACGGGCGCGCGTCCTAAAGATCACACCTTAGGCCGGGACTTTCAGGAATCTCTGAAAGCTGGCCTCTCCACCACAAGCCTCAGTCCTGCCTGACCTGAGCGAAATTTTTCTGCCACAAACTTCTGCTCTGCGGTGTTCCTCTTGTGTAACGCGACGGTAAATCTCTTTCGAGGAGCCGATTTTATGCTCAAAACGTTTATGCTCAAAACCTTGCGAATTTTGACGTGGTCTCTTTTTAGCCTCGCTTTTATCCTTCTGATCGCCGGTGCTTACAGCGCCCTTGCGCAAAATGTGCTGACGGGCGAGTGGAAAGCCTCCGTCGAAGCCGACAAGACGGACAAGACAGATAAAATCTACCTGTCCTTTGAGCGCCGCACCGGACGGGGCGATCATAATCAGATGAGCTCGACCTACGATTACGCCCAACTGCAAGGTTTGACGCGCGAGCAGGCGTTGCGCGGTGGGCCTGTCAGATTCAGCCTCGCGCGCGAAGCGGGAACGATTGACTGCGAAGGCAGTTTTCAAAACGGCAGGGGCTCTGGCACATTTCGTTTCATGGCGAATCAGAGTTTTGTGTCGGCGATGAAAACCCGTGGCTTTGATTTTGAAGAAAGCTCTTCAACGTCGCGTAACGGGCACGATTCCGAACAGAGACTTTTCGCGGCGACGACCCTGAACATCACGACGGCTCTGGCGGACGATCTGCTCTCGGCTAACTTCGGCAAGCTCACCGTGGACGATCTTTTCAAAGCGGCGATTTTCAATGTCGACGCAAAGTTTATGCGCGAAATGAAAGCGAGCGGTTTTCCGAATCTCGGGATGGAAGAGTTAGTCAAAGCGCGTATCTTTAAGATCGACGCAGATTTTGTCAGGGAGGTAACTCAGATGGGTTTCGATAAGGAATCTTTTGAGAGCCTCGTCAAGATGCGGATTTTTAAAGTGACGCCGGAATTTATCAATGAAGCCCGCAACGAAGGGTTGGCGAACCTGTCCGTCGAAGACCTTGTCAAGCTGCGGATTTTCAATATCGACAGCGACTTTATTCGTCGGGCGAAGGCCGAAGGCGTCCCGCTCGAAGTCGAAAAACTTGTGCAGAAACGGATCGGCGTCTGGGGCAAGTAATTTGAGTTGCCCGCAGCGCGGAAGATCAAAGAGTTGCTATCGAGTAAGACTACGTCTAACTCTCGGAAACCAACGGGGACGGAAGTCAACGGATTCCCACCAATCCTTGCACAGACTGGATCAGTTTCTCTGAGTCGTAGCCGATTCCGTCCTTAAAGACGATCTCGACCCGCTCGATGTCGCTGATATTCGCCGCCGGATTTCCTTTGACCACCATCAGGTCTGCCTGTTTCCCTGCGGCGATGGAGCCTATGCGCGCGTCTTCGCCGAGGAACTTAGCTCCGTTAAAGCTCGCTATCTTGATCGCTTCCAAAGGTGTAAACCCTGCTTCGACCAGCAGCTCAACTTCGCGCAGGTCGCCGAAGCCTGCCACTACGCCGCCGTTGCCCGTCGGGTCTAGCCCGGCGATGAGCAGCCCACCGGCCCGAACAAACCGACGCTCAAATTCCATCGCCTTGCGCAGCAGCGTGATGTAATCCGACTCAGAAGAGACGCGCGCCCGCGCCGTCAGATAGCGCACGCGCGCGTCCGTTGACATCACACTGAGCACTCTCGGATTCAGCAGCGCGCTGGCCGCCCCGATCCCGCTTTGTGTAAGGGGCGCACCTGCTGCTTCAAAGACGGGAAGCGTGGAGGTGAGCGCCACATTCTTCGCCACCAGCGTGCGTATCGTCTCCTGCGCGGCGGCGCTATTCAAATCCAGTTGACGCAGGCTGGCGCTGACGGCGCTCCCTGGCGGACACACATCCGGTTTTTTGTCGGGCACAAATTCCGAGTCTACTAACAATCCATGTTCCAGATTATCAATGCCGATCTCTGCCGCTTCGCGAAAGCCTATCGAGCAGAGGTGGCCTGTCACTTTCAGACCGCGCTTATGAGCTTCTTCGACGGCGGCGCTGAGTTCCGCGCGCGTGATGTTCATATACGCCTTGAATGAGGTCGCGCCTTCTTCGGCCCAGAAGTTGACCATCCGCCGCGCGTCTTCCGGCCCTGTCAGCTCGTGCATGACGGGCGTGAATGCGCCGCGTCCTTCCAGGTAAGGAGCAGTGATGTGCATCTTTGGGCCAATCATGCGGCCAGTGTCAATCAGCCGCTTGATCTCAAGGTCAGTGAAGGGCGCGACGCTACCCGTCGTGCGAATCGTCGTGACCCCTAGCGCCAGATAGAGGCGCGGGAAGCTGTTACCCATGTCAGAGTAGATCGCCGGCGTTCCACCTTGAGGAAAGAACAGGTGGTTGTGCATACCGACGAGCCCCGGCAGAACCGTGTAGCCTTGAAGATCGAGGGTCAGAATGTTCCGTGGGAGATTCGCATTCGCGCTTGGGCCAACCGATTGAATCTTACCATTGCTAATGACGATAGTCTGGTCGTCCCTTGCTGCCGCTCCCGTGCCGTCAATCACGCGCACGTGGGCCAAGGCCACCAAAGGCGCTTCGACGCGGACGAACTGTTGGTGGTCAGACGCAGGCGTCTGCGCGCTCGCGTTGACACCAATACTCAAAAGCAGGAGAAGGGCGGTTATAGTTTTCATGGTTTTCCTGTGAACGGATAGCGGTCTTTAGCGAATCCGCGTCATCTGTTGCCAGAAGAATTTACCCAGGCGGGCGAATCGATTGCCCTCGTCTCTTTTCGTCATCGACGGGTTGAGGCCGAGCGCGGCGGCCAGTTGCGGGTCTGGGGGCGCGATGTCCTCGTCGCCGCGTTTGCCTGAGAGCCAGCGGTTGAAGGTGCGCGTCACGGCGCGTCTTTGCAGCAGCGGCGCTTCGGCCACGAACGCTCCCCTTAGATCATCCATCTCCGCAATCTCGTACATGTTCGCGTTGTAATAATTCCTGAGCGCCGCGAAGAATTTTTGATGGCCCAAGAGGCGGCGTAGTTCTGCGAACATCAGCGCGCCCTTGCTTGAGACGATGGCCGCGTACTGAAAAGAGTTTCTGTACTCGCGCGCGTTGCGGTCTGCCGCCATGTCCTCGCCGCCGAACGTGCGGTAAACCTTGTAGACGCCGCGCAACTGATCTTCCATCACGGCTAGAGCGCGCTCCTCGCTATGAACATCGCGGTAATAAAGCAGAGCAGACCAGTTGGAGAGCGCTTCATCCATGACGGGGTCGCGCGCAGGGTCGTTGCCGACGATTGAGCCCCACCATTGATGCGCCACAGCATGAGCCACAGTCCATTCCAGACTGTCTTCGACGGAGGCGCGCTGCTCGCGTATGATCTCCGGCAGATTGCGCACGGGCGGCGAATCGAAATCCACGTAGAAGGCGCTGGCAATCGCGCCCAAGCCCGAGAACTCTGCCGAGACAAGTCCCGCCACAAGCGGCGTGTCCACGATGTTGATCGTTTTATAAGGCAGCGGGCCAAACCGCGTAGTGTAAACACGCAGGGCATCGACGGTCTGTGTAAGGACGCGACGCCCGACTATCTCGTGCTCCGGCGCGAAGACGGAACGCACAAGCGTCTCGCCTACTCTTCGCTCTTCACTACGCAAGCCCCTTCCGGCGACGATGGCGAAATCGCGTAGCGCCTCTCCCCTGAACTCGCGCGCGATGATGGCGCTCTCTGTGCTTTCAGCATTGCTCGCTGATGGTGTTGTCGGCGTAACCGATTCGCCGGAAGCGTACAACATCACATCGCCGGGCGCGTTGACAGTGACGTGATAATCGGAGGCTTCCGTGTAAACCATGTCGCCGATGCTAGGCTCGACTTTGCGTTGCCAGTCATCGCCGTCTCTGGCGGCCAGCACAGGATAGGCTGTGCCGAGCAGCATCTGTCCGCGACAGCGAAAGTTCAGGTCACGCGCGCGGCGGACTTCGCGCTCGCTGCGAAGCGCCGCGCCGACCTGCTGCAAGACATGCACGACCAGCCCTGTCTCTTCCGGGTCGATCTCCGGCACGCTGCCCTTAAACTTGATCTCGATCTCTGTGGCGCGTCCCTCCAGGACAGGCTCGCGAAGGTTGACGCGCAGGGTCGTTCCCTGATCGTCGAGCGCGAAGGGAAGCGCCGTGCCCGTGGACGCAAGGCTTACTTCCTGTATGTCTATGCGCGGCTCATCCGGAGCAGCGGTCGCGCTCGTCGCAGTCGTTGTTCCGCCCTGCGCGCTAGTCGTCGCCGCGCTCAAGCTCGGCGCAATGGGCGGGCGCTGTTGTTGCTGAGCGGAAGCGCGCACGTTGGCGTAGAGATGAAAGTACAGAACATAGGCCGGGTGCTCCTGATCGTTTGTCCAGCGCACGCGCTCCGTGCCCGAGAAGGTTCGCCCGTCCAGATCAAGCGCGAGGTTTATCCTGTACTGCGTGCGCGCCGTCTGCTGTATGCTTTCAGTCTTAGGCTGAGGCGCGCTCGCCTGTTGTTGCGCGTGGACGTTCAGCGCTGCGCACGCGAGGATCAGCACGGCGAGAAGGGCCGGAGCATAAGCCCTCGCATGGTGCGCGCATGACCGCGTTAGCTGTTCGATTGTGTGATTCAACTTCACTGCTGCCCTTTGTTCTTTTTTGCTTTACCGAAGGATTGTTGCCTGGGCTTTGATGCCGGACGTGCGGCTGGCGGCGGCGCTCCCTCGGAAATAGTAATGGTGCGAATCAGATCGCCGCGCTCAATGGTGTCGACCACGTCCATTCCATGTGTGACGCGACCGAAGACTGTGTAGCCGCCGTCCAGATGCGGCTGCGGCGAGTGCGTGACGAACCACTGCGAGCCGCCTGTGTCTTTTCCTGAGAGCGCCATCCCGACCGCCGCACGCTCGAACTCTACCTCGTTGATCTCGCAGCGAATCTGATGGCCGGGGCCACCCGAACCATCGCCGCGCGGATCACCGCCCTGTATGACGAAGTTGGGCACGACTCTGTGAAACGCTATGTTGTTGAAGTAGCCGCGCTTCGCCAGTTGCACAAAATTATCCACGGTCAGCGGCGCATCATCCGGAAACAGCTCGATGGTAAATGCGCCCTTGTCCGTCGTGACAACGGCACGCACGCGCCCGTTATGACGCGCGAGCGCTCGTTTGTAATCCGTAAGCGTATTGCGCGTCGCCGCATTGCCGATCCGCGAAGAAAAATCGCCCGCACCGTTCGCCTGAAGGAGCGCGACGGCGCGACGGCGCACCAGATGATCCGTTGAATCGAGCGCAGTCTTAATGGCTTCATTACCGGCCGTGCTCTTTTGCTTCGCCAGCGCATCCAGTACAGAGAGCACAGCATCATTCAGCTCGTCTCGCATCGCAGATGTCAAAGCCGAAGCGAGAAGGCGCGTGTTTGTTTCATCCGGCCCTAACTCTCCTAAGAGGTCTGCTGCGGTGGCGCGCACGATGATGTCTTTAGCGTCGAGCCGCTTGCGCAGCACTTCGGCGGCGTCCGCAGGCTTAAAGGCAGCGAAGGCGCGCAGGATGTCCGGCACGGCCTGCGCGGGCATCGCCGCGTCGTCCAGCAATGTGCGCAGCGCAATCTGCGCGTCCGCCTGAAGGCCGACGACGCCGCTGCCCGCCTCGGCGGCAGTAATCCCGCTGATCTCGCCCAGCCCCTGCGCGATGCTTGAGCCCGCTCTCCAATTCGCGCGCAAGGCGGCGCGCACCTTCTCGTCGGAAAGCTTATTGATCGGCGCTTCGTGTAAGTAGACGGCGGGCGCGATGTGCGCAAACGCAATCTCTATCTCGGGCGCACTCATCGCTTCCGCTTCGCGGAAATCTTTGAGCCACGCGACGACCGGCGCATCACCCATGTTGGCGAGCAAGCGTCCCAGAGCGGTCGCGATCTCCAACAGCTCGCCCGTCTCCGGCGGGTGGGCCACGCCCGCCGCCTTCGCCGCGCGATAAGTGGAGAAAAGCGTGACGGCTCTCTGAAGCAGAGGGAAAGAGACGCGCGTCTCCTTCAAAACACCTAGAGCGCGAATGGAGCTAACACGCACGCGCTCGTCACCGTCTGAGGTCGCGCGCCCGACAAGCGCATCGAGCAGAGTCTTGTCCTCGGTCACTCCGAGCACACGAGCGGCATTGGCGCGCACTATCGGGGCAGGGTCATTGACCAGATGCGGGCGCACCTGTTCGTTAACCTCCTTTGTGCGAAGCCTTGCCAGAGTATTCTCCGCGTCGGCGCGTATGCGTCCGTCCGCGTGTGACAGAAATTTCGCCACCACGATTGCAGCGCCCACGGGGTGAGCGCGAAGAGCGGCGGTCAACCCCGCGAGAATAATCTTTTGATCGCCCTGCGGGCCGCGCGCAGCCTCAGCAGAGAGCGCGCTTAAGATCGCTTCGCCAAGCGCAGCGAGTTTAGCCTCGTCCGCCTTCGTCAGTACGGCGGCAATCTTGCCAGCCGCTTCTATCACTCGCGCACGCACCTCTCGCGCTTCATCCGTGCGCTTTAAAGCCGTGATAAGCGCTTGCGCGCCGGAGGCCGATTCAACCTCGCCGAGCGCAAAGGCTGCCTCTGCGCGCACCCCCGCATCACGATCCGTCTGAAGCAGTGTCGAGAGCGCAGAGACGGCGCGCTCGTCGCCTATGCGACCCGCCGCGAGCGCAGCCCTGCGCCGCACACGCGCGTCTCTATCGGAGAGGAGCATCGCCAGATCATCGCCCCAGCGCCGCTCGTCCTCCGCGCGCACGATACGCAGCATCGTCTCTTCCGGAAGAATCGTGACGCTCGCACGAATAGCCGCCGTCCTTTCGGCTCTCTTCTGCTGTTGCCTTCGCTGCTGTCCCTGCTGCCCCTGTGCTGCCGTGTCGATTGACGCGACCAGAAAGAGGATGAAGAGCAGAGCGAGAAGGCTGGCGAAGCGCGACACGCTGCGACTTTCCTTTTTGAAGGGCGTCAGCCGTAGTGGAACGTTTTCGGTCTCAAGTTTCTTTGGCATGTGATCTGTTGACGACAGAGTGCCCGTTTATGATAGCACTGCGCAGGCTGCGCACACGCGTGCGCGCGCGCCTTCTGCATAGACTCTTATTTATGTATCGGGGAGAGTGATTGATTATGTCAAGTGCAATGCTTCCGATCAACCCGGCCCTCGTTTGATCGGAAGCGCCCGGCCCTTAAGGGCTCTTGTCCCTTGTGCCTTGAGAAAATCCGCCAATCGTCCGATCTTTACTGCGCTTTACACGAAGGCGGGTGGGCACATCCGGTCTCATCATTAAACGATTCGCGCGCTTACAGCATACCTTTGCGCAGCGGCATTACTATTGCTTTCGTTCCCGGCGTTGGATTTTACATTCAGGAGCGTAAGCAACATGATCAAGTTATGGCTCTCTTTAACACTGATTTATTTACTGGTCTTTACGGCCGCGCCGGTTCTCGCCCGCGCAAAGCCCGGGAAGCAGCAGGCGGACTCCGTCGAGCAGATCAAAATGAAGCTCGAACGGATAGGGACAGGTGAAAAAGCTCGCGCCACCGTCCGTTTGAAAAACGGCACGAAGCTCAAAGGCTTTATCTATCAAATGGGAGCAAGCGACTTCGTCCTGAAAGATAAGAAGACCCTTGCTCCGACCCAGATACTCTACAGCGATGTCGCCAAGGTTGAGAGCAATCGGGGTCATTCGAGGGCCAAATGGATCGGCATCGGAGCCGCCATCGGCGTCGGCGCATTCCTCGCCATCCTCGGTATAAGCTTAGCCCATCTGGACTAAAGAGTCGTTCATAAAAGCGAATGGCGAGACTGCTCAAGGTGGATTCAAACAGGATAAGCAGGATAAAAGCAGATCAGCAAAAGAGAACTTAAGATTGGAAATTTCAAGTTTAAGATTAAAGCTCAATGCCGTCAGCCTGTTTTTTTTATCCTGTCTATCCTGTCCATCCCTGTTGATTCCTTCGCTGGCGCTCCTGCCATTCGGGATTGTCGCTGCGCGTGTGCTCAGACTAAGGACACGTGTGCGTTGTCAACCGCCTCCGCCTCCTGCGCGCCATCCTTAATGCGCTCGACCTCTACGAGCGCGTCATAAAAGGTCGCGCCGCCGCCCATGTCCGTGAGCGTTTGCGAAGTCAACTGGTTAACGTTAGTGCCGCCTGGCGAATGCTTGTTCCACCAGACGGAGGGCGAGACGACGACGCCCGGACGCGCGCGCGTCGTTACGACCGCCGATAGCTCGCACGAACCACGATCATTAAAAGCGCGCACTCGCTCGCCCGTCTCTATGCCGCGAGCTGAGGCGTCCTGCGGGTGAATCTCTATAAAGGGGCGCATCTCCTGGCGCAACTGTTTTGGCAGATTCGCGAAAGTCGAATTGAGGAAAGCATGCGCCGCCGGAGTAATCAATGCCAGCGGGAAGCGCTGAGCCAGCTCCGGCGCGCTCTCAACGGATTCGCTCGGCGGAACAAAGCTGGGCGCGGAGGCTATATCATCATTTTCCATCCCGGTCGAGACCAACTGGCATTTGCCCGTCGGCGTCGGGAAATTCCCCGTCGCAAACGGCGCGAATGTTTCATCCACGTTGAGCCGTATCCACCCGCGCTCGCGCACCGCTTCGAGCGTGATACCGCGAAGCGTTGGATGATCGGTTTGCAGCGCCTGTCGCGCGATCTCTTCATCCGAATCCTTAAAGCACTCGTCGTCGAAACCCATACGCGCCGCCAGCGTGCGAAAGACATCCGCGTTGGAGCGCGCTTCTCCAATAGGCTCGATTGATTGTTCGTTGATGACCAGATAAAGATGGCCGTAGGCTTTGTGAAGATCAAAGTGCTCAAGCTGCGTCGTGGCGGGTAGGATGATGTCCGCATAGTCGCAGGTGTCAGTCATAAACTGTTCATGCACGACCGTGAACAGGTCTTCACGGCAGAGTCCCTCAAGCACGCGTGACTGATCGGGCGCGACCGCCGCCGGATTAGAGTTATAAACGTAGAGGGCGCGCACGGGCGGGTCACACACCTTCGTCAAAATATCTCCGAGCACAGACATGTTGAGCATGCGCGGACGGGGCACAGGCATCAGGTCTGGACGTTCGAGCGCGGCGTAGTTGAGCGGAAATGTGCCGCTCGTCGAGAGCAGAATTCCGCCAGCGGGCTCGCGCCATGCGCCCACCACGGCAGGAAGACTTGTGAGCGTGCGCACGCTCGTGCCGCCGCCACGGTGTCGCTGCAAACCGTAATTGATGCGAATCACTGCGGGCTTTGTGGTCGCATACTCTCGCGCCAGCCGGATAATGGTTTCCTCTTCCACCCCGCAGATTCCGGCAACACGCGCGGGCGTGTACTTCATCGCGCTCTCTCTGAGCGCATCCGCGCCCGTGCAGTAACGCTCCAAGTAGTCTCTGTCTTCCAGGCCCTCCGCAAAGATGACGTGCATCATTCCGAGCGCGAGGGCGGCGTCCGTTCCCGGCAGCAGCGCTATGTGTTCGTCCGATTGGTCTGCCGTGCGCGTGCGGCGCGGGTCTATGCAGATGATACGCGCGCCGCGCGAGCGAGCCTCCAAGACCTGCGGCCACAGATGGACGTTGGCCGTGATCGTGTTCGTTCCCCAGAGCAGGATCAGGCGCGCCTCCGCGAAACGCTCCGGGTCTGTGCCGATGGTCGCGCCGACGGTCGAGCGGTATCCGGCCGTGCCCGCCGAAGCGCAGATCGTGCGATCAAGCTGCGATGCTCCCAAACGATGAAAAAAGCGCCTGTCCATCGATTGCGATTGAACGAGTCCCATCGTGCCGCAATAGCTGTAAGGCAAGATGGTCTCTGCGCCTTCAGGGGAGCTGGCTAACTCCTTAAAGCGCGACGCGATCTCGTCAAGCGCTTGCGCCCATGAGATGGCCTCGAAGCGGCCTTCGCCCTTTGCGCCGGTGCGTTTTAAGCAGGTGCTGATGCGGTCCGGGCTGTGCGTGCGCTGTTCGTAGTTGGCGACTTTGGTGCAGAGAAAGCCGCGCGTGAATGGATGCTCTGGGTCGCCCGCGACGCTGATGGCGCGCCCGTCCTCGACCGTCACGAGCATCGCGCAAGTATCAGGACAGTCGTGCGGGCACGCGGCGTTGACGACACGCAGGCTGCGATCCTTTTGTCCGTTAGAGTTCATCTCTTTAAAAGTTATCTACGCAATCTAAGGCGAGGCGTTTGTGTCAAGCATCACTCAGTTTACCAGAAGAGAGTGGCTTTCGCCTCAGGACAACTTTTTAGAAATTCTCAAAATATCTTTATAAAAACAGAAGCGCTTCGGAATAGATGACCGAAGCGCTTCTGTTTTTCTTCGCATGAGTCGGGCTCTTAGCCCTAGCTCGCGATCTCGGACATGCTGGTAAAGTCTGCGGGCGCTGTGGCGGCAGCGGCGCTCTCTCCGACGACGCCTGCGCCAAGCGCGCCGTTATCGCGCGTTTTCTCCTTGGCGTCCGCTTTTTCTTCGGGCTGTTTCTTGTCAAGCGCGGTCTTGAGCTGGGCCATACGGCAACTGCCTTCAAAGACTGCGCCCTGCTCTATGACCAGGGAGGGCGTCTGAATATTGCCGTTGACGCGCGCGGCGCGGCCAAGCTCAAGGCGCTGGCTGGCAACGATGTCACCGTTGATCGTGCCGTGAATGACGGCCACGGCCACTTGTATGTCCGCGTCCACCTGCCCGTTGTTGCCGACGATCAGCGTGCCCGAGTCGGAGCTGATGCGGCCGGACAGATGACCGTCCACACGCAGCATCGCTTTAAAGGTCGCTTCGCCCGTCAACACTGTCCCGTTGCCGACGAAACCGCTCAAAGTTCCTTCCTTGATGTCGCGCGCCAGCGATTCGCTTTCCGTCACGGCGCGCGGCGCTGACGAAGATGATTGTTCGGTGGCGGGTCTGTAGGGTTGCGGCTCACTACTGCTCTGCTGGCTCTGATACGGCGCGCTCTGGTTATACTGCGGAGTAGCGCGGGCGTCTGCATAATGCGGCTGCTGCTGCTGTTGTGCATTCGCCTTTGTATCCATCGTGTTCTCGCTCTCGGCGTGATCTACTTTCGGATTCTTTCCCATTCTAAGCATACTTAAACCTCCCGTTTAAACGGCACTATCGGGTTGACTCACAGATTCGGGTGCGCCTTGAGGGGACACTAGCCGCGAACCGTTTTGTGAGCATGGATAAATCGGATGAGAACCAGCACTTGCGATGCTGAAACTTGAGCAGTCACCTGCTCCGTTTGAGGGGCAGTCGCTTTCCCGGAAAAGCGCAAACCGCATCATAGTGAATGCGATTGGGCGTGTCCAGAACTTTTACAGCGACGCGGGCCGCGCCGTGCTCGTCTGTAAAACACAAGATACATGCGCCCTTCCCACATTTAGTAGCAGGCCGGGTTAAAGTCCACTAAATCATGCGCAAAGCCACGTTTGCCCTCGCCCTTGAGCTTAGTCTCTGCAAGAAAAAAATAATAATTCGCCGGGAGCATCGAAGACTCTGTGCAGCAGCCAGGGCGCGGCTTGTGCCCCTCTAGCCGTTGCCAGCCCCGGTTGTCAACCGCCATCAAACATGGCATCCTGAAAGCGCAGCTTAAACGAATTGCGAGAGGAAACAGCAGGGGATAGAATGTTTGTCGAGAGTAAGATTAAGACCAGATTGCTGCGCCGTATGGGCGCGTGCGTCAAGGATTTCGGGATGATCGAGGACGGAGACCGCGTGATGGTCTGCCTGTCCGGCGGCAAGGACAGCTTTACGCTGCTGGACCTGCTGATGGACGTGCGCGAGCGAGCGCCCGTGCGCTTCGACCTGCTGGCCGTCAATCTGGATCAACGCCAGCCCAACTTTCCCACGCACGTTCTGCCAGAATACCTGAGCCAAAGAGGTGTTCCCTTTCGCATCGTCGAGCGCGATACATACTCTATCGTCAAGCGCCTCGTCCCCGAAGGCAAGACCTATTGCGCCGTCTGCTCGCGCCTGCGTCGCGGCATTCTGTACAACATCGCGGTCGAAGAGGGCTGCACCAAGATCGCGCTCGGCCATCACGCGGACGACATCACCGTGACATTTCTCCTGAACCTCTTTTTCGTCGGCACGCTCAAGGCCATGCCGCCCATCC
>DATLMN010000069.1:0-6554 GCA_035537255.1 Pyrinomonadaceae bacterium | reverse complement strand
TCATAAGGCGAAAGCTCTACAAGCACGCGGTCACCGGGAAGAATACGTATGAAGTGTTTGCGCATTTTGCCAGAGATGTGCGCGAGCACCTGGTGCTGATTATCCTCTAGCTCGACGCGAAACATCGCGTTCGGCAAGGTCTCCAAGACCTTCGCCATGACTTCTATCGCTTCTTCCTTCGCCATACCTTCATAAATGTTAAATTTGCCTTCACCGACAAACTGTGAATAATAGCACGCACAAGCCCTTTTGCCAAGCCGCTAAGGGCGTGAGGGCGCGCCTCCGACGCCTGCCACTTCCGGCTGCTCTACGGCCGCCTCGGCGACGCGCGTAAAGACCTCCGGCCCATCTTCTGTGATCGCAATCGTATGCTCCACGTGGGCGCTCGGCCGCCCGTCCAGGGTCACGACCGTCCACCCGTCCTTGAGCACTTTCGTCAGGTGCGTTCCCATATTGACCATCGGCTCGACGGCGAAAACGTACCCGTTTTTGATCCGCGCGCCCTTGCCGGGCGTCCCGTAATTGGGAATCTGCGGGTCTTCGTGCATACGGCGACCGATGCCGTGCCCCACATAGTCGCGCACAACCGTGTAGCCATGCCCCTCCGCATGCTCCTGCACAGCCCAGCCTATGTCGCCAAGGTGTTTTCCCTCGCGACACTGCTCGATGGCGCGCTCCAAACACTCCTCCGTGATGCGAATCAGCTTAAGCAACTCAGCGGACACGCGACCGACGGGGACGGTCGTGGCAGTATCGCCGACGAAGCCTTCGAGCGTCGCTCCGCAGTCGATGGAAAAGATGTCGCCCTCCTTCAAGACGTAGCTCGAAGGAAAGCCGTGAACGACCTGCTCGTTGACCGAAGCGCAGATAGAGAAAGGATAGCCGTGATAACCTTTGAAGGTCGGCAGCGCCCCGGCGTCGCGGATCATCTTTTCCGCAGCCCTGTCGATTTCGAGCGTCGTCACACCCGGCTCGACCATCCGGCGCAATTCCTGTAGGACGCGCCCGACCAGTTGACCGGCAGCGCGCATCTTCTCCAACTCTTTTCTGGATTTGCCAATAATCATAAAGCAGTGGCGAGTGATGAGTGGTAAGTGACAAGTAGAAGCAAGTTTTTTAGCTTGCCACTCGTCACTTGTCCGTCTTCACAATTTTTTCAACGTCGCCGTAAACCTCTTCGGGCGCGCGCGTGCCGTCGACGCGGTGCAGGAGCCCAGCGGCTTCGTAATAATCGAGCAGCGGCCTGGTCTGCTCCTCGTAGGTTTTGAGACGAGCACGCACAGTCTCAGGGTTGTCGTCGGCGCGATGTTTGAGCTGTGTGTCCGGGTGCAGGTCGCAAACGTTGTCGTTTTTGGGCGGCCTGAAATAGATGTTATAGATTTCGTTGCACACGGGACAACTGCGCCGTCCCGTCATACGCTTTTCCAACAACTCAAGCGGCACGTCAACCAGAATCGCCTGAATACTTTTGTCCTGCTCGACGGCCAGCTTTTCAAGCATCGCGGCCTGCGCAGGTGTGCGCGGAAAGCCGTCCAGAATATAACCGTCTTTGCAATCATCGAGGACGGTACGCTCGCGCACGACGCGAATCGTCACTTCGTCGGGTACGAGCCCCCCGGCTTCCATAATCGCGCGCACCTCTTCGGCAAGCGGCGTCCGCTGTTCTTTGAGCGCGCGAAAAATATCGCCGGTCGAAATCTGCGGCAGACCCAGACGCTCCTGAAGCAGACGCGCCTGCGTCCCCTTGCCAGCGCCCGGCGCACCCATAAGAACAATAATCTTTGCCATTTTAGATTTTAGATTTTGGATTTTGGATTAGCGAACGGATTGAGCCGAAGATAACAATCTATCTTTCAATCCAAAACCTAAAATCCGAAATCCAAAATGCTAGGCTCTTCTACCGCGCAGGCGTCCGCCAGACCCCAGGAAGCCTTCGTAGTTGCGCATGACGAGCTGGGCTTCGATCTGCGCGACGGTGTCCATGGCCACGCCGACTAAGATAAGCAGGGACGTGCCGCCGAAGTAGAACTGGTATCCCATCCCCGTCGGAATCCACCCTAAGCCCGGAGTAGTGCTGACGAAAGCATCAAGCCACGTACCTATAAACGGCAGGCGCGCGACCTTGAAGCCGCTGAGCATAAACTGCGGGAGAAAGGCTATGATGGCCAGATAGATTGCGCCGACAAAAGTCAGGCGCGTCAGAATCGTGTTCAGATATTCAGCCGTCGCTTTGCCCGGACGAATGCCCGGCATAAAGCCTCCGTGCTTACGCAGGTTGTCGGCCACCTCTTCGACGTTGAAAACGATTGAGACGTAGAAGAAAGTGAAAACGACGATGAGCGTAATAAAGACCGCCTCGTAATAGGGATCGCCGCCGTGAAAGACGCCGAAGAAACCGTAAGCCCTGCTCCAGAAAGAAGTCGGATTGTTCGGATCGGGCGGAAAGGCAGAGAAGATCGTCTGCGGCAACGCCAGCACGGAAGAAGCGAAGATGACGGGAATCACGCCTCCCATGTTGACCTTCAAAGGCATGGTCGTCTGTTGACCGCCGACCATCTGCCGCCCGACATGACGCTTGGCATAGCTGACGGCGATCTTGCGCCGCGCCGCCTCGACAAAGACGATAAAGGCGATGATCGCAATCAGCGCAATGAGCAGCGCGAGCACGCCGATGGTCTCCATCACGTCGCCGCCGCGCACGCGCTCAAAGACCTGCATCACGCCGCGCGGCAATCCGATGACGATGCCTGCGAAGATCAGAAGCGAAATGCCGTTGCCCACGCCGCGCTCCGTAATCTGCTCGCCGAGCCACATGACGAAGATCGTGCCCGTCGTCAAAGTCAGCACGGTCGTCAGCAGAAAGCCGTAGCCAGGATCGCCCACGCCGTTGATCTGTAGCCAGTGCGCGACGAAAGAGGTTTGAATGGCGGCAAGGCCGACGGTCAAATACCTTGTCCACTGGTTAATCTTCTGGCGGCCCATCTCACCCTCTTCCTGCAATTTCTTTAACTGCGGAGAGACGACCGTCATCAACTGCAAGATGATCGAAGCCGTGATGTAGGGCGTGACGCCGAGCGCGAAAACAGAGATGGTGCGAAAGTTTCCGCCAGAGAAAAGGTCCAGCACGCTCAGGAGCGTGCCGCTCACGTCGTTCCAGACCTGTGCGAGGCGCTCTTTGTTGACGCCCGGCACGGAGACGTGCGCGCCAAGACGATAGACTGCCAGCAGACCGAGCGTAAAAAAGATACGCTTGCGCAGGTCAGGCACTTGGAACATGTTGCGTACGGCGGCGAGAAACTTCTCCATAAACGTTACCTCTGAGAACTGAGCTGCCTTCCGGCTAAAAGCGAGTCTTCAGATTATCGCTTTCAGTCGAACAATCGCGCAAGTGCTTCGGCAGCCTTGCAGCCAAGCGAAGCGAAACCACCGAAGCCGCTGGCCCTTAAACTGTGAGGGAAAAACTTTCCCGCTCACAAGGGGGGCCGGGGCCTCAGTGGTTTTTAAGCGGACAAGTGCTTTCAACCCTTTGATCTAAAGACTCAGGCTTGCGGTTGATCTGTGGAGGCTGCCGCGCCGCGCTCGATCAGTGTCACCGCGCCGCCAGCCTTTTCGATCTTTTCGCGGGCGCTCTTCGTAAAGCGGTGCGCAGAGATGCGCAGCGCCTTCGATATCTCGCCCGTGCCGAGCACGACCACGTCACGCTTGGCCTTCTTGATCAGTCCGCGCTCGTGCAACAATTCCGGCGTTACTTCCTCATTCGCATCGAAGTTCTGTTCGAGCGCAGAGAGGCTGATCTCGATCCACTCTTTTTTGAAGATATTGGTAAAGCCGCGTTTGGGCAGACGACGATGCAGCGGCATCTGGCCGCCCTCAAAGCCGATCTTGGCCGAATAGCCCGAGCGTGATTTCTGACCCTTTTCGCCGCGCCCGGCCGTTTTGCCAAGGCCAGAGCCTGGGCCGCGCCCGACCCTCTTCTTTTTATGTGTCGCGCCCTTCGGAGCGCGCAAGTTATTAAGACCGATAGCCATCTGTGACTCCATTTTAGATTTTGGATTTTGGATTAAGTGGAGCGCGGCGTCGGATATGTCTTGTTTCGTCCGAGATTTCAAAATTGAAATCCTCGGATTCAAGTTTCCCGTATCGCTAATCCAAAATCCAAAATCCAAAATTGAACTACTCTATGATCCGCAACAGGTGCGGCACTTTGGCGACGAAGCCGCGCATAGCGGGCGTGTCGGGTCGCTCGACGATCTGGTTTAGTTTCGTCAAGCCGACGCTTCGGACGATCTGCTTATGAGTCTTCGGCGCGGCGATAAAGCTGCGGTAGTACTGAATACGAATCGTGCCACCGCTTGCGCCCGTCTCTTCTTTTTTCTCGTCTGCCATCTCTTTACCTCTTGACAGGTGATAAGGTGAAGGGACAAAAGCGTCGCTCTTGTCACTCGTCACTTGTCACTGCTTTTAAAGCTCCTCGACCTGCTTGCCGCGCAGTCGCGCCAGCTCCATAGGGTCTTTCATCTTCAGCAGGCCGTCGAAGGTCGCGCGCACGACGTTGTGCGGGTTGGCCGATCCCAAGACTTTGGTGCGGACATCACGTACGCCCACGGCCTGCATGACGGCGCGCACTGCGCCACCGGCGATGACGCCTGTGCCTTCCGAAGCGGGCTTCATCAGGACGCGGCCTGCGCCGTACTTGCCGATCAACTGGTGCGGCAGCGTGTTGTTGATCAACGGCACGCGAATCAGATTCTTTTTCGCAGCCTCTATGCCCTTCTTGATGGCGAGGGGCACTTCGCGCGCCTTGCCGCTGCCGAAGCCGACGTGACCTGCCTCGTCGCCGACGACGACGAGCGCCGCGAAAGAGAGATTCTTACCGCCCTTGACCACTTTGGTCACGCGATTGATGGAGATGACCTGATCTTTCAGATCAAGCCCCTGTGAAGGGATGCGTTGCCTGGGTTGTCTCATTATTGCTCTTCTTCCTGTTTACCTTCCGCCCCGTTCTCCGATGGCGTCGTCTCATCACGATTGAGTCCGGCCGCGCGGGCTGCGTCCGTCAAAGCCTTGACGCGACCGTGATAGAGATAGCCGCCCCTGTCAAAGACGACCTGGGAGATGCCTGCGGCCTGCGCGCGCTCGGCGATGGTGCGTCCCACTCGCTCGGCGGCTTCGACGTTGCCGCCGGTCGCGCCCTTCAAATCCTTCTCGGTCGTCGAGGCCGACGCGAGCGTTCGTCCCTGCTCATCGTCTATCACCTGAGCGTAAATATGATTCAGGCTTCTGTAGATCGCCAGGCGCGGGCGCGCCGTAGAGCCCTGTACCTTTCGCCTAATACGCCTGTGAACGGCGTTCCTGACTGCTGCTCTATCTCTGCTTGCCATCTTCTTTTTCTCCTGCCCCCGCCCTTTTGCCGGGGATAGGTCGGACGCTTTTCTTAAAAAGTTTAGCGTCTTGTTCGACCGTTACAGGCGCTCTTTAAGTTTTTATACCCAGCGCCCAACTTGAAAATTCTTACTTGCCCGTCTTGCCGGGTTTCAATTTGATAGGCACGTCGGCATAGCGCACGCCCTTGCCCTTGTAGGCGTCGGGTTTGCGCAGCTTGTGCATCTCTGCGGCCACCTGGCCCAGCTTCTGCTTGTCTATGCCCGTAAGGGTGAGCGTCGTCTGGTACTGCTGTATGCTGGACTTGGTCGCGACGCGCTCGGTCTTGACATCGACGCCTTCGGGCAGCGGAAACTCAATCGGATGCGAGTAGCCGAGCGAGAAGACGACCTTGCGCCCCTGCACGTCCGCCTTGTAACCGACGCCGACGACATCCATCTGGCGCGTGAAACCTTCCGTGACGCCGACGATGGCGTTGTTGGCCAGAGCGCGAGCCAGACCATGCTGCGCCGCCAACTGGTCATTGGCGCGTTCGGCGACCAGCTGATCGCCGTCCTGCTTGAAGGTGATGCCGTCGGGCACAGGCGTCTTCAACACGCCCTTCGCGCCCTTCACTTCCAGCTCACGTTCACGGATGGTGACGGTGACTCCCTTCGGGAGCGTAATAGCTTTCTTTCCAATGCGAGACATAATAACCTCAGGGATGAGGGATCAGGGATGAGGGATGAAACCGAGGACGATTTTATTCATCCCTCATCCCTGCGGCCCTTATCCCTTTAATATATTTCTGCCAGCACTTCGCCGCCGATGTTTTCGCGGCGCGCCGTTTTACCGCTCATCAGGCCGCGCGAGGTCGAAACGATGTTGACGCCGTAGCCGCCCAGGACTCGCGGAATCTCGCCAGACCCCATGTAGACGCGACGCCCTGGCCTTGAGACTCTCGCCAGATGCGTGATCGAGCTTGTGCCGCGCGCATCGTAGCGCAGGAAAATGCGTATGTTGCGCTTTGTCCCGTCGCCCTTGATGACGAAGTTGTTGATGTAGCCCTCTTCCTTGAGGATGCGGGCGATCTCCAGTTTCAATTTCGATGCCGGAATATCTACGCGCGAGTGCTTCGCCGCGATGGCGTTGCGGATACGCGTCAGCATATCGGCGATAGGATCAGTCATTAC
>DATLMN010000068.1:0-3896 GCA_035537255.1 Pyrinomonadaceae bacterium | reverse complement strand
TCAAGCGCCTCTGTGACCTTCGGCGAGCACCCGTATGGATTGATCGCGGCTTCAAAGTGAAGCTCTTCCCTGTTCACCTGTTTACGCTCTCTCCAATCTATCCACGACTGACCAAAGTGTCAGACACACACGACCGCACTTTCCTGTAACGGATGCCAGAAGTCTTCAAGCTCAACCTCATCAAAGCAGCCTTCCACTTTCGCGCGCAGCATAAGATCGGTGCGGCGTTCCATAAAATCCTCTGCGCAAGTCGCCATCTCATATCGCATAGAGAAGACCGCTTCGGCGCGGATGTGCGGAAGCGGCGGTATGATTCTTTCACGCAATGTATGATCCTCTGCCAGCAGCTCCACGAAAAGGAGAGCGCGGCTTCCATAAGTGCTCAGAAGATGCTCTACGGAGTCCTGACGGACGCCCGCATCCAGTAGTTTCTTCGTCACGCTTTCCGGCGAAGAGTGCCAGACTGCACCGGGAAGGTGAAGTGAAGCGCGCCGTTTCTTTGATGCGACTGCGTGCGAAGCGTTGAGCTTGCGCGACAGCACATCCAGGGCTTCGGTCGCCGCCTGACGATGCAGAGTCAGTTTTCCTCCGAGCACCGAGAGCAAGCCTTCGCGTTGCCACTCGATATGATAGGCGCGACTGACCTCTCCGGCGGGCCTGCCTGCACGTTTGTCGTAGAGCGGGCGCAAGCCTGCGCGCGCTACTGTATCCTCCGGCGTCACGCGACACTCCGGAAAAAACTCCTTCAAGGCTTCGAGCAGATATTCTGTGTCCTCTCTTTCAGGCCGGGCTTCTCCTGGCAAGCCTTCGTATTCCGTCTCGGTTGGCCCAACGACGACCATATTCTCCGCAGGGATGGCGACCAGAGGACGCCCGTCTCTGGGCGAGAAAAGAACGACCGCAGAGGAGAGCGGCAGCAGTCTGCGCGGCAAGACTAGATGCACTCCCTTGGTCAGACGCAGCCGACGGCTCGAAGCATTGATACGGCTCGTCAGCTTGTCCGACCAGGGGCCCGTCGTATTGACCAGCACACGCGCCTGCACTTCAAGCGTGCGTCCCGTCAGCTCGTCGCGCAGCAACCCTCCGACGATGCGCCCACGGCAGGTCAAAAATTCCACAAGCCGCAGATAGTTGAGCGCGCACGCGCCTGACTCCTTAGCGGCGAGCACGGTTTCCCAGACAAGGCGCGCATCGTGCGTCAGATATTCGCGGCACATAAACCCGCCCTGCAAAGCGTTCGCCGGAAGCAAAGGCTCTTGCGCGAGCATGTCGCTTGCATCAAACCGTTTATTAAACAGACCCGACGGCGCAGGTTGCAGGGCGCGATAGAGCGCCATCCCGCCGCGCTTGGCCCACAACGCCGTCGAAGACTGGCGATAGAGCGGAAGCAGAAGTTTGAGAGGGCGGACGAGATGCGGCGCTGAGTGGGCCAATCGCTGCTGTTCACGCAAACATCTATAGACGAAACGCACCTGTCCCTGCTTGAGATAACGCAGCCCGCCGTGAATCAGACGCGACGAGCGGCTGCTCGTTCCGCTCGCAAAATCATTCTGTTCGACGAGCGCGACGCGCAGCTTCTCGCTGGCTGCGCGATGTGCGATGGCAGCGCCGGTGATGCCGCCGCCCACTACGAGCAGATCAAAGCGTTCTTGCTCAAGGCGAGCCAACACACTTTCGCGCTCACCATGAGAGTAAGCCTTTGATATGTTCTGTTCGCGCATCATCTTCAAATACTACAGGAGTGAGCATAAGATCAGAGGAGCGTTTGCTTCCACGCTCCGTGTGTTACTTCGCCAACTGTCACATCTGTGCGGCGGCCGTCACGCCCTTGTGTAGAAAATCTTTGACAACAGAGCGCAGCTCTTCAAGGGACGAATCCGCGATGATGCGAAAAATGCGCGGCTTCGTATTCGCGGGCATTTCACTTGCCGTCAGCGCATCCGCGATGACAAACGCGCTTGAGCTTAAGCCCTTCTGCCAACCGTCAAGGTTTGCGTCGCGCAGGCTGAGCGAATCGGGATCGAGCTGTGCCGCGACGAGCATCGTGCGCGACCAGCGCAGGAAATCCGGCCAGTGCGAGACGACCGCGATCAACTGATCCGGCGCGGGGCGCTCCTGTCCCTCAAGGGATTCCGGCACGCTTCGTGAATTAAGCAGCAGGCAAGACGATCCTGCTGGAAGCAGATCGCGGACACGCTCTGCCTGTCCGTAGAGCGCTACGGGCAGCGCGCCCGCCAGGCGCTTTGTATCCGTGCATTCTTCCGGGCTCGCTCCCGTAACCGCAAAGTTTGTCGCCTCACGAATCTCTGTGATGAGAATACGGCGCAGCTCCGTGTCCGGCTCGATCACCAGAAAGCGGTCTGGCGGCTGAAGCTTCATCCAGTGTCGGATGCGCGCCTCGATTTCTTCGACGGAGAAACCACGCGCACGCGCGAGCTGAAGAAATGTCTGTATCAATTGATCTAGTTCGTGGCCTGCTTCCAGCGGAGCTTGAGGGTCTGGACGAGGTCGCACATAGACGCCGCTGCCCTTACGAAACTCTACCCAGCCGCGCCGCGCCAGCTCGCGATACGCGGCGCTCACAGTATTCGAGTGAATAGAGAATCGTCGTGCCAGTTCCCTTGTGCTCGGCAGACGTTCGCCCGATTCCAGATCGCCGCTCGTAATACCCAGCATGATCTGCGTCGCGAGCTGTTCGCGAAGCGGCACTTCACTATTTTTCGCGAGCCACAAACGCATAAAGATTGCAGTGATAAGTGAGGAGTGACAAGTTATGAGTGAAAGCATTTTTCTTGCTCGTCACTTGTCACTCGTCACTCGCCACTGCTTTTGAGATTTCTGTGAGCGAGCGGTCGTAGCGATAGCCTATATTAAAGTGGCCATCGTCGAACTCTTCATGGATAAAGCTGATCTGCATCTCCGCGAGTCTTGCCGCCAGCACGCGCGCACCAAGATCGAGGCCGAACTCGTCGCGCGTCCCGGCATCCAGATAGAGAAGCTTAAGGCTCTTTAACGCTTCGCTGTAACGCGCCGCCATGCGCACCGGATCGTGTTCCAGCCAGCGCGCCCAGGTGGCCGGATGAATTTTGCTGGTCGTCAGATCAAACGGCAGACGAAAGCCCATCGGAGCTTCCGTGTCCGGCGAGTAGCAAGCGCTCATGGCAAGGATATTGACCGCCGCGATGTCATCTTTGCCCTTCTTCTCTTCGCGCCAGAACTTTTCTAGGAAAGCGGCAGCGTCGCCTTTGAGGGCACGCACTGTCTTGGGGAAATCCGGCAGGTAGCAATACTCGAAATAGCAATCGCCGCTGTGCGAGGCTACTGCCGCGAACGTGTCCGCGTGACGCATGCCATGGACGAGCGCGCCGTACCCGCCGGAAGATTTTCCCATCACGGCGCGTCCCTCGCGAGCAGCAATTGTGCGAAAGCGCGCGTCGACGAACGGCACGATCTCTTTCACCAGATGATCTTCATAAAAACCCGTCGCCGTCGAGTTGATGTACTGCGAGCCGCCAAGTTTTGTAAAGCAGTCCGGCATCACGACGATCATCTCTCGGCTTTTGCCTTTGGCGATTAAACTATCCATGCGCTCGGCCAGGTTCGGCGTGAAGGGTTGCGTGTTCAGTAGCATCTGCCCGCGACCAGTAAAGCCCGTCAGGCAATAGACGACCGCGAAGCGACGCGACCCCGCGCGCTCATAGCTCGGCGGCAGATAGACGAAAAGCTCGCGCACGGCCGGATCACCGAGCGCGTTGCCGCGCAAGACCCGGCTCTCTATCACTTCAACGACGATGCGTCCCCTGTCCTTCAATGCTCTCTCCAATCTCAAAGTCTGCGCCATTTTACAATTTGGATTTTAGATTTTGCATTTTGGATTGAAAGACAAAACGTCATCA
>DATLMN010000067.1:0-29167 GCA_035537255.1 Pyrinomonadaceae bacterium | reverse complement strand
TCGAAGAGTTGCTTCCTTCAAAAAAAAGGGAGCAGCCGGGGTCGGTCAGCCATTCACCTCAAAATACAGATGCCGGATGACAGATGCTGTATATCAGCACTAGCATCTGACATTTAACATCTAAACTCTGCCTTATGATGTCGTGTGAGGAAATACAGCGGACGCTTTCGTCATACATTGACGATGCGCTCGCTTTGCCCCTGAGGGCCGCCTGTGATCGGCATTTGGAGCAGTGCCCTGTCTGCCGCGCCGAGTTGGCAGAGCTGCGCGCGCTCACGCGCAGTCTTTCTTCGCTGACGCGCCCCGTCGCGCCGCCAGACCTCGCGCTCTCTATCACAGATGCGCTGGCGATTGAGGCCGCTGCGCTCAGGCGCGAGCCGCGCCTTCCTTTGAGCGTTCATGTGGTGCGCTGGCTGCAACCGCGTTTGATGCCATATACGATTGGCACTTTCGCTTCCCTTCTACTCTTTATCTCGCTCTTTAGCGCCCTGCGCCCGCATCTGATCGCGCTGCGCGAGGCCGAGATCGCCACACGCGAGGCGACTCTTTATAAAGTCTTTGTGCCGCGCAGCGGTGAATACGATATTACGCAGCCGGTTTCGCCCGAAGCTTTGTCGCGCAGCCGCGCCCCCTTTGCAGTTGAATCGCCCAGCCTGAACCCGCGCGGCGCGCTCGCGGCCCTCGCCCTGTCACACGCGCGCGGGCACAGCGGTGATGAAGAAGACGACATGGTCGTCGTCGCGGATGTTTTCAGCGATGGTCAGGCTTCGCTGGCAGGCGTCGTGCAAGCCCCGCGCGACCGTCGTATGCTCGAAGATTTTCAGGTCGCCCTGCGCGAAGGCCCAGCCTTCGTTCCGGCCTCATATGATCGCCGCCCGCAGACCATGCGCGTCGTCTTCGTCGTACAAAAGGTGAGCGTACCCGAGAGCGGCTTTTAAGCTACAAAAAGCCTCCGCCTTTCCCAGCCTGTTCAATCAACTCAAACTATATCCGCAGATCGCCGTCCTACGGCTTCAGGCTCTGCTGTCTGCCTATACCTTGAGGTTCGCAGAGCCTTCACCTTGACGCCCCGCCGAGCAGCATGTTAGCTTTCACGCTCCGCTCATGTTAAGACTTCAAACACCCGTATGCCTCTGCAAGAGGTTTGTAGGAGAGACGCTTTGTCTGTGCCCGATTTGAAACAGACTCCACTCAACGCCGCGCACCGCCGCATGGGTGGGCGTATGGTTGACTTCGGCGGGTGGGACATGCCCGTCCAGTACCCTGCGGGGACGGTCGAGGAACACCTGCGCACGCGAAACCATGCGGGGCTCTTCGATGTCTCGCACATGGGCGAGATAGATGTGCGCGGACGGGACGCGATCTCTTTCGTCAACCGGCTGGTCTCCAATGATGCGTCTAAGCTGGTCGACGGACAGGCGCAGTATTCGGCCATCACCACGCCCGAAGGCACTGTCGTTGACGACCTGCTCGTCTATCGTTTCGCGCCGGATCATCTGCTACTCGTCGTCAATGCTTCGACGACGGAGAAGGACTGGGACTGGATCACCTCCCACAAAAAGGATGAGGCCGTAGAGCTGCGAAACGTCAGCGCAGATTATTGCCAGCTCGCTTTGCAAGGCCCGGACGCGCTCTCTATCTTGCAGACTTTAACCGACGTGTCGCTCGCAGAGATCAAGTACTATCATTTCCGCGAAGGCGCAGTTGACGGTGTGCCAGCGATTGTTTCGCGCACGGGCTACACGGGCGAAGACGGTTTCGAGGTCTATGCTGCGGCGGATAAAGCGGAGCAGTTATGGGACAGGATGCTTGACGCGGGAAAGACAGGCACGCCCGAAGGCATCATCCCTTGCGGGCTTGCGGCTCGTAATACTCTGAGACTCGAAGCGGCGATGGCGCTCTACGGCCACGAGATAGACGAAACGACGACGCTGCTTGAAGCTAATCTGGGCTGGATTTGTAAGCTCAACAAGGGAGACTTCATTGGGCGCGAGCGGCTCTTAAAGCAAAAGGAAGAGGGCGTGCGCCAGCGGCTCGTCGGCTTCGAGATGACGGAGCGCGGCATCGCTCGCGACGGGCAGGACGTGCTCATCGACGATGAGCGCGCGGGCCGAGTCACTTCGGGCAGCCCCGCGCCCTTCCTGAAAAAGAACATCGGCCTCGCCTACGTGCCCACGGAGCACGCCACAGACGGGCGCGACATACAGATCGACGTGCGCGGCCGTCCAGTGGGCGCGCATATCGTCAAGACGCCTTTTTATAAACGTGAACGGAATGAAACAAAAGGGTAATGAATAGTTTTCAGTATTCAGTTTACAGTTTTCAGTCGGAGATAAGTTGTTTTTACTGAAAACTGAAAACTTAAAACTGTTTACTATCCCAACGCTTGAGGAGAAGCGAACAACAAAATGGCGAATGTTCCAGAGAATTTACACTACAGCAAAGATCACGAATGGATCAAAGTCGAGGGCGACGTAGGCACTATCGGCATTACGGATCATGCGCAGGGCGCTTTAGGCGACGTGGTCTATGTCGAGCTGCCCAAAGTCGGTGAATCCTTCACGGCGCACGAGGCCTTCGGCTCTGTCGAATCGGTCAAGGCCGTGTCAGAGATTTTCACGCCCGTCTCCGGCGAAGTCACCGAAGTCAACGAAGCGCTTCAGGACGAGCCCGAGAAGGTCAACAACGATCCTTACGGCGATGGTTGGATGGCTCGCATACGCATGAGCAACCCCGGCGAGGTGGACGCGCTTTTGTCTGCCGCCGAGTACGAAGATTTTACGAAAGCGGAGACAGAATAAAAGTTGCGTTACATTCCAAACTCGCCGGACGAACGCGCAGAGATGCTTCGGGTAGTTGGTCTCGAAAAAGCCGAGGAGCTATTCAGTTCGATCCCGGCGGACTTGCTGCTGCGCGCCCCTTTGAAAACTCCCGCCGCGCTATCCGAGATAGAGTTGCTCGCGGGCTTTGAGCAGACGGCTTCAAAGAATGCTGCCGCGCGTCGGCCAAGCTTTCTTGGCGCGGGCGCATATTCGCACTACTCGCCGACGGTCGTCGATCATCTGATTCAGCGTTCAGAGTTCTTCACTGCCTACACGCCTTACCAACCGGAAATCTCGCAGGGCACACTGCAAGCCATCTTCGAATTTCAAACCCTCGTCTGCCAGTTGACGGGGATGGAGGTCGCCAACGCCTCCATGTATGACGGCTCAACGGCGCTGGCCGAGGCAGTGCTGATGGCCGAGCGCGTCACGCGTCGTCAGAAGGTGGTCGTCTCAAACAGCGTGCATCCGGAGTACCTGGAAGTCGTCAACACTTATGTCCAGCATGCAGGGATAGAGCTGGTGCGTCTGGATTATGACCAGGCGACTGGGCAGACCTTGCCGGATGCCATCAGTTCTCTGGATGACAAGACGGCGGCGCTCGTCATTCAATCGCCGAACTTCTTCGGCTGCATAGAAGATGTGCGCTCACTTGCGGAGCGTGCGCATGCGGTCGGCGCTTTGCTCGTGGTGACTGTGACGGAGGCCGCTTCGTTCGGTCTCCTGCGCGCGCCTGGGACTTTGGGCGCTGACATCGTCGTCGCAGAGGGCCAATCCTTCGGCATACCGCTCTCGTTCGGTGGGCCATATCTGGGTCTGTTCGCGACGCGCGATAAATACGCCAGGCAGATTCCGGGACGCCTCGTGGGCGAAGCCGTCGATAAGCAGGGACGGCGCGGTTTCGTGCTCACGCTCGCGACGCGCGAGCAGCACATACGCCGCGAGAAAGCGACCTCGAACATTTGCACTAACGAGGGATTGATCGCGCTGGCGGCGACCGTTTATCTGGAAACGATGGGCCCACGCGGTCTACAGGAAGTCGCCACGCAATGCGCGCAAAAGTCAGCCTATGCAGCTCGCCGCATCACGGAGTTGGCGGGCTTTACGCTTCCCCTTAGCGGCCCTCGCTTTAACGAGTTCGTCGTGCGCGCTCCCGTCGAGGCTGCCCCCTTGCTCGCGCGTCTGGCACGCGAGCGCAATATCACTGGCGGGCTCGCGCTTTCGCGCTACTACGCGGACAGGCCCAACGATTTTCTGGTCTGCGTGACCGAAGTTAACTCGCGCGCAGAGATTGACGCGCTTGTCGAAGGGCTCAGCACACTGACCAAATAAGCGAAACTAAAATTTTCATGGATTCAACGAACATCACCAAAGTTACGACGCACCCGACACAGAACGAAGCGCTGATCTTCGAGCGCTCGCAGCCCGGACGCGTAGGCTATCGCCTGCCTGCGCTCGACGTAGAAGAGACAGCGCTGGATGAGCTGCTCCCTAAGGACTTTCGGCGCGACGATGATCTTGAAGGGATGCCTGAAGTGAGCGAGGTGGATGTCATACGCCATTTCACACGCATCTCGACCTGGAACTACTCGATTGATCTGGGCCTGTATCCGCTCGGCTCCTGCACTATGAAATATAACTCGCGCCTGAACGAAAAGGTGGCGCGCATCCCCGGCCATGCAAATTTGCACCCGCTAGCTGCTGAAGAGGACGCGCAGGGCGCTTTGCAGGTCATCTATGAATTGCAGCAGCATCTCTCGGAGATAACGGGGCTCGCGGGCGTATCCCTGCAACCGGCGGCGGGCGCGCACGGCGAGATGACGGGAGTAATGCTGATCCGCGCCTTTATAGATGCGCGCGACGGCGAGGGCGCATCCGCAAGGCGGCGCACAATGTTGATCCCGGATTCGGCGCACGGGACAAATCCTGCCTCAGCACATCTCTCCGGCTTTACGGTCAAGACCATACGCTCCACATCGGAAGGCTTAACCGATCTGGATCACCTGAAGGAATTGTGCGCGCATGGTGACATCGCCGGGCTGATGCTGACGAACCCGAACACCGTCGGCATCTTTGAGCGAAACATCAAGGAGATTTGCAGCATCGTGCATGAAGCGGGCGGTCTCGTTTACATGGACGGCGCGAATATGAATGCGTTGGTCGGCGTTGCTCGTCCGGGCGATATGGGTGTGGATGTCATTCACCTGAATCTGCACAAGACCTTTTCAACTCCGCACGGCGGCGGCGGCCCGGGCTGCGGCCCATGCTGCTGCACGAAAGAACTAGAGCCCTTTCTGCCGTTGCCGCGCATTGTGAAAGAGGATGACACTTACAGGCTGGACTTTAATCGCCCGCAATCCATCGGTCGCGTCAAAGCCTTCTTCGGAAACTTCGGGATGATGCTGCGTGCGCTCTCCTACATCCAGACGCATGGGCCGGACGGATTGCGCGAAGCGACGGAGGCAGCCGTCCTCAACGCACGCTACATTGCCGAAGGGTTGACGGCGGATTACGACAAGCCCTTCGACTCGCCGCCGATGCATGAGGTCGTCTTCACAGACAAACGACAATCGCGCAAGGGCGTTCACACACTGGACATCGCCAAGCGTCTGATCGACTACGGCTTTCATCCGATGACGATCTATTTCCCCTTGATCGTGCAGGGAGCGATGCTGATTGAGCCGACGGAATCCGTCGGGCGACAGGAGCTGGATCAATTCGTCGCCGCCATGCGCTCAATCGCGCGCGAGGCCACAGAGAATCCGGACCTAGTCCTGGGCGCGCCACACTCGACGCGCATCGGTCGTCTCGACGAAGCCGCCGCCGCACGCAAACCCGTGCTACGCTGGAAACCCAAAGAGGCCGCCAGCGCCGCCTAGATTAAAATTCAAGACACAGAAGTTAAGCGCCGCGTGACACCCACAGGGTAAAATCACGAGGCGCTTATTTTTTTCGCATGACCGCCAAGTCCATACTGATGCGTCATTTTCGACGTATAATAATAAGGCGCTCGTGGATAACTGAAGCACATTTTAAGGAGCACTTGATATGCCCGACGATACTGATGTCCTGTTATTCTTTTGTAATGAGTATTGGGAAGAGATACGTCATACTGAGAATCAACGTGCTACATTGACAAATCTAATCATCCTAATTGCATCGGCAGTGCTTGGGCTTTTTGTACAATGGGGCTTGAGCAAATCTTTTATCCCGCTTGCGATGCTTTTGATATTACTCGGTCTATATGGGGCAGCCATAACACTGAAACTCTATGAGCGATACAACTTTCTCCAAACTCGATTGTATCTTTTCTATGACCAAATTAATGGTATGCATCCGAATGCCCAGTTCCTAAAACTTAGAGCTGATTCTGATGCTAAACACAAGGAGCAGTTTCCAAAATTATCAAGGATGCGTGTACACCAACTTTGGCTTACGATTCATATCGCTATTTCTATTGCAGGAATTGTGCTTACTATTCTGATTCTTTATAGAACGTAATATCTTGCTTACTCATGGCACGCCTGACAACTAATTCAACCGGAGCGGCAATGGTGCGGCGTTTATTCGCAGAACTAGCGATGCTTGGTTCGTTGTCTCACGCCCGTTTAATTCGAGCGTTAGCAGTCAAATAACAAGGTGCTTCGACTATGAAAGTTCTTGAAACAGAGCGTCTGATTCTTCGTCGGGCGACAGTTGATGATAGTGAGTTTATTCTTGAACTGCTGAATGATCCTTCCTGGTTGCGGTTTATCGGTGATAGAGGTGTGAGGACGCTTGATGATGCTCGTGACTATATTTTGAAGAGTCTGGTGGCGATGTACGAGCGGCTTGGCTTCGGGTTGTATTTGACTGAGCTAAAGGGTGACGGTCTCCCGATTGGAATCTGCGGCCTGATTAAAAGAGATTCTTTAGAAGATGTGGATATTGGATTCGCCTTTCTTCCAAAATTCAGAGGCGCAGGGTATGGCGTTGAGTCTGCCTCTGCGGTGATGGCGTATGGGAAAAATGATTTTGGCTTAAAGCGTATCGTCGCTATCACCTCTCCGGACAATGATGATTCAGTCAGGCTGCTTGAAAAATTAGGATTCAAGTTTGAAAGAATGGTGAAACTGTCTGACGATAGCGCAGAGGTAAGTTTGTTTGCCGCTGAAGTCTAACAACTCGTTCAAATGAATGATCGCGGGAAAAATAAGGCTGCGCGGCTGTTGCTCTTCGCCCCGGTGATTTTCGTCGCACATTTTCTGGAAGAATCGCCGGGCTTTGTCGAGTGGTTTAATGGGCACGTCGCGCGCGGGATAACGCCCGGACTTTTTTGGAGAGTTAATATTGCGGCCCTCGCCATCACCTTGATCGTGGTCGCGTTTGAGTGGTTCGCGCCGTCCGCTTTCTCTTTGATTCTGGCCGTCGGCTGGCTCGGTTTCCTGATGCTGGCGAATGCTTTCTTTCATATAGCCGGTGGTTTAGTCGATCAGCGTTATGTCCCCGGTCTGGCAACGGCCGTCCTGCTGTATCTGCCGTATTACAGTTGGTTCTTTATCATGGTGATGAAAACTCGGCGGGTTAAAGTCAGCGTCCTTGTCGTTGCCGTTCTGCTTGCTTCGCTGCCGATGTTGTTGCACGGTTACCTGATTATCTTTCGCAGCAGTCGGCTGTTCTGACTACGAATTTAATGATGATCGAAATCAATCTCACATCAGACAGGGTAAATTAAATGATAAAGCATGCGATAATATGTTGCTTATTAATTCTCGCCTCAAGCAGTCTCCTTCCGAGTGCTTTCGCACAGGAGAAGCCCGCGTGGCTGCGTGAGGTCGAGCTTGTTTTACAGAAAGAGCCTCGATGGAAGATCAAAGAGACTAAGTTTCTGCCGATTGATATGCCGACCGTCTTCAATGAAGCTATCGTTCTCAAATCCGGCCCTCTTCGCGCAGACATAACTATCACCGCGAGTCCCTCAGAAGAATGGGCCAAAGATGGATTCGAGCAGGAGAGAGTGGCATTCTCCGCCATTCTGGGAAAGAACGCACGGGCGACGCGTGTGCCGGACCTCGGCGATGATAATTACATGCTCGCCGGGAGGAAGCGGACGAGCCTCTTTTTCAGAAAGGGGAAGGTGACGGTCAAGGTGTTTGCGCCTTCAGTCGAGACGGCTAAAAGGTTTGCCCGCCATGTGGCCGACAAAATCCCGCCGTCCAACGATTCTTTTTAAACTGGCAAGGGGCTTTGCCTAACTTTACTTTGAAAACAAATCTTGACATGACCTCTGGCGCGGGCATAGATTCCTGTGCGGCTCATGCCTAGACTTCAATCCCCTTAAGGAGATCAGGCGATGGCGGGCAGCACTGTTGCGACGACCCTCATCCTTATTCGTCACGGCGAGAGGAACAACCCCGCCGCAGGCGATCCACCGGGCGGCCAGAGTCTGAACGGGGACGGAAAGGCGCGCGCCAAGCTGCTCGTCCATGTGCTCGGTCAAACTGGAATCAAGGTCATCTACACTTCGAGTTTTATTCGCACGCAGGAGATGGCGCAGCCTCTGGCGGCACAGCTCGCTCCCGTCACGAGCGTCAAGCTCGATGAGCCTGTTCAAATCAAGAAACATATCTCGCTCAATCATGCGGGCAAGACCATACTGGTCATCGGCCATAGCAATACAGTTCCGCAATTAATCAATCTTTTTACCGGCGGACAATTACCAGACATCAACGATCTTGAGTTCGACAATATGTTCGTCCTGACCGCGCTTAATTCTGGGAAAGCATTCGTGACCAGGTTGAAATATGGTAAGCGCACTCCGTGAAAGTCATACGGCAGGTGGGCCAATCGCGTAAGCATCTGCCACGGGTGGCTACAAAATTTCAGCTTTGAGATTTCAGCAAGGTTTCAGTCCGCTACGGAATTTCGGATCGTTGTCCATAAACTTAAATCACCTCTCACAGCAGCATTCCGCTACTCGCAGCCATTCGTCATCAACTGACTGATTTTATTTTCCGCGCGCTGAACTTCTGCCCGGCGCGAAACGTAGATGCACATGCCCTGCGCATATCTTGCATCACATGAATTGGAGCCAGCATATGTTCATCGGACGTGTTTTCCTGTTCACCCTTCTGCTTCTCTCGCCGCTCTCTGCGTTCGCTCAGACGGAAAATTTTGAGATGGTCAAGGTCGCCGACGGAGTTTACGCGGCCATCCGCAAAGAGCCTCCGGGGCTGACCGTTAACGGCAACAGCGTTTTTATTATCAATGAACGTGATGTCGTCGTCGTCGACTCGACGCTGACGCCCGGCACTGCGAAAGAGGAGCTGGCGGCGCTTCGACGACTGACGGACAAACCCGTCAAGTACGTCATCAACACGCACTGGCACGACGACCACATCATGGGCAATCAGGTCTATCGCGATGCCTTTCCGGGCGTAGAGTTCATCGCCCACGCGCGCACACGCGAGTACCTGCCCACGACCGGGCTCTCGAATCGCAAGATGGCGATGTCTCCGCAGGGGTATCCGGGATTTATCGCGGCGCTTAAAAAAAGCTTGGAGAAAAACGAGAGCGTCTTTGGTGGGCCAATGGACGAGGAAGAGCGCGCCGCCTATCGCGGCAGCATCCAGATCGCCGAGCGCTACATGGCAGAGAACCCCAAAGCCGAAATCATTCTGCCGACGATCACGATTGAAGACCGCCTCACGCTTTACATGGGGAGCAGAACCATTGACATACGGTATCTTGGACGCGGCCATTCGAGCGGCGACCTCGTCGTGCATCTGCCAAAGGAGGGCATCGTCGTCGCGGGCGATCTGGTGATGTGGCCTGTGCCTTACGTCGGAAATCCTCAATCGCATCCGGGCGATTGGAGCGCGACGCTCGAACGGCTGATCGCCTTGCGACCGACCGCCATCATTCCGGGTCATGGGCCTGTGCTGCGCGACGATTCTTATGTTAAGCAAATGGCGCGGCTCTTCGCGTCCATCAGGCAACAGGTGGAAGCGGGAGTGGCGCGCGGAGAGAATCTTGAGCAGATACGAAAAAGCGTCAGCCTGTCGGAGTTTGAAAAGCTTTTCGTCGGCGACTCTCGTATGAGGCGGGATATATTCGGCAGCTACGTCGTGGGCGCTGGTATCGCCGCAGCCTTTAGCGATGCGAAGGCTGTGCCCTGAGGCTCTTTTAATCTTTGACGCCGTGGCTTAATTCTTCGACGCCTGCCGCAGGGATGCGCAGCAGCGCTAGTCTGTCGACGACGCGGCCACACACTATATGTTCTTCGACCAGCTCCGGCACATCCGCCGCCTCCACCTGCGCGTACCAGACGCCGTCCGGGTAGACCATCACGGCAGCGCCGACGGCGCAGAATCCGACAGAGCTGCATTCTGTCAGGACGACGCTGCCTTTGGGATTCTTACCCTTTTGCTCTTTGCCGAACAGCAGATTGCGTGCGAGCAGCTCGCGCGTCAAAGCTTCTCTGACTTCAAGGCTGCCCGCAGCCGTGCAGGATTTGCCGGAGCAGACGAAGATATGATGTCGTATCGGCGCATACGCCACGGGTGCGAGGGCGCAAACACTGTCGCGGTCTTCGATGATTGAGTATTCTTTCATAGTTAAAAAAGGCCCGTTCCTAAAACTCTACGGGCCTTGGTGGAAATCTTAACACGTGCTCGCCGAAGATTGGAAAAGCGCGGGCTGTCCCCTCCCCTGCGGCTCAAATTTTTTGCTCCCGCGCTGACTAAATTTTGCTCGCGCTTCGAGTAATAATGTATTATTGGTAGCTGAGAGGCGACCGCACGTCGTGACCGCAGGCAGTGGTAAGAGCGGTCGACGCGCGGTCGCTTGATTAATGCGCGCTCAAAGGGAATAGCGCTCGCCGGGTTAAACGATCTATGACGGACGGGTTAGTCATACACATTGCCAACGGGCTGGACAAGCACACCGAGGTGCTGATGCAGGATCGTATCCTCATCGGCGCGAGCGAGGACTGCAATCTGCGTATCAACGCTTCGCTGCTTCCCGCTAACGGGACACAGGGCGTGTTGCTTGAGCTTGGGCGCAAGAACGGCTATTACAGGGTGACGGATTTTGACCCGACCGTGGAGATCACGCATAACGGCGCGCGGCTAGAAAATTACACACGCATAGACGACGGCGACGAAGTCCGTATTGGCCCATCGAAACTGCTGTTGACCTTTTTTCCGTTGGGCGGGCTGCCCGCTGTCGTCTCCGGGCCGCGCACGGAAACTCACGTCGCGCCGTTTATCCAGCATGCCGCTATCGAATCTGCCGCCACCGCTCGGCGCGACGACGCGAAGGTTTTCCTGCGCGAGTTTACGCGCGAGCTGGTGCGCGAGATCAATCCCAGCACCAAGCTTGTGACCTTAGCCATCGCGCTGGCGCTCGTCGGCGGCGTGCTCTACATAGGCTTTTCTCTCTATCGAGAAGTGCAGACCAGCCGTCGCGTCATAGACGCGCAGAATGAGCAACTCGCGAAGCTGAGCAAGGAGCTTGGCGACACCAGTCGCGCAGTCAACAAGGTTGACGAGTCAAATAAGATGATTCGCGATAGTCTGTCGCTCGCTCCGAAGCTCAGAAGCGATTACGGCAACGGCGTGTGCCTGATCTCAGGCTCTTACGTCTTCGTCGAGCGCGGCACGGGACGCCCGCTTCGTTATCCAGAAGTGCAGACCAACGAGGACGGCGTGGTCATACAAAACGGCGCTGATCCTCTGCAACTGACGCCCGAAGGCAACGGCGCTGTCGCAGAGTTCGAGTTCGTCGGCACGGGCTTTCATGTCGGCGATGGATTTATCCTGACCAATCGTCACGTCGCGCAGCCCTGGCTGGCGGACGAGCGCGCGCAGAGTCTGACGAGCACAGCGAGCGGTATGCCGCGCCTGAAAAAGCTGATGGCCTTCTTTCCTGAGAGCCAGCAGCCGCTCGCGCTCAAATACAAACAGTCTTCGCAGACTGATGATCTGGCCGTCTGTCTGCTTGAGAACAAAGATCAACTGCCGAACATTCCTGTACTGCCACTTGATCGTGATTCGGATGCCGTGGCCGTCGGCAAGGCCGTCGTGATGATGGGTTATCCTTCCGGGCCGGACAGGTTGCTGGCGCTGCTGGATGACGCCGAGGCGCGTAGTATTCAGGCGCGCTACGGCGCTTCGCTCGAATCGCTGCTGGGCTATCTGGCCGAGAAAAATCATATCCAGCCGCTGACCACGCAGGGACACATCACAGACCTTGACACGCGCCGTATCGTTTACGATGCGCGCACGGCGGAGGGCGGTTCGGGTGCGCCTTTGTTCGGTCAATCCGGGCGCGTCATCGGCGTCAACTTCGCAGTCTTTACAGAGAACACTGCGTCGAATTTCGCCGTCCCTGTGCGCTACGGGATAACTCTGCTGGGGCGCGCGGGCTGGAAACCTCCTGAAGGCACGGACGGCAACAGCAACGAGAACGCGAACGGCACGGTCGCGGGCACGCGCTCCGGTTCTACCACGTCAAATGCCCCTCGTTAACTTAAATGGACGAGCGTGCGCTATTAAGCCTCTTAGACATCTATCACTTGGGCCAATCGTCGCGAAGTAGTGTGCCGTTTGGAGAATTGAGTAAGCGTTGCATGGAGTCTCATCACAGAGGCACGGAGCGCACAGAGGGGGCACAGAGAGATGAATAGCACTCAATCCTCCGTGCTTCCTCAGTGCGCTCTGTGCCTCTGTGGTGATAGCAATTTTCTTCACGTTCAATCTCAAACTGAACCACTACCCGTCACGACAGACTTTTGACATCAATGTCCGACTCAGGTAACCTTGCGCCTTTTGCCGCCGCAGCCGAACCGCTCGGCCACAGTCGGCTGATGCTTTTATTGTTTTTTCAAACAGCCGTTTCCTAAAGCAAATACGTCAGGAGTTCTTTAGCCCTTTGTCCGCTTCAGCAGAAACCATCCCGATAGTCACCGCCCGTTCAACGCCCGAACTGTTCGTCGAGAGGAGTGCGCGACTGACGCGCAGCCGCACACTGGTGGCCACAGTCCTGGCCCTGCTGATAGTCGCGGGCTTTGCCCTTCGCGTTAATCATCTTGGCGCTGAGGGCTTGAGCGAAGACGAATTGAATAAGCTGCATGCTGTCGAAGATTATCGGACTCGTGGTTTG
Source organism: Pyrinomonadaceae bacterium (assembly GCA_035537255.1). Lineage (GTDB taxonomy): Bacteria > Acidobacteriota > Blastocatellia > Pyrinomonadales > Pyrinomonadaceae > DASQYE01. The sequence goes on along the minus strand of DATLMN010000067.1, from coordinate 16,202 downwards.
ACGGCCACCAACGGCGAGCATCCGATGTTGATGAAAGCCATCATGACCGTCAGCCTTGTGGCCGCCGATTGGTGGAACGCGGCCGGGTTAGCGGCACAGCATCCATCTTTACGTATCTCGCCCGAAGCCGCTTTACGTTTTCCAGGCACGCTCTTCGGCGCGTTCATCGCGCTCCTGATTTTTCTAGTGGCATCCGAGCTGTTCGGCACGGAAGTAGGATTGATCGCCGCCGCGCTCTGGGCCTTAGACCCTTCGGGCATCAGCTTTAACCGCGTCGCCAAAGAGGATACTTTCCTGCTCTTCTTTTTTCTGCTGGCAAACATTTTCTGGCTGCGCGGCCAGCGCGTTGCCGAGAGCAGAAGTGGACGACCAGAGCCTTATTACTGGGCTGCGGGTGCGGCGTTTGGCGCGATGATCGCGTCCAAGTACATGCCGCATTTTCTCGCCATCAGCGCGAGCTATTACCATATCTTTCAGGGCATCCCTGCAACGCGCTGGCGTCTGGGCAAAGTGCGCTGGCTGATCTTCTTCGCCTTTATGGGCGCGACCTTTCTAGTCTGTAACCCGACTATCCTGTTGCCAGCGACCTGGCACGAGATGCGCGTCTTCGCAGGCGAGCATCGCATAGGGCACGACAGCTATGAATTCATGGGAAAGCTTTACGGCAACCAGTTGACGCTCTGGTTTAAGGGAGTGCCCTGGTATTTCTATTTCGTCTTTATCGGCGTCAAGCTTCCTTTGCCTGTCGTCGTCAGCTTTCTCGCAGGCTTGCCTTTGTTGTTTCGCAAGCGTCTGGGTGACGGCCGTTTTCTACTGCTCTTCTGGATGATGTACTTCTTTATGCCCTTCTCCGCAATCGGAGGAAAATACACGCGCTACTTTACTATGGCGCTGCCCGTCGTGCTGATCACGGCGGCCATCGGCATCCAAACTATCACGCAGCTTTTTGCGCGCCTCGTCAATTCCCTTTTCGAGAGCGAAGCGGCGGCCAGCGCTCTGCGCGCGGGCCTAGTTAGCTTAGTGCTCACTGCTTCGCTCGTCGCATCCATAGGGGCTGCGCCTTACTATCGTCTCTACACCAACGCCCTCGGAGGCGCTATCGCAGAGGTCGGAACATTTTTCCCGCACGACGAGTTTTATGATGCGAGTATGCGCGAGGTCGTCGCGCAGATAGGTCTTAATGCCCGCGCGGGCGCGCGCGTCGCCAGCGAATCGCCCGCGCTCGTCGCCTATTATGCGCAAAGGGCTGGGCGCAGCGATCTCGTTCCGGTTTCGTTATCAGACCGCGAGGCCGTCAAAGGGTTGAGCGAAGGCGACGTGATTATCCTGGCACGCGGCAGGCGTTATTTTAGTAACGATCAATTGACGACGCGCCTTCAGGAGACGGCCACGCCCACGGCTGCTTTCGCGCTCGGGGCTGTCCCGTCGGCTCGCATCTATATTCTTGACCGCGTGGCTCTTGAACTCATACGCGATGTGGTTAACTGATACGGGATTGCGCTCGTCTTTAAATTATGGTTCGACGGGCGTGACCTACAGGGTTGTGACGGCCTGAGAAGTGTCACACGCGGGCTGGCGCGCAAACGGTTTTGATCTTTAGAGTCTGCTATTATTTTGAGAGCGCGTGTCGTCAGTTGAGCTTAATATAGATGGTCTCTCTACGGCATAATCCTTCTCCCGCGCGGCGGGCAAGGCTCTTCAGAGAGCGGCACGGCTCTTGCCATTTTCAGCGCGTTAGCTTGTAATGTCTGAGTTTAAGCGATTTTTTACGCCGATTGTCTGGCCGCTGGCGCAGTAAATTTGCTTCAATTGAAATATTCTGAAACTTGGAAGTGAAACGAAAAATCAAGGCAAAAATTATGAAGAGCGTTTGTCCCCCACGAAACGCGCAAAAGATTGCTTGCCTGCTTTTCTCTCTCCTCCTGGCAGTCTCTCCGCTTTTAACCCAAAGCGCCGTCGCCCAGACTCCCCTGAGCGCGCCGCCGAAGCCTGCCGAGACGACGACTGCTGCGAGTGCTGCGCCTGAGTCCGGTTTTCGTCTTGAGCGCACGCCGGTGGCTGGTGGAGCTGAGTTGCTGACGATCTTCAGCAATCTGGACGGACTGCGCACGGGCGAGAGCCGCGCGGCGGAAGTGCCTCTGGTCAGCGTGCTACGTGATACTCTTGGCGACAATGACCCGGAGAATGATCGGCTGCGTTATCTCTGGATGCTGACCTACACGAAGCCGTCTTTCAAGCAGCGCATCGCCGCCGCGATTCCCTTCTTTTATAACCGCGCCGGAAATAAGACGCGTGCCGTCAAAGGCGCTCCGCCGCCCATCATTGATCTGTCTAACACACGGCGCGAGGTCTGGAATAATGTCTTCTGGTCGGTGCTGCAAAATGTTCTGCTCGACGCCTACGGCTTTCCGCTCAAGGCTTCGACGCGCGCCTATCGTCGCAACGTCACAGATTACCGCAAGGCTCACATCATCAGAGCGCTCGCAGTGCTCTCGCTTTATGAGGCAGCGGAAAAAGGCAGCACGCCCCTGTTCACCACCTCGGAGATGAGTGACATACAGGCGCGCCTGATGCTGACGGAAAAATCCCTGGGCGGTATCCTGGACGATATTTATCTGCAAAGAGTTTATCAGAAGCAGACTACCCTGATGCGCGACGTGCGCGGCCATAACTGGGAGTTGTTGCGCCAGCGCGCAGAGGCCGAGTCGCTCTATTTCGAGCCGCTTGAGATGCCGGACGGCAGCGCCACGCATGCCATGCTCTGGGCCGCGCGTTCGGACATCAATCAGAATCGTGGCCGCGCTTTCGACAAGCGTTTCCTGAACATCGCGAGCCCCTGGAAGGATGATCGCCTGCTCAACTGGAAGGGCTATTCGGAGACGCGGTATTTCGATGCGGAGAATCGCCCTGTCGAGCCGGGCACTCCGGGCGCGCGTGAAGTGCAGATGATTCCGCTGGCACTCTACGGATTGGATCATCCGAAGATACCGATCATGCTCGTAGATTTTCGAGACGGTATGAATCCCAAGGGGCGAGAGTTGTCGCGGCGCGTGCTCGAAGACGTGACGCGCACAGTCCTTTCGCTTTCGCGTTTCGGCGATCTGCCCTACTTCGTGTCCCGCACCATCTACGATTTCGTCACGGGCCGTCGCGGGATGGACATCAACCAGCCCTCAAGGCTGCACGCCTATTCGCAATTAAAGCTGCTGCTCTCTTTGAATGCTTCGCTCGATCCGAAGCTTCGCGACGAAATTGGTAAGCGTCTTGAGCGTGTCTCGCTCAATCCGCTGGAGAATGATCTCAAAGTAGAAGCGCAGGTGGCGCGCGATCAGTATGCGTCGTTGATGGAGTACGCGCGCCGCCCTGACGGTTTGCCCGCGCGCATAGACAGGGACAGACGCGCAGAGATGGTTCCGCTCAAGCACGGCGGGACTGAGCAGGCGCTGCTGCGACTCGCCAACGTGATGACGTTCGGTCTCTACACGCACAGGGAAAAGTCCACGCCGGAGACGGTCGCGCGAATGGAGCTACAGCGCCGCCTCGAATATCATGAGCGTTTCCTGCGTGAAGTGGCACGCAGCCCGCGCATAGAGGTCGACTGGAATATCGAAGACGTGCGCCGCTCCCTGCGCTTTATCGCGGAGAACGGGGCGGCCGCGAGCGGGCGTATGGCTGCGACCGCCGCGCGTATCTTTACGCGCACGGAGGACGCCCAGACGCGCGAGATTTGTCTCAACAGCCTGTATCGCATCAACAACGAGCAGGCGAAGAAAGAGCTTCTGGGCATCTACAACAACCAGCAGGTAGAGGCGCGCTGGCGCAAAGAGAGCGCCGAGTATCTGCGCATGGCGATTCGCGAGAATCAATCAATCGCGCCCGCCGATGCCAAAATCATTCTCAGTGCGGTCGGACAGTAATGAGTATGCTGCCCCAAGGTTTTCCACGGTTTAGATTTTCTCAAGCCTCTCTTATCTTTTCCGCTGCGCTCCTCGTCTTCCTGTGTGCGCACGCGCGTACAGTCCAGGCCGAGACCCAGCGCGTCGTCATCATCAAAGTGGACGGGTTGCCGCAGGATATGGTCGAGCGCTTCGTCCGCGAGCGCAATCCGCGCACGGGCAAGAGCCAGCTTCCCTGGATCAATAAAGTTTTCTACGAAGAGGGGACGCGCCTCGCGAACTTTTACGTGCGCGGCATGAGTTTGTCCGGGCCTTCATGGTCGCTGCTGGACACGGGCCAGCACCTGCAAATCAAAGGCAACGTCGAATACGACCGCTACACTCTGCATTCCTACGACTATCTGAATTTTATTCCCTTCTACATGCAGAACGCTGCGCGGCGGCGCATAGACATGCCCGGCGTAGAGCTTCTTGACGAGCTTGGTGTCCCGTTGCTCATCGACGCCTATCCGTATGACGAGCGTTACAACGGCTTTCAGCTTTACCAGCGTGGCAATCGCTGGACAACGCTCGGGCGCGCGGTTCCCAACCGCTTCAACAAAAGTCCGCGCGAGCTGGTGGATGAATGGACGATGGGCCTCGAAGCACGCAACATCGTCATGGATCAGTTGGAGCGCGAGCTGATTGAAAAATTGAGCGACCCGCGCATACGCTATCTCGATTACTACACGACCGAGTTCGATCACACGGCCCATCATAATCGCGACCGCGAAGCGCATCTCTACGCCTTGCAGGAACTGGACGCCATCATCGGCCGCATCTGGACTGCCGTAGAAAAGAGCCCTATGGCCGCGACGACCGCTTTTATCCTCGTCTCCGATCACGGCGTCAATACGGACGAGCGCGTCTACAGCCAGGGTTACAATCTGGTCAAGCTGCTCGGCAGCGCCGCAGGGGGCGGCCATCACGTCGTCACTAAAAGACGATTGATGCTAGATTATTCGATCAAAGGAATTAACCCGCTGGTTCCGCTGATTACGACCACCACGCCCGATACCTATTACCTGAAAGGTCAGAGCACGGATTATCCGACTGCGCTTCTGGATTTCGACGGCAACGAGCGTGCATCCTTTCATCTACGCGACAGTGACCTCAACATCCTGCACATACTCTTGCAGCAGCTTCAGCGGCGCAACCTGGACGCAGGGCTTCGTCGCGCCTTGACGGATGCTTTCTTTCAGACGCTTGATCGTCGTCGCGCGGAGTGGTCTACAGAAACTGCGGAGATGAATCAGGAGCTTGGCGCGCTGCACAAAGCGATTGAGAAGCTACGCGCAGTCGTCTTGGCGCAGCCGAAGAAATGGACGCAGGAGGACAGGGACGCCGGCCGCGATAAGGAGGCGATCAGACAATTCGCGCGGATGGATTCCGCCATGACTGACGAGCGCGAATACTCTCTGTACCTGGCGACGCTCACTCGCCTGCTTGCGCTCCGTCGCGAGGGCTTCGATCCATTCAGCTTCAAGATAGAGGACGTGATCGCCAAAGGCGCGATGGGCCAGCACAATTCCATCTACGAATTGCAGAACTACGTAGCGGGTGTACAGCCCGGCGGTTTTGTTCTTAAAAGCGACGGCTCACTCGACATGCAGCGAAGTTTCGTTCGCGTAGATTACTTCTCTCTACTGCAAGCGGTCGCTATGCGCAACAACGTGCAGCCCGGAGTCGACAGCCGCCCTGTGGATTTTCTGGCGACGCGCATCCCTTGCGAACAGTTCGCCGCGAGCCTGCGTGAGAGTTGCCAGCCTGGGGGCGAAGCCATCTGGCTCACGAGCGGAGCAGAAAGACAGGCGCTGATCCTGACGCGCGCGGACGCCGCTGGGAATTTAAGTTATCGCTACCTGCCCATCAAAAACTTGAAGCAGGATGAGCAGGGCGCTATCAGGTTCGAGCGCGCGGAGTGGGCCGCTGGCTTTCCTCTAAAAATTTGGGAGGACAAGCAGTTTGCCGTGCCTACGGAAGCGCGCTCGCAGTGGCTGGACGAGTGGCACACGGAGCTTGAGTGGCTGCGCGCCGTTCACCAGACGCATTACTCTAACGGCTTAATCGGCCTGCATGAGCAGCTTGCGGAGCACGCTTTCGAGGCGCTCTCGACAGACGGGCCAGGGCTTTCGACGGACGAGCGATTGATACGTCGTTTTCGCAAGCGCCAGCGACAGTTGGCCGAAGCGGACATGCTGGTGCTGGCCAACGATCATTGGAATTTCGATGTTCGCGGTTTTAATCCGGGTGGAAATCACGGCTCTTTCTTTCGCGTCTCGACTCATTCGACGTTGATGTTGGCGGGCGGAGAGCGCACGGGCATTCCGCGCGGGCGGGTCGTCAAAGAGCCCTACGATAGTTTAAGCTTCGTCCCGACAGTGTTTGCTCTGACCGGCCAGCTTCATGACGGGCGAGTGCCCGTGCCGGTGCTCTGGCAGCGCGGATTCCGCTCCTTCCCCGGACGACTGATCGAAGAAGTGCTCGGCGGCGCGGATGAACAACTTGCCAGACCTGTCGCCAAAGGAACGAACGCACCTTGATTTCAACCGACGGGCAATTGACTGAAGACCCTGTGCGCACGGAAGAGCTGGAGGTTTTCGACGCCGACCGGGAAGAGCCGCGTGGCAGTCGTGCGCGCAGCTCTTTCATCTGGCTACAAACAGTCGCTTTTCTGCTCGGCGTCGCGCTGCTCGTTTACGTCATCAACCGCGTCGGCGTGCAGCCGATCTTCGATGCCCTGGGGCGAATCGGTTTCGGCATCTTTATCCTGATCGGCATCAACGGCTCGCGTCATGTGCTTCGCACCTTCGCCATGAGCGCCGCCGTCCAGCCCGAACATCGCCGCTTCAATTTTCTGCAAGCATTTTCAGTTCGTCTGGGCGGCGAGGCGATCAGCTTTCTCACCTTTACAGGCCCGCTGCTGGGCGAAGCGACTAAAGTAGCGCTGCTCCGCAAGCGCGTCCCGCTCGTCTACGGCGTGCAGGCGCTGGTCATAGACAATATTCTTTATAACCTGTCTGTGGTCTTTTTTATCCTGAGCGGCGCGTGCGTCATGCTGGTCTCGTATGATCTGCCGCTGGTCGTGCGCTATGTGCTCCTTACCATCGCGGGTGTAGCGACGCTGGGGATTCTGGCCGCCGCGTTGGCCCACAGGCGGCGCGTGACCTTGCTCACGTGGTTTATAGATCGTCTGGCACGTGCGGGACTACGGCCAAAGTTTCTGATCTCGCGGCGCGCGCAGATTCACAAGGTCGAGTCGAACGTCTACGATTTTTACGATCACAGGCCCGGCGCTTTTTTTGCGATGCTCTCCTTCGACTTTCTTTCGCACGCGTCGAGCGTCATCGAAGTTTATGTCACGCTACGGATGCTGGGTTTTGAGCCTCGCCTTCAGGCCGCTTATGTGATTGAATCGCTGACGAAGGTGATCAACTTCGTCTTCGGCTTTGTGCCCGCGACGATTGGCGTCTACGAGAGCGGCACAGAGGTCATCCTTCGTAACCTTGGGTATGCCGTTGCCACGGGACTGGCTCTGGCGCTCGTGCGCAAAGCAGGCATTCTCTTCTGGACTGGAATCGGGCTCGTTATTCTGACCTGGCATGCAGTTCCGAACGCCGTCGGTCGAATCATGCAGAGGAGTCCGCGCCTGCGTAAGCTTATGGACAGTCTTGTTCTCTCAAACATCGCGCACAGGCCCGCGCGCACAGCCGTCAGCGTTTTTGGCATAGGTGTCGGCGTGCTGCTCATCGTCTTTACAGTCGGGCTCGCACACGGAGTGCTTCGCGAGCGCGGGCGTCGTGAATCGAACATCAACGCCGAGATCATGGTGCGACCCAGTGGCACTATCGGGCTCTCCGGCTCGCAGCCCTTTACGATGCCGGTGGAGCGTGCGCGTGAGCTATCACGCATAGAGGGCGTGCGCGCGGCCATCCCCGTGGGCCAAAACATCTTGAGCAGCGACAGAGGATTTGGCAGTCGCGTCGTGGACGGTATCCCTTTTGATGAATATGCGGCGCTGACAGGGCTGACGATCAAAGAGGGAGCGCGCCTGACGAGCGGCGACGAGGCCATCGTCGATGCCATCTGGCAGCAGGAGCGACAGGCGGCCATCGGCTCGACCGTCATCCTTTATGAGCGTCCGTTTCGCATCGTCGGCGTGTACGAGCCGCCGGGCGGCGGGCGCATCAAGATTCCGCTCCAGACCATGCAGGAACAGCTCGGCAGCGAAGGCAAATGCTCTATGGTGCTGGTGGCTTGCACAGACCCTGCGAAGCAGGAAGAGGTCGCCGCACGTATTCGAGAGAAGTTCCCGGAAGAACAGATTCTCTTCACGCGCGACTTGCCGGAGATTTATGCTTCGAGCGTTCCGGCCCTTAATGTCTTTATCAACGTCGTCGTCGGCGTGGCGGCCGCCATCAGTATGCTGGTCATCTTGCTTGCGATGTACACGACCGTGACGGAGCGCACGCGCCAGATAGGGATTCTCAAATCGATGGGCATGTCCAAGGCGACGATTGCGTGGGTGATTGAGCAGGAGGCGATACTGGTTAGCGTGCTCGGCGTCATCACAGGATTGATTCTGACCTTCGTCGCACGTTACGCCGTGATGCGCTCGACCTCGCTTACCGTCGAGATAGAGCCGCGCTGGATTTTCATCTCGCTCGGCGTCGGCCTTTTGGGTGGAACTATCGGCGCTCTCTACCCAGCGCTTCGCGCCGCCAGTCAGGATGCCGTTGAGGCTTTGAGCTACGAATAAGTTTTTTGTCGAAGAAGAAATTAACAGGGATAGACAGGATACACAGGATAAAAGCAAAGCTCCTGCAAAGAAACTTGAAATCTAAAATCCGGGAGTTGAAATCTCAAAACCTTTTTCCCTGATCTGCTTTTATCCTGCTTATCCTGTCCATCCTGTTTGATTCTGCTATAAAAATTTGGCGCTTCGATTTTGTTTGTGACTCTTAATTGAACATCGCTTTCCACCTCGCCCGGAAATTCATTGCAGAATCCACAGACCTCCCTTCGATGGAAGCTCGGAGTGCTGGCCGCCACGTGCATGGCGTTGCTGGCTCTTTACCCGCAGCTTAATTTATGGGCCATGCGCGGCCGTGACTGGCAGGGCTCTTACGCGCACATCGATTCTGACGAGGTGGCCTACTCGGCCTACCTTCAAGCGCTGATCGAAGGTCGCCCGCGCCGCAACGATCCATACACCGGACACGACGACGAGGCTGCAAGGCCGCAGACGGAATCCCTCTTCTCCATTCAATTTATCCCGCCCTATGCGATTGCGCTCGTCGCGCGAGTCTTAGGGCTCTCGGCCTCGACGGTTTTTATCTTGCTCCTGCCCTTGATAGCGTTTTTGTCATCGCTCGCGGTCTTCCGTTTGATGGTCTTGCTGACGGAAGATGAGCGTGTGGCTGCCGCGTCCGTGTTCGTAGTGCTGTGTCTTGGAACGTTTGGCCCAGTCTATGTCTCCTGGCAAGCTTTGCGCGGGATGGATATGACTTTCGCGTATAGCTTTCTTCCGTTCCTCAGACGATTTCAACCGGCAACCTCGTTTCCCTTCTTCTTCCTGTTCTGCGCTTTCGTTTGGCGAGCTTTGCGAAGCACTGAAGCGAAAACATTTCTCGTCTCCGCAGTATCGGCATGTTTGAGCTTTGGCCTGCTGGTCTTTTCATATTTTTATCTGTGGACTGCCGCTGTGGCGTGGCTCGCGTGTCTCGTGTTTGTTCTGCTCATCGTGCGCCCTTCCGGGTGGCGGCGGGACATCAAACGCGCTTGCCTGATTCTGGCTACGTGTGCGCTGGCGTTGATTCCTTATTTCATCTTAGTGTCCGGGCGAGCGCCGTCTATGGATTCCACACAGTTGCTCGCGTTCTCGCGCAAGCCAGACCTTTTTCATTGGTCTGAGATCGTTGGCTTCGCAGTCATCGCCGCACTTGTTTGGAGCAGACGTTATCTGCTGACGGAAAGAGAGCAGGCCGTCGCAGTCTTTGCCGCAGCGTTTGCGCTCGTGCCGCTGGTGGTTTTTAACCAGCAGATTTTCACGGGTCGTTCTTTGCAGCCGCTGCACTACGATCTGTTCATCGCAAAGCATACGGCGTTGCTGGCGTTGATCCTCGCGGCAACGCTTATCTGGAAAGCACGAAGTGTGACGAATCGCCCTCGCATTCCCGGTCGTGTGCTCTGTTTGATCGCGGTCGCGGCCTTTGGCTGGGGATGGGTTGAAGCGGTTGTGGCGACGCGCAGGTATGAGCAGGCGAACTTGAGGATTGACGAATCGCGTCGCATCTCTCTGCGACTCGCGGAGATGGCGCGCGCAGACGGCTTGGACAAACCACTTGCGCTTTCCAGCGACCTGCTGCTCGCCGATACTCTGCCGACGGATGCGCGCCTGCCCGTGTTGTGGGCTCCACACTTACAGGTATTTTCAGGCGTCGCGGGCTTCAAGCACAAGGAGCGTCTCTACCAGCATCTTTACTATACTGGCGTAAGGTTTTCGCCGACGGATGCGGAGCAGGCGCTACGCAATCCCGATCAGTTGAAGAGGTATTTTATCGGCGCGCTGCACGGATGGGGGCGAAGCGATCCGGCATGGAATGTCGCGTGGCAGCCCTTAACGCCTATGGAAGCAGAGGCGGAGATACGTGGCTATCAAGAATTTTGCGACGCATTCAATGAAGAGCGAGCCTCAAGCCCTGCGCTCACTTACATGGTCGCTTCGGTGCGCCGTCCGCTTGATCTTTCAAATCTTGAAAAATGGTACGAGCGCGACGAGGGCGAGCGTGTCGGCGATGCTATTATTTACAGATTAAGATTGCGGCGTTAGAGCAAATCTCATTTGCGCGTATGGAAAGAGGCATTCACCACAGTGGCACAGAGGGCACGGAGCTTACACAGAGGCTTGAACTTATTTCTCTGTGCTTCCTCTGTGTCTCTGTGGTGAGGTGCGGCGTTCCTTTCATTCAACTGAAAATCGATTGAAGTGAACCTGAGCATCAAGTTCACTCACAGAGATGATAAGCATGAATTCTATAATCAAATTGCCGGACGGATATTTTCTTTCTGTCATTCAAACGACGGACGCGCCTGCGCTGGTCGAGTATTTGAATGATAAAGAGATTTATGACACCACCCTGACCATCCCTTACCCCTACAAAGAAGAGCACGCCAACGAGTGGATCAAGCGCAAGCTCGAATATCGCGAGAAGTTCGGCAGGGATTTTACGTTTGCGATCAGAGACGAAAACGGCAAGCTGATCGGCATCATTGCCGCAGACAATTACGAGCCGGGCAAATCTCATTACACGGAGATAGGCTACTGGCTGGCGCGTCCCTACTGGGGACGAGGAATCATCACGGGCGCTGTCCGAGCCTTCATCAGATACCTGTTCATGGAGACTGATCTCAAAAGAATCACGGCTCATATCTTCTCGCACAATACGGCGTCCGTCCGCGTGGCCGAAAAGAGCGGGTTCGTCAGGGAAGGCTTGCTGCGCAAACATTATTGCAAGGACGGCGTCTATTATGACGGCTTCCTGTACGGCCTCTTAAAGGAAGATATAGAGCCGTAAAAATTGGCGCGCAAAAACTCAGCGGCAGCGACGTTGTCTGGAAATATTTTAAGCCGCAGCGTCAGACGGCTCTCATAGCAACTCTTTCATCACCATCGCCGGTTTAATCAAGGCGAATACTGCTCGCCCGTCGGCCCTCAAATATAGTATTATCGTCATTGCCGAAGGACTTTTGGCGCGCCCCCCTTACAGTTGGTTCAGATTAAACTTTCAGACTAAATTAACGAGCAACAATATGAGTTCTCTTTATCCTACAAAATTTGTGAAAACGCTTTTGCGGCAGCGCAGCCGCGTCGCCGTCATCTTAGCTTTGCCATTACTGCTGTGCATCGTTCCGCTCTATTTAGCCAGCGCGGCGGAGGGCGACCTGGATCCTACGTTCGGGCCCGGTGGAACGGTCTTTCTAAACTTCGGCGTGACTCCCGGCGAAACTGATGCGTTGGGCGTAGCCGTTCAGCAGGACGGCAGGATCGTCGTCAGCGGACGAGCTTTCGGCAACTCTAATAGTTCCGCACTGGCCCGCCTTAATTCAGACGGCTCGCTAGACTCTACGTTCGGTACGGGCGGCGTGGTCAGGCCAGCCGTCACTCATGGGAGCGTAGAGCTTCAGTCGGACGGAAAAATCCTTGTGCTCGGAAGCGTGCTGGTGCGCTACAACACGGACGGGACGGTCGATACTTCCTTCGGCTCGGCGGGACAGGTGACGACCAACTTTTTCAAAAGAGACCTTACCATTCAGCCGGACCAGAAGATCATCGTCGTCGGGCAATCCGGTACGTTTACCGGAGTCAACGGCGGCGGCTTCGTCGTGGCGCGCTTTAACCAGAACGGGACGCCGGACGGAACATTCGGAGTCGGCGGTCAGGTGACGACGATCATTAACAACAACGGCAACAGCGCCGAGGCGGCGGCGGTTCAAAATGATGGCAAGATCGTCGTGGTGGGGCAAACCTCCGGGCTTTCCCCTAGCGAATTTGCTGTGGTGCGGTACAACTCCGACGGCTCAATCGATACTTCTTTCGGCAGTAATGGAATAGTAATTACAGATGTCGGGTCGTTGGAACATGCACAGTCTGTAGTTATCCAAACGGACGGCAAGATCGTCATCGGTGGAGATGCGAACATCACGGTCCTCACAGATTTTGTGCTCGTGCGTTACAACCCGGACGGCTCGCTCGACAATTCGTTCGGCACTGGCGGGAAAGTGACAACCAACTTCGGACAAAACCGTATGCACACACTCGCCAGGCTACTGCTTCTTCCGAACGGAAAGATCATCGCCGTCGGCGGACTGGACAGATTCCCGGACACCAATACCGGCCCGGCGGCGTGGGCGTTGGCGCGTTACAACACGGACGGCTCGCTTGATAATTCGTTCGGTGTTGGCGGCAAGGTAGAGACAGTCACCAGCAGCTTTGGTGCGATAGCCAAAAACGCCGCCCTGCAACAGGATGGGACGATCATCGCGGTGGGACAATTTCCCAACGGAGGCAACCATAGCGCCGTCGTCGCGCGCTATCTGAACACCGGCACAATACTGCCCGCCATACAATTTCAGTCCAATCAGTACAGCATCGTCGAAGGCAGCGCCGGAGCGAGAGTCATCACATTGACCCGCACAGGAAATATCAATGCCGCATCGAGCGTGCAGTACGAGACGAGCGATGCTTCGGGTCTGAACAACTGCGATGTTAATTCCGGCAGCGCTTCGGCTCGCTGCGATTACACTGCCGTCGCAGGGACTGTGAGCTTTATCGCCGGTCAAGCATCAGCCACCTTCGACGTGCCCATCATCAACGATGTCTATACAGAAGGGTCTGAGACTTTAACGCTGACCTTGCGCAGCCCCGTCGGCGCGATATTAGGAACGCCCTCGTCTGCCACGCTGACTATTCAGGACAATGACGCTGTAGGAGGCGCAGCCAATCCGATTGATACTCCGGCGTTCTTCGTGCGCCAGCACTATTTGGATGTCCTCAATCGCGAGCCAGAGCCTTCGGGATTAAATGGCTGGCTCAATATCTTGAACAACTGTCCGCAGGGAGACACCTCCTGCGATGAGATCGAAGTCTCCAGCGGCTTCTTCCGCTCGCCTGAGTTCTTCGACCGTGCATACTATATCTATCGCTTCTACGAAGTCGGATTGGGACGTAAGCCAGATTACGCAGAGTTCCAGCGAGACCTGAGAGTCGTCGCGGGCTTTCTGACAGAGGCCGAGCTTGAGGCGAGAAAGCAGCAGTTCGCTTTGGACTTCTCGCAGCGGGCGGATTTCCGCGCACGCTATGACCAGTTCGACTCGCAAACGCGTTCGCAGGAATACGTCGATGCTCTCTCCCAGACCGCAGGAGTGACTCTAGCGAATAGACAGCAGTTGTCGTTTGAGCTGGCAAACTCGATCAAGCAGCGCTGGGATGTCTTAAGAGCGATTGTGCAGAGTCCTGAAGTGAGCAGCAAGTTTTTCAACAAGGCGTTTGTTGTGATCGGCTACTTCGCCTTCCTGAGGCGTGACCCTGACGCGCAGTACCTGGTCTGGCTGTCACAGTTGGACAATCCACCGGCGGGCCAGTCGCCCAGGGATGTCTATCGAAACATGATTAACGGCTTTATCGCCTCTCAGGAATATCGCCGTCGCTTTGGGCCCAATTAAGGCCGCCGCGCAAACCGTCAGCCTCGAGCAAACCCTGTTAACACAAGGGCGCTCTAACGCGTCCTTTCAATTGTCTTAATACTCATGACGGCGTCCGATTGGATGCCGTTTGTTCCTCTGTAACTCTTCGTCCTGATGCTGGAAACATCAGGCGAGCTTGAACAATTCAAGCTCGCCTGATTTAAGTCGCCGGTGCTGTAATTATTTGTAAACCTTGAGCCGGGATTCGTCGTACAGCTTTGCGACAACAGGGGTTTCTTGCCGCCGGTTTAAATCACATGAGGACTGTCTATTCATTCTACGCGGACGCCGCCAGGATCGCCCTGCAAGCGATATTTTCTCACAAGCTGCGCGCCTTTTTGACTCTGATTGGAATCATCATCGGCGTCGCATCTGTGGTCGTCGTCGGGGCTTCCATCAGCGGTTTGAATACTTATGTGGTGGACAAAGTGTCCAAGGTGCTGGGCTCGAACCATTTTATGATCGCCCGCATGGTCTTTCACGGCAGGCTGGACGACGAAGAGTTCGAGCGCCGTAATCGCCGCAATCGTCGCCTGGACTGGGACGATTACGAATGGGTCAGAGAGCACTGTCTTTCCTGCCTGGAGGTCGGCGCGCAGCAGGCCAGCCAGACAGACCTGAGCCAGAACGGCGTAGAGTTCCCCAGCGCCTTGATCTTCGGCACGACGGCCAACATGCTTGAGGTCGAAGACAAAGAACTCAGTGACGGCAGATTTATCCTCGCGGATGAAGTCGAGCGCTCCGCCATGGTCTGCGTCATCGGCGGCGACATCAAAGACAAGTTCTTTCCCTACACAGACCCTATCGGCAAGACGATAAAAATTAGAGGCTTGCCGATGATGGTCGTCGGCGTGGAGGAGAAACGCGGCTCGTTCTTCGGCGATTCCTTCGACCGTCATCTATACATTCCAGTCACCACACACATGCAAATCTTCGGTCGTGGGCGCGACGGGCTACAGATTCACGGCAAAGCCAGGAATCGCGAAAATTTTCAGGAGACGATTGAAGAAGCGCGCATGGCGCTTCGCAACAAGCATCAGCTCAAAGGCAACGACGAGGACGACTTCGGCCTGGTCAACGTCGAAGAGCTGAACAACGAGATAGATCAATTCACGGGCAGCATCGCGATGGTCGTTATTCCGATCACTTTTATCACCTTGGTTGTCGGCGGCATCGTGGTGATGAATATCATGCTCGTCTCCGTCACGGAGCGCACCTTCGAGGTGGGCCTGCGCAAAGCCATCGGCGCGACAAAGAAGCAGATACTGATGCAGTTTCTGATCGAGTCCGCGATGCTCTGCGCGCTCGGCGGCGTGTTGGGTCTGCTGTTGGCCGCTGGCGTCTGCTGGCTAATCACTGCGCTGGCCGGAATCACCATGACGATTACAGTCACATATATTTTCCTGGCGATCTTTTTTTCCAGCGTCATAGGCATCATCGCCGGAATCTATCCGGCCTTTAAAGCGGCGCGGCTTGATCCGATTATCGCTTTGACGAAGAGCTGAAGAAGAGCGTATGCGCTTAAGGCTTCCAAAATTTTTTCCCAAAGAAACGCTGCTGATGGCGTTCGATAGCGTGCGCTCGCACAAGTTCCGCAGCTTTCTCACAGTGCTCGGCATCGTCATCGGCGTCATGACGGCGATTGTCATCGCCTCTATCCTGACGGGGCTTCGCCAGAACATAGTCAAGATGATAGAGGAGTACGGCACAAACAATATTTACGCCTTTCATCTCTCGACCGGCCCGCGCGTGACGGACAATCGCGCAGAGCGCAGCCGTAAACCGCTCAACCCCGGCGACGCGGAGGCCATACGCGCGGGCGCAACAGCGGTCGAAGACCTCTCTATGATCGCTCCGAACGTGGGCTATTCGGGCGGCCCTTTTGACGACAACATCATTTACCAGGGGCGCAATTATCGCTGGGGCAATACGCAGGGCGTGACACCCAATCACGCGGACATTACGAACATCACCATTAGCGAAGGACGTTTTATCACGGAGGCGGACGACCAGCAGCGGCGC
>DATLMN010000066.1:0-3429 GCA_035537255.1 Pyrinomonadaceae bacterium | reverse complement strand
CCGCTTCCTTGCTCACGACGCTCGGAGCGGCGCTTCTGTTTTTCATCTACTCTTACGTCTCTTACTCGCGCCTCGTCGATGCGCGTCTTGCCTCGGGCTATCTGACCAGCCGCGCAGGGATATACGCTGCGCCCCGAACGCTGCGTGTGGGCCAAACGCTTTCGATGGACGGGCTGGTCACGCAGCTTCGCCGCGCAGGCTACATAGAGAGCAGCGCGAGTGATGTTTGGAGCGGAAGCTTTAACGTGCAGCCCCAAGCCGTCGAGATACACCCACGCCGCAACGGTGTAGGGGACGAGCGCTCTTTTGTTTTAGTCGGTTTCGATAAGCACGACCGCATCGCGCGCCTCTCGAACGAGATTGGCCCACTCGCTTCCTATACGCTTGAGCCCGAGTTGTTGACCGTAGACGCTTCGATGAAGGGCGGCAAGAACGAGGCGCTCTCCTATCAAAGTATTCCGCCCGTGATGGCGCGCGCGATCCTCTCGATTGAGGATCATCGTTTCTTCGAGCACAGCGGGCTTGATCTGTTCGGCATTGGCCGCGCACTGCTCAGAAACGCAGGCGACGAGCGCATGGGCCAGGGCGGCTCGACCATTACGCAGCAGCTCGTCAAAAATACATATCTCTCGCCGGAGCGAACCCTTCGTCGAAAGTTCGCCGAAGCGATGATCGCGTTTACGCTCGAACGTCGTCTCTCGAAAGAGGATATTTTCGCGCTCTACTGTAACGAGGTTTATCTGGGCCAACGTCAGTCCGTGGCCGTGCGCGGGATAGAGCAGGCGGCACACGTCTTCTTCGGCAAAGAACTGAAAGAGTTAACTCTGGCTGAGGCGGCGACGATAGCCGGGATGATTCAGAGTCCAAGCCGTTACGCACCGGATCGTCACAGGGAAGCGGCCACAGAAAGACGCAATATCGTTCTCGGAGCGATGGCGCGCGACGGCGCAATCACCATTGAACAGGCACAGGCGGCGGCGCGCGAGCCTCTGGTGGTTGCTCCTGCCAACAAACTTGATACGTCTGTTGCGCCTTACTTTATAGATTACGTTAACCGCGCGGTCGAATCGCGTCTCAGCGAATCACGCGAGACGGACGAGCGCACGCTGCGTATCTACACGACGATTGATCCGGACTTGCAGCAGCTCGCTGAAGCATCCATCAAGCGACAGCTCGAGCGGCTGGATAAAATTTACAAGCGGCGCGGAGTGAGCCCGCAGGCGGCGCTGGTCGCGCTGGACCCACGGACGGGCGACGTGCTGGCGATGGTCGGCGGGCGCAACTACGCCGATACGCAACTAAATCGCGCGAGCGATGCGCGCCGTCAACCGGGCTCAGTCTTTAAGCCAATCGTCTATGCGGCCGCGCTTGAGAGCGGACACTCTCCGCTCGCCGTGTACACGGACGCGCCGCGCGAATTCATTTACGACCGCCGCACAAAGTATAGCCCGGCGAACTACGGCAATACATACTCTATGCGCGATGTCGTGATGCGAACGGGGCTCGTCAAATCACTAAACGTCGTGACGGTCGATGTCGCTATGCAGACTGGCTTGCAAAGGGTCGCACAGCTTGCGCAAAACTTCGGCCTGCCAAAACCTGAGCCATATCCTGCGCTAGCCTTGGGGACGACCGAAGCGACGCCATTGGAGATGGCTGCCGCTTATACCGTCTTTGCCAACGCAGGAGTGCGCGTAGAGCCCAACGTCATCGCACGCGCCACGGACGCGAGCGGCGCTGACGTGATCGACCGTGTCACACAGTCGCGACAGGTCATCACACCGGCTACGGCTTACATGCTGACGGATATGCTCGCGGACGTGATCGATCACGGCACTGCGCGCGCGGCTCGTGGCTCTGTCAAACGCACGGCCATGGCGGGCAAGACAGGCACATCGCGCGACGGTTGGTTCGTAGGCTATACGCCGAATCTGGTGGTCGCCGTGTGGATAGGCTTTGATGATAACAAGCAGTTGGGATTGACTGGCGCGGAGGCTGCGCTTCCGGCCTGGACGGATTTTGTGCGCGAGGCAGTTGAGCTAAGGCCGGAGCTGGGCGGCGAGGCGTTTGAGCGGCCCGCCGGCATCACTGCCGTCGATATTGATCCTGAGACGGGCATGCGGGCTGGCGCACACTGTCCGCAGCGCGAGCGCATCGCCATCACGCACGCCTTTATGCCGTCGCTTGAATGCTACGTTCACACGGAAGAGATTCCGCTCACAGCATCCGCCGGTGACGAGACTGAGTTCGATGATTCATCATCTGTGGCCGCGAGCGTGGGAGATACGCAACAGTCTGCGATGGGTCGCCGCTCGCCGCCGCGCGCAGACACTTCAGTAACGATAGTCTTGCCCGCGCAGCGCACGACCGTCGACAGGAGCGTGCGCGGACGCTCCACTTTGGTCAACGAGATGGGCGGCAGCGGAGCTTACAGAAGAGCCGATAGAGCCGGATCACCGTAAGAGAGCTTTCCTTACCAGCGAGATTAATGAAGGTTCGCTTCCTGCTTTTACAAAATCCTGTACAATGATTCAGCGTTCGAGGATGACTTCGGCGATGGCATGTTCGCTGGTGTGCGACATGGAGAGATGCGCGGCGGTCGCGCCCGATTGTTCGTAAAGCTCGCGCACGCGGCCACGAAAAGTGAGCAGCGGCGCGCCGCCTTCCAAAGATGTGATCTCTACGTCCTGCCACGCGACGCCGCCCGCCCAGCCAGTCCTGAGCGCCTTGAGCGCCGCTTCCTTGGCGGCAAAACGCGCGGCGTAATGCTGCGCCGCCACAGCGCCACGGCTCTCGCAATAGGCGCGCTCAGCCGGAGTATAAACGCGCTCGGCGAAGCGCGGCGTGCGAAGCAATACTTCGCGCACGCGGGCCACTTCAATAATGTCTATACCGATAGAGATGATCACAGCAGACCACAAAGAGTTACGAAGCGCCGGATTTGTATGGCGCGAGAAACAGGGTGTGTGCGCTCTCGCGTGTGCGCCGCTTCTGAAAGACGGTTTCGCGAACGGTTTTTCAACACGGCTCGGGGGCACAAGCCCCATGCCAGAAGCCGCTCTTAATCTGGCGGGCTTTGACGACGACACGGCCGAGAACATCTACGAAAATCGCCGCCGCTTTCTCAGCCTCTTCGGCGGAGAGTGGTCGCTCGCGGCGGGCTGGCAGGTACACGGCACGGATGTGCGCGTCGTTCAAGACCAACGGGACGCGCGCGGGCCTGCCGGTGCGCGCGGCGAGACAGAGTATTGCGACGCGCTCGTCACGAATGCGCCGGGCGTGCTGCTTGGCGTCAAGACGGCCGATTGCGTGCCCGTACTTTTAGGCGATGCGCGCACGCGTGCGGTCGCAGCCATTCATGCCGGATGGCGCGGGACGCTCGCCCTCATCGTCGCCAAAACGATTGAGCGCATGCGCGAGCAATACGGC
>DATLMN010000065.1:0-64968 GCA_035537255.1 Pyrinomonadaceae bacterium | reverse complement strand
GCTGACGACCACCTGATCGGGCGAGCTGGATGCGCCGGGGCCTGCCTTGATGCAAGCGCCGCAGCTAGGGTCTATCAATTGCGCACCGGCGCGCTCGAAGATTTCGATATAGCCACGGCTGCGCGCGTACTCCTTGATCTTCTGCGAGCCGAATTGAAGAAAGAGCTGAACGCCGGGCGCAACCGTTCGGCCTTGCTCGACGGCGCGCTTGAGCACGGCCGCGTACATATCCATGTCCGCCATCTTGCCGCCCGTGCAAGAGCCGCCGTATGCAATGTCTATCTTCACTTCTGTGGGAAGCTCTGTGATGTGTATGCCGTTGCGCGGATCGCCGGGCGTGGCGACCATAGGCCGTATCTCGTCCAGATTGATCTCGAAGACTTCGGCGTACTCTGCGTCCTCATCGCTCTTGAGAAAGCCCTTGCGCACCTCTTCCGCGTCGAGGCCGCGCATGCGTACGATGTAGTCCAGCGTCACTTCGTCAGGCTCTATGATGCCGGTCGTGCCTCCTGCTTCGACTGCCATGTTCGTCAGGGTCGCGCGCTCGTCCATGGGCCAATCCTTCAAGCCCTCGCCCGCGAACTCCAGCACCTTGCCGATCCCCTTGCTCGATTTCATGTACGGAGTCGCGAGGATATAAAGCATCACGTCCTTGGCCGTCACGTCTGCGTGCTTCTTTCCTTTCAGCACATAGCGCACGGTTTCCGGAACGCGTATGCGTATGTCTTTCGTGTACCAGGCGTTGGCCATGTCCGTTGAGCCCACGCCGAAGGCGAAGCAGCCGAGCACGCCTGCCATGCACGTGTGCGAGTCCGTGCCGATGACGATCTGGCCCGGGAGCGCGAGGTCTTCGACCACGGCGTTGTGACAGATAGCTTCCGAGCCACCCTCTGGGTTCTCGCCGTAGAGACGTATGTTCTGACGCACGGTGAACTCCGCCTGCGTGACGGCGAGTCCGTCTGCGCGCTCAAGCAATCCCATCTCGCGCTGCTTTGGCGGCATGACCTGTCCAAGGAATGTCAGGTGATCGCGGAAAGCGAAGACGGATTCCGGCTCGGTCACGCGCGCGTCTGCGCCGAGCGCCTGACGAAAAAGGGATTCGGCCATCGGCGTAACGTACTCGTGAGAGAAGCGCACGTCCGCGACGGCAAAGAGCGCATCGCCGGGCTTGACTGCTTTGACACCGACCTCTCCTGCGCGCACAAAAGCATGGCGAGCGATGATCTTCTCGACAATCGTCATCGGTCGCCGTCCGGTTTCCAATGGCGGGGGCTGCACATCGCCCGCAAGCCGCGCCTTGTTGTAATTGAAGAGGCCGCCATACTCGACGATTGATTTCGAGATCGGGTCCAGACCGCGCGTGAACTCTTCTAAGGGAATCTCTTCGCCACGGCGTATGCGCTCGATAAGGCTAAAGTCCGTAGAGGTCAGAAGACCTATGTTCTGCGAGTTCTGTCCGTAAATCTTCTCGATTGATTTGGCGATGACCAATTCGATGCCCGCCCACTTTTCAGCATAAGGCGCTGTCTCACGCGACGAGCCGCAGCCCTTCGAGAGACCGGAGACGACGACGGAGAAGCCGCCGTTTTTAACTTCATCCTTCTGCACTGCCGCTTCGCGCATTCCGACATAGACGTACTGGCCCAAAGTCTCGTCGTAATAAAAGCAGACCCAGCCCGGCGTAATCTCGTCCGTCGAGATATTGCTCATCAACTCCTGATCGGGATCAAAGGGCAGGTCTTCGCCCTGTTCAAGCTGGCGGCGAATCAAAGAGACATCGTCGGTCAGGAAAAGAATGCGGCCCTTAAAGCTGATGCTCGCGGGGCGCTTGCCTGTCTTCTCTACAGCGGTCATGAATACTCCTTCTAAAGGTTTTAATGGCTGAATTATGGAAAAGATAATTATAAACCGAAGCCACCGAAAAGTCGCTCGGGGAGGCCGCGCTTGAAGGGCGGTTTTCTGGAAACATCCGTCGATTTGATCTTTGTCTTAAAGTACCTCGTTGAGAATCGCCCAAGACAGGGGATTCCCGCAAAGAGCAGGTGGGTAGCTTCCCGTACTACCCACCGCCAACCCCTCTCTGTCCCGTTACTCTGTTGCTCCTTTCAGTTCTCAAAAGAAAACCACTCGCGAGCTTTACGTGAAACTCGCGAGTGGCCGTCTATCATTTGACCAATCTTGTCTTGCGTCTAACTTTACTTTCGTAATGCGGGCGGCTTTCTTACTTGCCGCCTTTCGCTGCGTCCGCTTTGTTAGGCTGCGGCGTGACTCTCAGGTAGGGCTTGTGCGCTGTCCAGCCCGCAGGGAATTTCGCCTTCGCGTCCTCGTCCGACATCGAGGGGACGATAATCACGTCGTCCCCGTCTTTCCAGTTGACGGGTGTCGCGACGCTGTAGTTGGCCGTCAGTTGCAGAGAGTCTATGACGCGCAGGATTTCGTCGAAGTTGCGGCCCGTGCTCGCAGGGTATGTGATCATCAGCTTCACTTTTTTGTCAGGCCCGATGACATAGACGGAGCGCACGGTAAAAGTATCGCTCGCGTTCGGATGAATCATGTCATAGAGGTCTGAGACCTTGCGGTCCGAATCTGCGATCAGCGGAAAGTTCAGGGCCGTCCCTTGAGTCTCTTCAATATCGGCCGCCCATTTTTCGTGCGAGTCTGCCGGGTCGACGCTCAGCCCTATGACTTTGACGTTGCGGCGGTCGAATTCCGGCTTGAGGCGCGCGCACTCGCCCAGCTCCGTCGTACAGACGGGAGTAAAATCTTTGGGATGAGAAAACAGTACGGCCCAACTATCGCCTATCCAGTCATGGAATTTGAGCGGGCCTTCTGTGGTTTGTGCTGTGAAATCCGGCGCGGTGTCGCCTAAACGAATAGCCATTTCGTATTTCCTTTCGTCTTTAGCATGCTTTGAATAATTGTCTTGCTGGCACATCTATGAACGAGGATGGGCTAGGGTGTCAGAAAACTTGATTGGCTTTTACACCCGAACACGTGTCAAGTCAATAGCCGAACACTTCCAATTTGCGCTATCTTGAACGGCGGCTCAAGGAGAGAATAGCTGCGAGGAGATTAAAGATGTCGCAGGCATGGTCTGAGGATCAGTTGAGGACGCGCGTCGCGCTTCTGGAAGAACATCTGCGCGCGGAGAATGCGCATGAGCTGGAAGCGATCATGGAGACATTCGGACGGGGAGCGATCATGATCCTCAACGGCTACAAGTTCGAGAATCACAAGGGCATTCGCTCTCTGCATGAAGAGTTCGGGTTCAACGATAACGGCGGCTTTTCCGATCTGCGAATTGACGTAAGGCGACGACACATCGCCGATGACGCCATCATCCTCGAACAGACCCTTAGCGGCAGACACACGGGCACGTGGCAGGGTTATCAGGCGACGGGGCGCTCTTTCAAGGTCGCCGTCTGCACCGTCTACACTTTCGATGAAGAGGGAAAGCTCGCGGGTGAAAATGCTTATTTCGACAGAGCGCTCCTGCTCAAACAACTCGGCGCTTTAGCCTGACCACAGGCGCTTGCATTTCGCGCGCGCTTAGCTTTCCTTGCAGAGATTCTCATCTATGCCACCACGGCTCAGACTTGCCCAAGTGCAGGATACCGACGGCATCCAGCGTCTGATCGCAGAGGTCTACGGCGAGTATGATTGCACGCTCGATGTCGAACGGGATGAGCCGTATCTGACAGACCCTGCAAAGTACTTTCGCGAAAGCGGCGGCGAGTTGTGGGTCGTCGAAGATGAGGGCGTCGTTAAAGCGAGCGGCGCGGTGCTGCTGCACGCGGACTCCGCCGAGTTAAAGACGCTCTACGTTCACAGGAGCTTGCGTCGGCAGGGCTGGGCGCGGCAGCTGGTACAGATGGCGATAGATCATACGCGCCGCGCAGGTCTGCGGCAGATGATTCTCTGGAGCGACACGCGCTTTCTTGATGCTCATCGTCTCTACACGAATATGGGTTTTCTGCAAACAGGCAAGCGCGAGCTGAAGGATGCCAACAACTCTATAGAGTACGGCTTCGAGCTGGCTTTATCAGAGCCCGCTCCCGGATCATGACCATACATGACGATAAAGGTGTCTTGAATCATGAACAGGTATGCGTATTCGATAATCGTTGTCGCCTCGCTGCTCTTCTTCAGCGCGCTCTGCCCTGACTGGCAGAAGACTGTGAGCGCAAGCCGGATGGATGATCGATCAGCTCATCCTTACGCTTCCGCCAAATCGATGAGTGAGCCTGCAATTTTTGCGGAGGGCACGCTGTGTACGGGCGATTACGAGTCGCATCCGGCTTTTACGCCTGACGGCAGAACCGTCTACTTTCTGAAGAACAATCCAAACTTCAGCTTCTGGACCATCGTCGTCTCGCATTTTAAGAATGGGCGTTGGACGACGCCGGAGGTCGCGCCCTTCTCCGGGCAATACTCCGACGCAGACCCTTTTATCACGCCGGACGGAAAACGCTTTTACTTTATCTCGAACCGTCCGCTTGCCAGCACGGCTGCTGCCGCCCCGCGAGCCAAAGATGATCTGGACATCTGGATGATGGAGATGACCGCGAGTGGATGGAGCGCGCCGGTGAACTTGGGCGCTCCCGTCAACAGCCCCGGCAACGAGTGGTATCCGACGATTGCGGCCAACGGGACGATCTACTTCGGCTCGGATCGTGAAGGCGGCAAAGGTCGCACGGACCTCTATCGCTCTCGGCTCGTCAACGGCAGTTACGCGCCAGCGGAAAACCTGGGCGCGACACTCAATACACAGTTCAACGAGTTCGAGCCTTTGATCGCTCCTGACGAGAGCTTTCTGATCTTTATGTGCGGCGGTCGTAAAGATGCGCGCGGAGGCTTTGATCTTTATTTGAGCTACAACCGCAAAGGCGTCTGGACGGAGCCGGTCAATCTGGGCGATCAAATCAATTCGAGCGGTAACGAACTGTCGCCGAAAATCTCGCCCGACGGAAAATACTTTTTCTGGACGAGCACCAGAGATGCGACGAGTGAAACGCCGCCAAAACCTCTGACCTACACGGAGCTGTCAAACAGGCTCAGAGGGCCGCGCAACGGTCTGGGCGACATCTACCAGATTGATCTGAGCGCGCTGAAAATCGAGCGCTGAGGTTTAGCTTTTGAGCCTAAGCGCGCAAGCCATAATGTTCGCGCTCTGCTTTACAAAAAGCGTCGTCGAATTATTGTCTGCTCAAATCCTTCCTTGCCCCAAATCCAGAGGTTGTGGCCTGTCTTTTGCTTTTACCCTGTATAGCCGCTTTAGTTTGGAACGAAAATCGTACACGCGGCGGTTTTTAAAGGCCGAAATGCGTGGCGGCGGTTTGTTTTGAAATGCGAAAGCATACGGAGCGAGCGGTATGCAATAGGGCATATCGCACCGTTGATCCAACTTACAATTAGACTCGGAGGTTTAGAAAATGGCAGAAACAACAGGTACTTCAGCAGGTCGTTCACGCACGGTGACCGGACTATTCAGAGACAGAGAAAGCGCCGAGCGCGCTTATGGCTCGCTCACCAGTCGTGGCTACAGCCAGGATGACGTGAATCTTTTGATGTCGGACGAGACTCGCAACAAACATTTTGTTGGCGGAAGAGAGACAGAGCTTGGCAACAAGGCCCTTGAAGGTGCGGGCACGGGTGCGGCCATCGGCGGCACTGTCGGCGCAACGCTGGCTGCCATCGCGGCCATCGGAACTTCAGTCGCTCTGCCCGGTCTCGGATTGATCGTCGCAGGCCCGATTGCGGCCGCTCTGGCGGGTGCAGGCGCTGGCGGCGCGACCGGCGGTATCATCGGCGCTCTCGTTGGCGCTGGTATCCCGGAAGAGCGTGTCAAGGATTACGAAGAAGGCATCAAGAGTGGCGGCATCGTGATGGGCATCAATGCGCGCAATGACGAGGATGCCGAGTATTTCGAGAATGACTGGCGCAGCAATCGCGGCGAGCATGTCTACCGCTAAAAATTTGCTGCCCGTAGTAGTGGGATGAAAGATTCCGGCCACGCTTGCTTTCAGGCTTGAGGTGGCCGGAAACCTTCGTTCCCTGTAAGAGGGACTCAAGTCGGGTGGTCACAGCGCTTGAAATGCGCGTCGGGCCTGCCCGGTCTCTCCATGTAATTTCATAGATACAAGCACAGGAGGAGTTCAATGCGACGAACCTTAGCTCTCCCGGTCGCGCTCATCGTCGCCAGCTTCTTGGCTGGCTGCGGCGGCGACAATAGTAACAATAGTAACAGCGCTAGCAACAACGCCACCAGAAACGGTGTGGTCGAGACCAACGCCAACATCAGTCCGCGTGTCAATCCCAATTCCAATGTGGCGACTGTCGTCAACAACAACGGTAATGCGAACACGGCCGGTGTATCCAACTTGAATTCAAATGCACGTGGCACGGGCGCGGGCAACGGTAACGGTAACGGCAACAGAAGACCATAAGCTACAGCCGGCGTGACAGTGAGCCGCCAAGGCAAATGACTCTTCAAGCCGGAACGCTCGACGATTGTTAGAGTTTTCTGCCAGCGCGAGAGGCAGGCTTAAAAGCTCTTGATGAGTTGGGGTTGTGCGAGGAACTTAAGCGCCCTCGCACAACCCAAGCCAGACACAAGTGAGGGGCGGGTGCAGGCCAGATCATAAACACCCACCCTAAACTTACGGTTAATGGCCGATTAAATATTAGTTACGAACGCCTGGGCCAATCACCAACAGAGCCTGAACGCCATCCGAACTAACACACTCAAAACGGCGCGTCCGGCGCGCGCCCCTCTCTAGACACACCTTTATAAAAACAGGAAAAAGCGTTACTGGCTAGTCTGGGATATAGACTAGTCGGCGGGCTGTGTGATCAGAATCAAATCGCCGTTGACAGATAAAACGACAGCGGTCTGTAGCTTTCACTACTTGCGGCATCTATTTTCTCAATTCAACTTCGGTGGGCCAACAAAACAACCCGGCAGCGCACGCGCGTCGCCGGCCCTTTTTTCTATTTAAGCGGATGTATGCACTATAAAGTATATAACGACCGGCGAAAGTGTTGGGTGATATGCCAGGATTCTTGTAATACATATGATCTAAAACCAAATATGTTGAAGACGATCAGTAAATCAATGACGTAAATAGTCAAAAACACAGGCTATTTTTTAAGTAAATCCGTAAATCTCGGAATTGCAATCAACCTGCAACTTGTTAGTCGGTGACGGTTGTTTTTACTGGCATGGTGATTGCCAGTGTTACTTACCAAAGGGGGGTTAGAATATGAAAAGCAGACAGATTCGGAACAGAGTTGGGGGAGCATTACTGGCATTCTCTCTTCTATTTGGCACATTCATCACAACCAGTGTGACCGCACAGGCGCAGTGGCCCTATGGGCAGAATGATCAATACAGGCGTCAGCGCGACTATGAACGCGAACAGCGTCGTCGTCAGCGTGAGTTAGAGCGTCAACAGAGACGCGAGCAGCGTCGTGCTCAGCGCAGTGGCGGTATCTACGGTAACAACGGCGGGTACTATGGTAACAATGGTGGTTACTATGGTAACGGCCGTTCCAATGATGGATATGGCAACTACGGAGGCTCTTTGCAGCTTCGCCAGACCGCTCTCAACGCCGGCGCTAATGAAGGCGTCAAGGAAGGCCGCAGAGACCGCGAGCGCGGTGAAGGCTTCAACTACAACGATGAGGAGACCTATAGGGAAGCCTCTAAGGACTATAGCTCTCGTCTTGGCGACCGCTATATCTATCAGCAGTACTTCCGTCAGGCGTTCATCAACGGCTACACCGAAGGCTACAGAGGTTACTAAACATCTGACAGCCGCAACAGCACACAATAGAGGCCGGAGTGAGAACCAAACGTGTTCCGCTCCGGCCTCTCGATTTATTGACCTGATAAAATTCAGGCGAGTGGTTTCTCTTTCCTCTTGTGTTTGCGGTGATGAGTTTCAACAGGCTGTGTATTCAATCTCAAACTGACCCGCTACCCGATCAAGAACTTTCTTGACGTTGTTTGTTCGGAAGAGTAGATTAGTCCCGAAAAACGTTGCTCACCTCAACTGGACAGGAAAAACGTTTTTCAATCTTCCCCCAC
Source organism: Pyrinomonadaceae bacterium (assembly GCA_035537255.1). Lineage (GTDB taxonomy): Bacteria > Acidobacteriota > Blastocatellia > Pyrinomonadales > Pyrinomonadaceae > DASQYE01. The sequence goes on along the minus strand of DATLMN010000065.1, from coordinate 56,879 downwards.
GAACTGCGCTCCTAATAATAAAGTAAAGATGAGCTGAAAGCCCTCGATGATACGGCTTCGGCTGGTCGCCTTACCCTAAGCCCTATTAGCGAAGGGACACATCTGGACTTTTCGGGGCGCAATAAACTTCACCACACCATCACAAAATTAGGAGGAGACATGAAACTATTCTCTGGAGCAGTGAGACGGTTTGTTTTCGCAGCATTTCTGGCGCTGTTGCTAACGGGTGCTTTCCTTCCGTCGAGTAAAGTTAGTTCTACACCTCAGCCCAGGTACTCGTATGAAATCACCTATTACAGTGACGCGAGCCACACACAGGTGATTGGCAGTCGTTACGTCAACTGTAATGGGCAGGGAACTCTGACCGGACAAAGCTCGCAATACCAGACATCGGAAATCGTTGACATTTGCTGCCAAGACCCTGGTCGTAATGGCTGGGTTCCTTGTTAAGTCTTACGTCCGATGGTTAATCAAGAGCCTCACAAGTCGCGTGTCTAGCACGGCAGAGATACTGCTCTATCTGTCTCTGAAGTAGAGCCGCGCGCAGGCGAGTAGCAAAGCCCGCTTGTGTGCTCTCGAAAGGCTTTTTTCCAGGCGCTTTCAGATTGTGTGCGCAATCTGAAAGCGCCTTTGTGATGTCAGCCGTTGATAGTTCCAAGCCTCCCGCCCCGCCAAAAGTTTACGAAAATTTAAGGCGCTATTCACGCCCTTTTAACTCGGCCCACATAGTCTGTCTTCCTTGAAGCAACATTCCTTGTTCGCACTTGTGACTAAACAAAAAGCTCTGCGAAACCTGTTCTGATAAACAAACTGACGGCGGACTCTCTTTTCCGCCGATGCACATTTCCTTCAACATGAAGCATGGGCCACAGGAGATTTCTATGATTAAGCTACAGGCGGAGCGCCCCCTTCGCCCCCGATCTTTTCTGATAGCGCTGCTGGCGCTATTTTTTATTGCCCCAATAGTTTTCGCTCAGACCGATACAGGCCGCATCGTCGGCACGGTCAAGGACATCAACGGCGGACTCGTGCAAGGCGCAGACATTACCGTGAAGAATGAGCGCACGGGCGAAGAGCGCACTGCCGTTTCGTCTGAATCGGGAACATACATTGTCTCTCCGCTCAAGGCATCGACCTATACGGTCACTGTCAGCGGCACGAACCTTTCTGCGACGATCAATAACGTTCAGTTGTCTGTCGGGCAGGAGCTAAATCTTGATCTCACGTTGCAGGCCACAGGCGTCGCCGCCTCTGTTGACGTTAGCGCCGGTGCGTCGGAAGACTTGATTGATACCAGCTCGGCGCGTATGGGCGCGAACGTCAGCGAGCGCGAGGTCGTGGGTCTGCCGCTTAATGGCAGACAGCTTTCGCAGCTCTATCTGCAAGCGCCCGGCTCCGTCAATACAGGTTCCGGCACGTTCGGCGACATACGCTTTTCCGGCCGCGCCGTCGAACAAAATATTGTTCGCTACGACGGCATAGAGGGCTCTGCCGTTATAGACGCCAGCCCGGGCAATCTTAACGGTGAAGTCCCTTCGCCGTTTCGCCTGCAATCCTCTCTGGAGAACGTGCAGGAGTTTCGCGTGGATTCAAGTAACTATCCGGCAGAGTACGGCACTGGCACGGGCGGGCAGATCAACGTCGTGACGAAATCCGGCGGCAACGAGTTTCACGGCTCGCTGTTCGAGTACCTGCGCAACGACGCGCTCGATGCCGCCAACTTTTTCGATAATATTATCGGAAAGAAATCGCCTCTGCGTCTCAATCAATTCGGCGGCTCTATCGGTGGGCCAATCATCAGGGACAAAGCGTTTTTCTTCTTCTCTTACGAAGGCTATCGCCTGCGGGCCGGAATCAATTCGATTGAGACTGTTCCGGGTCAGGCTTCGAGAATCTGCGCCGCGCCTGTGGGCACTGGAACAATCGCGTGTAACGCTGCCATTCTGCCTTTGATCTCCGCCTTTCGTGATCCTGCTGTCTCGGTGCTGCGCGTTGGCCCAGACCTCTTCGATACAGTTCAGCTTCAATCAACCACCAAGGTAGATGAAAATGCCGTTGCCTTTCGCTTCGACAACCGCTTTAACCAGAAGCACTCCTTTTATTTTCGCTTATTCCGCGATCAGGGCAGAAACGATCAGCCCGAAGGCGTCACGGGTCGCCATATAAACTTCGTCGCCAATCCGCAGAACGCAGTCCTCGCATTTCAATCCATCCTGAAACCGACGGTCGTCAACGAGTTCAAGGTCGGATTTAACGAAGCGTATACGCGCGTCAACGGAGTCGCGCCCGTCGTGAACGGGATTGATCTGTCGCAGCTCTCGATCAACATCTCCGGCTCGGTCGCAGGCTTCGCGCTCCCAGGACAGGGCACGAACGCAGGCATGGCATCGCCCGGCGGACTGGTGCGCGCCAACTCTGCGACGAACGGCCGCGGTCAGCCCTACACGCCTTACTCGCTCTCCTTTATAGACAATCTGAACTGGACGAAGGGGAATCACAACTACAAGTTCGGCGGCGAAGTTCGTTTGATTCGCCTCTACACGGACAGGCAGGGCGGCACGACCTACACCTTCTCGAACATCAACAGCTTTCTGCTCAACCAGCCGCAGTCCATCCAATACCTCGGCGATGTGAGCGCGCCGAGCCCCTTCAACAACGGCGCGACGGGTCAGCGCAAGGCGGAGCAGGAATACTACATCGCCTACGCGCAGGATGAATGGAAGATCAGACAGAACCTGACCTTGAATTACGGATTGCGCTATGAGTATTACACGCCGCTGCGCGAAGCACGCGACCTGCAAATCCTGTTCGACGTTGATCGCGGCATCCTGCGTGACCCGACGGAAGCGGCCTTCAAAGCTTCCAAGACCAACTTTGGCCCACGCCTCGCTTTGAGCTGGTCGCCGCGCCCTAACAGCGACGGATTCTTCGGCGGTGGTCGAACAGTTCTGCGCGGAGGGTTCGGCATCTTTTACGGGCCTGGACAGACGGAAGATCAGATTCAGCCGATTGAATCAGACCGCATCAGCTCGACCTTAACGAGCGGCCCACTGCTCACGTTCAATCCGGATCAGACCGCCGCCATCAACGCGATCATCTCAAACTTCGTCGCTAATCCCTTGAACCGCTCATTCCAGCCGCGCGCTTATGCGTCCGAGTACACGATCCCTGAGAAGGTTTACCAGTACAGCTTCTCCATCCAGCAGGAGTTGCCTTACAAGATGGTGGCGACCATCGGTTACGTCGGCAGTCAGGGACGCAATCTATTTTTGCGCAGTGTCACCAATCAGATTTTGCCGGGCCAAACTACGATTGTTAACGGCACGCAGTTGCCCACAGGCTTTGGCATCATCAATCGCACGGACGCTGCGACGGGCCGTGTCATCGCCGTCAACACCGTGCGCGAGTTCTCGCTCGTCTCCGGCACAAGCTCCGTCAACAATCCCTTTGCGGAGGTTGACTACAAAACGAGCGGAGGCTCTGACAGCTACAACGCTTTGCAGGTTCAGCTTGCGCGCCGTTTTAGCACAGGCTTGACCCTGAACGCGCAGTACACTTTCGGGCGCTCAATCGGTAATACAGCCGGTTCAAACGAAGCGCGCACGGCGGCCAACAATGCCCGCGCTCTTGATGAGTTCGATTATGACCGAAGCTACAACAATTTCGACGTGCGTCATACCTTTAACTTCAGCGCGCTTTATCTGCTGCCGGTCGGCAGCGGCAAAACGCTCGACATGGGCGGCGTCCTTGATAAGCTTCTGGGCAATCTGGAAATCGGCACGATCATTAATGCTCGCAGCGGTCTTCCACTTGAGATCGGCATTGTGCGCCCTGACTTGGTGATGCAATGTGTCACGGCGGGAGGATGTGTCGTGCCGACGGGCGCGGGTGGTGCGACGACGCTGTTGGCCCAAGGCTTTGTGGCGCAACTGCCGGGCACGATCAACGCGGCGAATCCGCTGCCGCCGGGCTTTATCGCCGTCGTCAATACGCCCGGCGGTGGGGCATCGCGCAACGTTCGACGCCCGGACTTGATCCCCGGCGTCGATCCTTACTTGAACAATGACCGCAGCATTCTGAACCCTGCGGCCTTTGCCACGCCGCTGCCCGGCACATTCGGCGATCTGGCGCGCAACGCTTTGCGCGGGCCAAATTTCAAGCAGGTAGACTTTATCCTCAACAAGCGTATCCGCCTGACGGAGAGCAAGAACGTAGAGCTGCGCGCGGAGTTCTTCAATATCTTTAACTTTACGAACTTCGACGTTCCAGCGTCCCGCTTGAATCTGGCGCTCCCGACGGTCAGCTTCAACACGGCGACGGGACTTTACTCTGTCGGCACAGGAACACAACCCGGACAACCCTACACACAGTCGGCGGCGGGCGGCACATTCGGTCTGCTGCGGCAAACGGTCGAGCGCACCGTCGGCCTTGGCACAAGCCGCCAGATTCAGTTCGCCGTGCGCTTCAACTTTTAAGAGCAGTGACGAGTAATAAGTGACGAGCAAGGAGCAGGCTTTTAATCTTCTCACTCGTCGTTTTTATCCTGACAATCTCTGTCCATCCCTGTTTGAATCTGCTTTGAGAGTCTAGACCGCTCGGCTTGCACGACGTTTTGTTCACATAAAGTTTCGATGAAGTTCAGATGGATTTAACATCCAGGGCTTAAGCTCTAATGTCCTGTTCAACAATCGAGAAGAAGCTAGGAGATCATCCAAGTGCCCCTATCCAGAGAGATTCGACGCGCGACGCTTGCCTTGATAATCCTGTCATTGGCAGCGCTCTCCTTTAACTGTAGCGGCCAGCAAGGGGGCGCAGGAGGTGGCGGCGGAAAGGTGCGGCTGCAAGGCGCGGGCGCGACTTTTCCCAATCCGCTTTATCAAAAATGGCTGAGCGAATACGGCAAGATCAATCCGAATGTCCAGATGGATTATCAGTCAATCGGATCGGGCGGCGGCATCAAGCAGATACAGGATCAGACAATCGATTTCGGCGCGTCCGACTCGCCCATGAAGGACGAAGATTTGAAGAAAGCGCCCGGCGAAATTCTTCATATCCCGACGGTGCTCGGCGCTGTTGTCGTGACCTACAACCTGTCCGGTGTCTCGGAAGCGCTGCGTTTCTCGCCCGACGTAATCGCGGACATCTTTCTGGGCAAGATCAAGCGCTGGGACGATCCACGCATCAAGGCCGATAACGCGAACGCTAATCTTCCAGCCGCAGACATCACTGTCGTGCATCGCTCGGACGGCAGCGGCACGAGCGCAGTCTTCACGGACTATCTGTCGAAGGTCAGCGCAGAGTGGAAAGAGAAGGTCGGGACGGGGACTTCGCCGCAATGGCCCGTAGGCCTGGGCGGCAAAGGCAACGAGGGCGTGACGGGTCAGGTCAAGCAAACGCCGAACACTATCGGCTACGTCGAGCTGGCCTACGCCGTGCAGAACAAGCTGCCCGCCGCGCAGATCAAAAACAGCTCCGGCAATTTCGTCCTGCCGAGCCTCGATGCTGTGACGGCGGCGGCTGCCGAATCCGTGGCGACAACTCCCGAAGACCTGCGCGTACAGATCACTAACGCGAGCGGCGCAAGTGCTTACCCGATCTCAAGCTACACTTACATCCTCGCCTACAAAGAGCAAAAGGACGCCGCCAAAGGCAAGGCGCTCGTCGACTTTCTCTGGTGGGGCATACACGAGGGCGAGCAGTTCGCCAGAGATTTGCAGTACGCGCCGCTGCCCGCAGAGATTGTCAAGCGCGCCGAAGCCAAGATCAACTCGATAACCACAGGCGGGAAACCACTGAGATAAGGGATGAAGGATGAGGGATGAATAAGAAATTATTCAAGTTGAACTGTTCTTCCTTCATCCCTCATCCCTCCGCCCTCATCCCTGCTTTTTATGTCTAGCTCGCAGCAAAATGTTCAGAGTCCTGCGGCCGCGTACGGCGCGTTGGCGCGTGTGTGGAGATGGCGGCGCACGCTCTCTGCGACGGGCACGACGGGCGATGCCGTGTTTCGACTGATCCTGCTGGCGAGCGCGGCGCTTATTTTATTGATCGTCTCGTTGATGATCGCCTCTATGGCTACGAATTCCAGTCTGTCTCTGCGCGAGTTCGGCTTTGGCTTTTTGACGGGGCGCGAGTGGAATCCTGTGATGGGGCGGTTCGGCGCGCTGCCCTTTATCTACGGGACGGTCGTCTCTTCGCTGATCGCGCTGCTGATCGCCGTGCCATTCTCGCTCGGCGTCGCGATCTTTCTGGTCGAGCAAGCGCCGCCGCGCCTTGCGCGCCCGCTGGCCTTTCTGGTCGAGCTGCTGGCGGCGATTCCTTCCGTCGTCTACGGGCTGTGGGGCATCTTCGTGCTTGCGCCCCTGCTGCGCATACACGTCGAGCCGTTGCTTCAAAGCTATCTCGGATGGCTGCCGCTCTTCAGTGGGCCCATCACGGGCATAGGGCTCCTGACGGGCGGTATCATTCTCGCCATCATGATTACGCCGATCATCACGGCGGTCGTGCGCGATGTGCTCTCGGCAGTGCCCACGTCGCAGCGCGAGGCGGCGCTTGCGCTCGGCGCAACACGTTGGGAGATGACCAGAGTCGTGCTGGCTAACGCCGCTTCGGGAATAGCGGGCGCAATTATTCTGGGGCTGGGACGCGCCATAGGTGAGACGATGGCCGTCACGATGGTCATAGGCAATCGACCGGAGATCAGCGCCTCGCTCTTTGCGCCCTCTTACACAATAGCGTCCGTCATCGCCAACGAGTTTACGGAAGCAACCGGCGATCTGTACCTGAGCGCGCTGGTCGAGATCGGCCTTATTCTGTTTGTCGTTACTTTTATCGTCAACGGACTGGCGAAGCTTCTGGTGTGGAGCGTGACGCGTGGGACGAGCGGCACGGCGAGGGCGACATGAAAGAGCGGCAGGGAAGAAAAATCGGTCGGCGAAGAATCGTGAGCACTGTGATGACAGGGCTCGCGGCCTTTTGTGCGTTGACGGTCAGTGCCGTGCTGATAGTTATCCTCGGTTACATATTGATGCGCGGCGTTACTTCGATCAACCTACAGTTCCTGATGGACAGGCCGCGCCCCGTGGGCGAAGGCGGCGGTATCGGCAATGCCATCACGGGCACGCTCTTGCTGCTCGGGCTGGCTTCTGTGATCGGTCTGCCAGTGGGAATCGCAGCGGGCATTTATCTGGCGGAGTACGGCGACGGCTGGTTTGGTCATACTGTGCGTTTCGTCACGGACACTCTGACGGGCGTGCCTTCTATCGTCGTCGGCGTCTTCGTTTATACGCTGATCGTCATTCCGCAGAAACATTTCTCAGCGCTCGCAGGTGGTATTGCTCTGGCGCTGATTATGATTCCGATTGTCACGCGCACGACCGAAGAGATGATTCGCTTAGTTCCGACATCTTTGCGCGAGGGGGCGCTCGCCCTGGGTGCGCCGCAGTGGAGAGTGACGTTGGGAGTAGTGCTGCCCGCCGCAAGCTCTGGCATTGCGACGGGGGCGATGCTAGCCATCGCGCGCGTCTCCGGCGAGACAGCGCCGCTTTTGTTTACGGCGTTTGGCAGCCGCTTCTTTTTCGAGGGTTATCTGGATCAGCCCATCGCCAGCCTGACCGTGCAGATATACAATTACGCCATCTCGCCCTACGATGAATGGCACGCGCAGGCCTGGGCCGCCACGCTTGTCCTGATGACGATGATTCTCTTAATCAATATCGCCGTGCGCTTCTTTACGCGCCAGAAAGTTTGAAAAGCAGTGAAGAGTGGCAAGTGACAAGTGACAAGCAGTGAAAAAGCTTTTGACTTCTTACTTGTCAGTCGCCACTCGTCACTTGTCACTGTATTTAAAATGTCAATGCCAGCTCAAAAAATGGTGAGCGTGCCCCGTATGGCTGAATCACTTCCTGATGACGAGCGGGAACGGGTGAGCAAGCAAATGGAGCGCGCCCCTTCCGAGATAAAAATCGGCGTACGCGAGCTGAACTTTTTTTACGGCCGGGCGCAGGCGCTCTACAATATCTCTCTGAACATCCCTGAGCGCGGCGTGATGGCTCTGATCGGGCCGTCCGGCTGCGGCAAGTCTACGTTCCTGCGCACATTGAATCGCATGAACGATACCATTCCCGGCACACGCGCCGAAGGGATAATCGAGATTGACGGGCAAGACATCTACGCGCCCGACACGGATGTCGTCGAACTGCGTCGCAAAGTCGGGATGGTTTTTCAAAAGTCTAACCCGTTCCCGAAATCCATCTTCGACAACGTCGCTTACGGTCTGCGCATCAATCGACTGGCGGCGAACAAGGCGGAGCTGCACGAGAGAGTCGAACAGGCGCTGCTGGATGCGGCGCTCTGGCCCGAAGTGAAAGACCGTTTGAAATCATCAGCGCTCGGTCTGTCAGGCGGGCAACAACAGCGTCTTTGTATCGCGCGTGCGCTGGCTGTGCGTCCCGAAGTCGTATTGATGGACGAGCCCGCATCGGCGCTCGATCCGATTGCGACGCAAAAGATCGAAGAGCTGATCGTCGGCCTCAAAGAGCAGTACACTATTGTCATCGTTACGCATAATATGCAGCAGGCGGCGCGCGTCTCCGACAAGACGGCCTTCTTCTGGCTGGGTAAACTGATAGAGGTCAACGCCACAGAGCGCATGTTCACCAATCCCGAAGAGAAGCTGACGGAGGATTACATTACCGGACGGTTTGGTTAATTTTAGATTTTGGATTTTGGATTGAGAGATAGAGCCGTCAGCTTCATTCAATCCGTTCGTTAATCCAAAATCTAAAATCCAAAATTGAGTTATGGAACAGCATAGATTACTTGATCGCGAGCTGGGCGTTTTACGTGACCGCGTGCTGCTGCTGGGCGGCGAGACGGAGACGGCGCTTCAGAGAGCTATGTACGCGCTGGTCGAACGCGATAGCGCGACGGCGCGTGAAGTTCTCGCGGGCGATGACGAGATAGATCAACTTGAGCTGGAAATAGATCGTCTCTGCGTCGACACCATCGCGCTGCGTCAACCGGCGGCGCGCGACCTGCGCTTCGTCATCTCCGTGGCGAAGATCACGCCGCTCCTGGAACGCATCGCCGATCACGCCTGCAACATCGCCCGCGCCACCATTGACCTTAACGATGAGCCGCAACTCAAAACCCACGTCGATCTGCCGCTGATGGCAGAGCACGCGGCCAGCATGCTGCATGCTGCACTTAACGCCTTCACTACCAATGATGCGGCGGCCGCGCGCAGAGTCATCGCGCGGGACGACCAGATAGACGAACTCTATAATGGCATCTTTCACGATCTGATCGAGCTGATGACCCAAGACCCTGCGACGACGACGCGCGCCGCGCGACTGCTCTTCGTCGCCAAACACATCGAACGCATCGGCGATTACGTCACGGACATCTGCGAGCTGACCGTTTACATGACCGAAGCCGCCTTTATCAAACACAGCAACTGAACGAAGGGATGAGGGATGAAGGATGAGGGATGAACCGCTGAATCACATTACAAATGAATCATTCGCTCAACCCCTTTCATCCCTCATCCCTCCGCCCTCATCCCTGCTTTTATGCGACCTATACTGATCGTCGAAGATGACGCGGATATTGCGGAGAGCCTGCGCTACAATCTAGAGCGCGACGGGCTTGAGGTGCGAATTGCCGAGACGGGCGAAAAGGGCCTGGCGGCGGCGCTCGATGTCAAGAGTCCACCGGCGCTCGTGATTCTGGATTTGATGCTGCCGGGAATGAGCGGCATGGAGTTGTGCCGCCGCCTCAGGCGCGAGCCCGCGACGCGACGCACCCCGATTATTATGTTGACGGCGCGCGTCTCTGAGGCTGATCGTGTAGCCGGGCTTGATCTTGGCGCTGACGACTACATTGCGAAGCCTTTCTCCGTGCGCGAGCTGATGGCGCGCGTTCGCGCAGTGTTGCGCCGCACAGACGATAATCAGAGCGCGCGTTACGAGGACAGTCGTCTACAGATTGATTTCGCAGATATGCAGGTCACTTGCGACGGCGAGAGCGTCAAGCTCACACGCAAGGAGTTTGCGCTGCTCTCCATGCTGGCAAAGAGCGCCGGTCGCGTCGCGACGCGCCAGCGACTCCTGGACGATGTCTGGGGACACCAGTATTACGGCGACACGCGCACTCTGGACGTACATATTCGTCGCCTTAGACAAAAGCTTGGCGACTGCGGCTCGTGCCTGGAAACAGTCATCGGCGTTGGCTATCGCTTTGTCGGATGCGCCAATAGAAGGGATGAGGGCGGCAGCGTGAGGGATGAATGATTGAACCGACCAAGTGTTGAATCATTCAGTCCGTCTTTACTTCATCCCTCATCCCTCATCCTTCATCCCTTATTTTTATGTCTCTTCGTCTGTGGTTTGCGCTTTTTGTTTGCGGTGCGGGTGTCGCGGCGCTGCTGGTGACGCATCCCCTGAATCTGCGCACGGGGCTGGCGCTGCTTTGCGCCATTCTCGCGGGCATCGCCTTCGGGCGTCTGCTCTTTCGCAATCAGGATGAGAAGAGTCGCTCAAGGGTTGCGGCTTCGAGCGTATTTGAGCAGGGCCGGAGCGCCGTCGATGATGCCGAGCGCGCATCGCGTCTGCTCGAAGCGACGATGAAGAACATGCGCGAAGGCATGGTCGTCGTCGATCAAGCGATGCTCGTGGTCGCCTCGAATCGCGCGGCGCTTGAGATTTTCAGCCACGTCGAAGGCCCGCTCGAAGACAGAGCCTTGTCTGAGCTGACGCGCAACCCGTCCATCCATGCGGCATTTTCCGAGGCGCTGAAGCAGAACACGCAGGCCAACGCCAGAGTCGAGATGCTTGCGGCAGAAGATCGCAGAATCTTCAGCCTGCGCGTCATTCCTTTGCACTTAAGCGATGATATAAAGACGCGCGGGGCTGTCGGCGTCTTCTTCGACATCACGCGGCTCGAAAGATTGGAGCGCGTGCGCCAGGAATTTCTCTCCAACGTCTCGCACGAGCTGCGCACGCCGCTCGCGGCGATCCTAGCCTTCGTCGAGACTCTAGAAGACGGAGCGATCAACGACACGGAAAATAACCAGCGCTTCCTCAGTGTAATTCGCCGCAACGCAGAGCGCATGCGCAGCCTCATCGAAGACATTCTGGAACTATCTGCCATAGAGGCCGGAACATCTCCGGTTCATCCCAAACCTGTTAGCTTGCGCCCGCTGGTGGAAGACGTGAGGACTGCACTCGCCGCGCGTGCCGAAGCCGCGCACGTCTCGATCAACAATGAAGTCCCAACAGAAGTGAGCGTCTACGCAGACCCTCGTCGTCTGGAACAGATGCTGACCAACCTGATCGATAACGCGATCAAATTTAATCGCGAGGGTGGGACGGTCACGATCAGGCATGAGCAGAAGGCCGAGCGTGACCGCATCACTGTGCGCGACACGGGCGACGGCATTCGTTCGGAGCAACTGACGCGCATCTTCGAGCGCTTCTACAGGGTTGACCACTCGCGCTCTCGCGATGTGGGTGGGACGGGCCTTGGCCTCGCTATCGTCAAGCATCTGGCGCGCGCGCACGGCGGCGAAGTCAGCGTCGATTCAAAGCCGGGCGAGGGCTCGACCTTCGCGATTGAGCTTCCCTTTGGGCCAACGGCGGAGCAAACGGAAAAAGAGCAAGCGGTCGCCATCACAACAGCTCAAAACTCTTGATGGAAAAGCCGGTTGATAAATCGAGCAACGATTTTGGAAAAACTACTTTTCGCAGCCACCCGCTAACCCTCTCTCAGACAACACGAGGCTGATGTTTTTCAGATTTTCACTCAAGATAATTTTTCTTGACGGCGAATGTGCTTCAATTAATTCGTCCTTTTTGCCATCAGCTTTTGATCCGCGTGCTTCAATCCAGTAGGATTCGCCTGTCAAGCCTTCAATCCGAAATCGTCCCTGCTTATCGGTTTGTGTCTGGTTCGGGGTAAATTCAACGACAAAGCCATTCGGCTTGACGCTGGCCGGGCAGAGCAATATTACTTCCACATCGGCGGCGGGCTGACCGTCTTCCCACACGACCTGACCTTCAACGGTGCGAACCTTAAATTCGTCGGGCAGAAGAAACTCTATCCCTTCAACCTTCTCCCCTAAGCCGACTTTGATGACCGTCGCCTCTTCACGCTGAAAAGTTCCGGGGTAATAGAAGTTTCTGTTCTTTTGGTAATCGGCGTGATGCATTTCAAGGTACAGGACGTATTCTCCCGGAGGAATACCCTGCGCCTCGAAACCTCCGCCCTCGCCGGTAGAATGTCCGTAAACAGATTTATCCCCTCCGACCAGATGAAGAAATATTGAATTGAAGCCCTGGCCCTCGCGATCAATAATGCGCCCTGAGACTCTGCCGTTGATGTAGGCTTCAAAGCCTACGCTGGCCGTCCCTCGATCATCAACTTTGACTTCGGCAAATTCATTTTCACTCGTATAGTTTGCCGGGAACTCTGGTTCGACTCTGTACTTGCCCGCCTTCAATTTCTTCAACTCAAATTTGCCGTCCTTGTCGGTGCTCACCGTTATGACTTGATTGTCAGCGTTGCGGATATTGACTTTGACGTTCGGGAGCGGAGTCGCTCCGCCTTCGCGCAGATCGGCCCAGATACTTCCCTGTAGATTACCGCCTGTTCCGGCTGCCGGAAGATTGCGCAGGAAATCCAAATCCTCTTTGGCATAGTTGCTGCTAACTGCCACCGTTCGTGTGCAAACGCCCGTGTAAAGAATCTTTTCATCCTCCTCACTGCTGTACACGTAAACAAGGTATCGCTCGCCACGCTTGAGCCCATAAGGGCCACAGCTCGTACCATTATGACTGGCAACCTGAATTGTGGTCTCGCCCGCCACGTCTCCCTTGAAGATTTCTTCCACCATAAAACGCACGTCCCCGGCTTCGATAGAATGGGATTTGCCTTTGCTGTCTTTCACGGACAACTTTTCATTCCCGCCGAGCATTTGTCCGATGAAGATCGCCTTCGCGTCATTAAATTCGGAAGCCGGATCACCCGTCGCGCAGCTACACGCGTAGCCCTTTGAAGGAATCAGGAAAAAGCAGCAGAGCGCTGCCACAATGAAGATTCTTTTCATAAGCATTCACCCGAACAATCGATTGTAGGAGATAAGATTATCCGCGTGAGGCTCAAAATGCCAGCGCCGGATGACAGAGGCAACCCGCCGCCAGACGAAAGCGACAAGCCGGATGAAATCTGAGAACCGTGCATGGAAGGCAAGCTTTGAGCGGTGGCGCTTTGTTCGAGCATCCGGGCTCTGCCTTGACACAGAAGATGCAAATTTATTTCGGCAGACTCTTAATTCTTAACTTCATAGCATCAAAGGCTGCGCTTTTATGACGAGAATCACGGTCTGGCATTTTGAGAAAGTTCGATTCCCACGAAATAGCCATCGAGCGTTGGGCGGAAGGCGGGTGATTGCCGAAGAGAAGAACCAGAAATTGATACAAGTAGTATTGATTCTGACCCATCTCCTGCTTGTCTTCCCGCGCCATTCGCTTTAAGACAGTGACAAGGGCGTAAGGGTTATAGCCAGCTTTATAAAGGTTGTAGAAAGCGGCGCGATCAGCTTCCAACTCGTCAAACCGAGCGAACCCTAACAACTTCTCGCCAATCGCTGTTATCGGTTTCTTCTGATATTCAGTCCATAATTTCTCCAGAGCAGCCTCGACCTCAGCGGGCGTTTTTACTTTTCTCGTTCCGGTCATCCAGAACATTTGTCGCGTGACAGTCCTGGCGGCATGACTGAACGCGTCGTGAGCAATCTCGTGTGCCAGCACGCCCGCTAGTTCGTCTTCGCTTTCGAGCAGTTCGAGCATTCCACGACTGATATAAATGCGTCCGCCTCCGGCCGTCATGGCATCCGGCATCCAATCCGTAGTGACGATGAACTTGTATTGCTTTGTCGGAGCGACCGAGTGCGAAACAAGATAGTTGCCAACTTGCGAGACATAGTCAGGGACAGCCCTGTCATCGACGGGTGTAAAAATCCCGCCTTCCAGTTTTTCGATGGCATCCGCCAGCCAAACTTCGGCTTCGCCCCGGAAGATATTGTCTCCGCCGAATGGCTTGGGAGCAAAAGGCGTCTTCGCTTTGCGTGAAGAGGGCGGCGTCCAATCCGTTCTTGTAGAATCCTGCTGCGGGATTGCCAGCGTGAGAGCAGACAACAACAGCACAGCAGCAACGACGGTGAATAATAATCTCAGACGCGCCACGCTTTTCATATAAATTCCTCCTCAGGCAAGCAGAGGAGCAACAGCCATACCGGTATTATCACTGCGCCAAGGATGGAGAGTTTCATCAGTAAGCAGTCTTGGAGGTGCAATATTTTTCTGACGCTTGTCTAATTAAATGACGGTGGTAACGTGTCGCCTGAAGCAACGCGCGCCGCGCAAAAAACATTCTTGCAGACAGTAGAGGGAGATGATGAAAGCTTTGCTAAGAGAGGCGTCGGGGTTGAATGAGTTGTCAGGCGCGCGTCTCTAGTTGATTTACTCAAGGGTAAGCGTCATCGACTTGAAATCGAGCGTCACTACGCGCGCCTGATTGAGCAGGTCCATACCCGCCCAGACGTGAGACCAGCTAAGGCCGGAAGCAGTCTCCCTCAAAAGCACTTCGGCGGGACTCAACGCGACCTCTGAGCCGTTGATGCGAAGCCTCAATTCGGGCAGCCGTATGGTCTCGACATCCACACTACCGCCGACGCCAGTCACGCGCTGCGAGCCTTTCTTTCCGGCTTCGTTAACAAAGGCGGCGAACTCTCTGGCAAACAGAGGCAGAGCGCGCGTGTGTGTCGCGCCGGTGTCCAGAAATATATTGATCTTGCTCTGCCGGAACTCCGCTTCGACGATGGGCTGTAGACCTTCAAAGCACAGATTGGATTTGCGTGTGGGCGTCGCGCGCGGCGCAAAGCCGATCTCGAACTTGCCTTCACGATTCCAGCGCACGGTCTGGAAAGCCAGCAGCACAGGCAGGCCGATGATTCCGCGCTCGCCCGCAGGAAGGTCTACAAACGGCTGCTGATCGTCGCGCATCACAAAAAAGGGGACGTGTCTGAGCCGCATGCGACCCACTGTCAGGCGGTCTGCAACGGCCACGCGAAAATCTAAGTCAAGGCCTGACGAATCGCCTATCCTGGCTCCGCTTCGCTCACTGATGTTAAGCCCCAGGCGTTTGGCTTCCGTCTCGCTGATCAGTGAGAAGTTTGCGCCCGTGTCAACAATGTAACTGGCCTGCTTGCCGTTGACCTTCACAGGGATAAAGAGATTGCCCTCCTTCATGGCGTAGCGGAGTTCGGAGAAGCGGCGTGCTGAAACAGTCTGCTCCGGGTATTGGCTGAAAGTGGAGAAGAGTATGCGCGCGTTTTTCAGGCCGTTATCATTCGGCTTCAGCACACGCGCCTGTTCGGTCTCTGAGAGAGACTGCCTGTAAAGCCCCGCACGCATGTAAGTATTGATCAATAATTCGCGCGCCTCGGATACCAGCCCTGCTTGCGGCGCGGAGTTGATGACTGCCTGAAGACTCTTCTCCGCCTGCTTGATGTCGTTAAAAGCAGCAGCGACAGCGCCGCGATAAAACACAGGCGCATCTGTTGCCTGTACAGCATCACGCAGCTTGAACCATTGATGCGCTTCGTAAAGCGCCCTCAGTTCTGCGATCCGATTATTAAAGGCGTCGCGCTTTGTCGCTTCCTTCTCTTTAAGGGTTTGCGCGCTCCGCCGTGTGAGAGGCGCGGAGAGTAAAGCGCCGTCGCTTAGACAAACCATTAGACAGAACCCGGCCATAGAAGCTGAAATGAGTTTTCTCCTCATCACTCTTTTCCATTACGCCACTCGCCGGTACTGAAGTCTTTCAGGATTGACCGCGCTTCGTTCGAGCTGACTAACGGGAAACAACTGTCTGCCATAAACCGCGCTTTGCTTCCCGCGCTTCACTCTCCGTTATTCTATAAACGCAAGATGCATGGTTTGACATGCTGTATGGCGCTGGTTCTTTATAACGGGCTGCGCCAGCCTGTATCAAAGCACGATTGACATCTGCTCCTACTGTCTTAACAACGCCGGAAACTTTTTTGGATTTGACGTTGCTCGGATTAACGAGCACATTGACTGCTCGGTTCAACACAAGCTCATTAAGCATCCGGCGCGCAGCATCATCTGCGGCAGATGCATCAACAGCAGCTAAATCAATCCGCCGACGTTTATTCTCTTTCGTCAGCATTAAGATGGTATCACCGTCAACGACCTTGATAACTGTGCCTTCAACCAATGACCAAATCATACTTTCAACTAGAGGGCTGCCGCATTTATCCTCATATTCAAAGCGCAACGATATGGGTGCGTCAGTTTTCTGTACATCAGCAGGTTGAGCCATTACCGCCGGGTAACACAAAAGCAGAAAGACGATTGAAAGAATTAGCTTATTCATAGTGGCGCTTATCAAAGCCTCCTCAGTTTCTCATTATACTGCTCTTATCCAGCCAGTCGAAGGCTCGCGATAATCTGCTCGAAGGTCTGCCTGTACGTCTCGAACTCGTCTTCGGGAGCCATCGCGATCAGGTAGAACAATTTTCCGTCCGACGTGGCCGTCGTGTGGATAATGTCGATCTCCATCACGCCCGTGATGGCCGATGGGCCGCCGACGACCGTGGCGTAGCCGCGTCTCCCGCCGAAGTTGATGGCCTCAGGTGCGCGCAGCACACGAAAATCAGGATTCATCTCAATCTGCTGCTGTATAAATTGCCGGTTGGCTGTTTCCAGATCGCTTGCAGGGGGCGCGACCGCGCCGACAAAGAGACCGTGCGTGACAAAGACTGCTTCGTCTTTTTGTCCGTACGCGCCGGGCGGAGCAAAGATCATCTGCACATTATCGGCTGTCACTACATCCCAATTATCGGGATAGCGCAGTGCGAACGCGCCGTCGGGTGATTGAAACTCGCGCAAAGAAGCGGAGGGCGCTGTAGGTCTCGCGCCGGGTTTGTTGTCGCCGGGATCGCTTGGGCCAGTGCGCGTCGGCTGGCTCGACGAATTGAGTGCGCCGTCGCCGCCTCCGCCCGTCAGCAGAGCCTTCGCCTGTTGAAACTCGTTCGAGTTGTGTATGGGATTCTGGCTCAGGCGCAGCTTCGCCATCTCCCTGTTGATGCTTTCGATGCGATTGCCCGGGTCCGGATGATCGCTCAACATTTCCGGCACTCTCTGGCCGCGACTTTTTTCCTGAAGAGTCTTAAAAAAATTTGCCATGTCGCGCGGGTCATAGCCTGTGTCGGCCATGATGTGCGCGCCCTCTATGTCTGCCTGCGTCTCTGCCGTGCGGCCGAACTTGAGAAAGACCATGTTCGCGCCCGCTCCGCCGATGGTCTGAATAATCTCGTCTGCGCTCTGGCTGCCGCCGGCGATGGTGCGCAGGATGTCTATGCCGCGCTGCGCGACGTATGCTTTAGATGCCTGGTTAGTCCCATGACGCAGCGCGACGTGAGAGATTTCGTGCGCGATGACGCCAGCCAGCTCGCCCTCGTTTTTGGCGGCGGCGAGCGTGCCCGCGTTGACGAAGATGTAACCGCCTGGAAGCGCGAAGGCGTTGATCTCTTTGGTAGCGATGACGGCGAACTGGTAAGTGAAGGGAAAGCCCGGAGCTTTTCCAGCGAGCCGTTTGCCGAGCTGCTGTATGTAACCGTTGATTCTGTCGTCGCGCAGGAGCGGCACCTGCTGCGCGATCTGCTGCGCAGAGCGGCGGCCAAGCTCCATGTCCTGCTCCGGCGTGAAAAGATTAAAGCCAGGCTTAAAATGCGGCGCGGGTCTTCCGCTCGCAGTCTTGCCGCTCTCGGCGCTTCTGTCGCCCAAAAGACTACGGCAGGAAGGCTGTGTCAGGATCAACAAAAATATGAGCAGCGTGGCAGCGCTTTTTCGTCTCAGCATAAGTTAAGATTCTTCCCCTTGCGCGGATTATCGAATCGGGTTCGCCGTCAGGAGCGGCAAACCCTTGGGCCTGACATCAAAGAGGGAAACAGGGGAATCGCTTGGCCGGAATCTTAGACTATTACTTCGGCGTCCGCCACCGAAATTTAGACGGCTGCCGCTCTCGCTTCAGTAGTGGGTCAATTTGAAATTGAGAGTGATGAAAGCTGCCATTCACCACAGAGGCACAGAGGAAGCACGGAGGTTTGAGTGATACTGACTCTCTGTGTCATCTACGTGTCCTCTGTGTCTCTGTGGTGAGTCTCTGGTGCAATGCTTATTCAATTATTCAAATTGACCTACCACTCTTGCTTCGATTGCTGAAGCAGCCAAGATGATTCTGTGATAAGGTTTAGCAAGAGCGTCATAGTCCGTTAGATTAGTACCGTCCGTCGCCTCGCATGATCTGCCTCTTCCTGCTCCCCCGTTGGAGACCTTCGAATATGTCAAACCCGAAGCAGCTTGCTTCAACCGTTAGTCGGCTGGACGAGCGCATCGCGCGCGATGCCTCGATTGGCCCACCACTGTTCGAGCAGTTGCTCAATACGCAGCGCGAGCTTGGACTGCTGCATGACGAGCGCCCCACGTGTCCCTTTCTTCGCCCGCTGATTCTCTCGCGCTCGCAGTACACGCGC
The DNA here is from genome assembly GCA_035537255.1 of Pyrinomonadaceae bacterium. Taxonomy (GTDB): domain Bacteria; phylum Acidobacteriota; class Blastocatellia; order Pyrinomonadales; family Pyrinomonadaceae; genus DASQYE01. The sequence continues at coordinate 38,263 of DATLMN010000065.1, read as the reverse complement.
GTCGCGCGTGCCGCAGAGACGCTCGCCGCAGCCTTTGAGCGGTTGGCCCACGCGGCGCTTCAGGATGATGCGCTGATGAACGAGCTGGATTTGACCGAGCGCGAAAAGAGAATGGCGCGCTTCGATCCCGGATACCAGACGCTTTGCGTGACCAGCCGTCTGGATGCTTATCTTGACGGCGAGGATTTTCAGTTTCTGGAATACAACGCCGAAAGCCCAGCGGGGATTGCCGACCAGATGCAGCTTGAAAAGGTGCTCTTTGGTCTACCGCACATGAAAGAGTTTCTCGCAGAGCACGGCGCACACTGGCTGCCGCGCCCGCACCAAGCTCTACTGCGTGCGATGCTCGAAACCTATCGCGAGTGGAGCGGCCACAGGAGCGAGCACGCGCAGATCGCCATCGTCGACTGGGAGGGCGTCTCGACCGCCAGCGAGTTCGAGATTTTGAAAGATTACTTTGAAGCGGAAGGCTACAGGACAATCATCGCAGACCCGCGCTCTCTTGAATACGACGGCCAGGAGCTTCGCGCCGGAGATTTTCGGATAGATATTCTTTACAAGCGCGTCATTATTCATGAATTTCTGGAAAAGTTCGACGAGACGCATCCGCTCGCGCGCGCTTACATTGAGCACAAGGTCTGCCTGATTAACTCCTTCCGCACAAAGTTGGCCCACAAGAAGGCGGGCTTCGCCATCCTCAGCGATCCAGCGTACCATTATCTGTTCACGCCGGAGCAGGTTGCCTGCATACTTAAACATATTCCCTGGACGCGGCGCGTGCGCGACGGTAAAACGACCTACCGTGGCGCGGAGCGTGATCTTCTGGATGTGTTGCTGAAAGAGCGCGAGCGTCTGGTCATCAAACCCAATGACGATTACGGCGGTCATGGCGTGGTGATCGGCTGGGAGACGGATACCTCTGCTTGGGAGGAAGCCATCCGGCTCGCTCTCCAAAACTCCTTCGTTGTGCAGGAGCGCGTCATGGTCGAGAAAGCGCGCATGGCGATGTTCACGGCGGACAGCCTCTTCACAGACGAGATGTTTATAGACTTCAATCCCTTCCTCTTTCTCAACCGTGTAGAGGGCGCGCTGGTGCGTCTCTCGGCCTCTTCGCTCTGCAACGTCTCTTCGGGCGGCGGCGAAACGGCGCTCCTCGTGCTGGAAAATTTCTAGACGGGCGGGGTGGAAAAGCCCTCTCCAAGCTTGCCCCGAACGAAACGCTTTGGGTAGTCTCTCCGTAGAACATTTTAATCAAGGCCATAAAGTAAGACCGGAGCGCGTCAGATCAAACGTATTTATCTGCCGCTCGCTTTATTGATAAGAAGGAGAAACAATCGCTGTGGAGAACGAACAATTACCGGACGGCGTCCAGTTTGTCGCGGCTGCGGACGGGATCGAAGAGTACCGACTGGAAAACGGGATGAAAGTGTTGCTGTTGGAAAACCGAGTTGCGCCCGTGGCGACCGTGCTGGTGCTCTACAAGGTCGGCTCGCGCAACGAGGCCGTAGGCTACACCGGCTCGACGCATCTGCTTGAGCATATGATGTTCAAGGGCACGCCGACCTTTAACAAGGCCAGCAATACGCAGATCGCCGCCACTCTGCAAAAGATCGGAGCGGACTTTAACGCGACCACCTGGTACGACCGCACGAACTATTTTCAGACCGTCCCGTCGGATCAGATCGAGCTGGCGATAAAGTTGGAAGCAGACCGCATGCGTAACTCTCTGATCGCGGACGAGGACAGGCAGTCCGAGATGACCGTGGTCAGAAACGAATTAGAGCGCGGACAGAACGAGCCGACCGAAGTTCTGGACGAAGCCGTCTACGCCGCAGCGTTTCGCGAGCATCCCTATCATCATCCGACCATCGGCTGGCGCGCTGATGTCGAGGGCGTGCCGACCTCTCGCCTCAAGGCCTTCTACGACACCTTTTATCACCCGAACAATGCGACGGTGATTATCGTCGGCGATTTCGAACGCGCGATGGTGCTCGATCTAATCAAAAATTATTTCGGTGCGTATCAGGCTTCGACAGAGCCGATCCCGGAAGTTTACACAGAAGAGCCGCCGCAACAGGGCGAGCGCCGTCTGGTGATTCGCCGCGTCGGCGAGCTGGCCGTCGTGCAGATAGCCTTTCATACGCCGGGCGTGCTAGGGCAAATGAACGTGCTCTCGAACAGTGAGCTGGCAGAGCGTGCCGCAGCCCCGCCCGTCGAGAACGATATTTATCCGCTCGTCGTGCTCTCGGTCGCGCTCTCGCAAGGCATCACCAGCCGCCTTTATCAATCGCTGGTCGAGACGCAGCTCGCCGTTCACGCTTACGCCAATACGGATCAGCATCGCGACCCTGGACTCTTCAACGCGGTCGCGCTCGTGACGCCGGGCGTCGAGCCCAAAGTGGTCGAAGAAAAAATCCTCCTGGAGTTGGATAGAGTCGCGCGCGAAGGCTTGACCGAAGCCGAAGTCGAAAAGGCCAAACAACAGATCATCGCGCAGCAGGCTTATAACAGCGACGGAACTTACGCCATCGCCGTTCAGTTGTCCGAGGCCGAAGCCGTCGCAGACTGGCGCTTCTACAAGGATTACACGACGAACATCGCGAAGGTGACGCGCGCGGACACGGCGCGTGTGGCGCGCACCTACTTCACGGAAGACAATCGCACGGTCGGCCATTTTATTCCGAAGCAGCCGGGCAGTAACAGTAATGGCGGCGGCAATGGAAACGGCAGCGGTAACGGAGACGGATCAGTGAGCGCCATAAGCAGCAGTCAAGCCACATCGCTTCGCGATCTCTTCCCGCGCCGCAGCGTCAAGTTTTATGACGAGCCCGAAGCTGATGAGCCGAGCGCTGCGTTTGATAGGTCTAATGGCGAGATGGATGGCGGTCGTGGCTCTGGCAGCGGCGGCTCCGTGACTCCGCAGGAGACGGCGCAGCGGGGGCAAGCAGGAGGACGCGGCAGTAAATCTTCGGACGCGGCTGAAGCGAATACGCCTAAGAGTGTGGGCCAATCAAATCTTGCTTCAAGAGTTGCGCGCACACAGCTTGAGACGGGCGCAACCTTGCTCGTGCTGGAAAATCATGCGACACCGACAGTTTCCGTGCGCGGCTCTCTTCGCGCGGGCTCTTATTTTGAGCCGCGCTCTAAGCCCGGGCTGGCGAATCTGACGGCCGGTATGCTTGAGCGCGGAACTTTGCGGCGCGATAAGCTACAACTCGCCAGCGATCTTGAATCGGTCGGGGCCGAGATGGATTTTTCGACAGACCCTTTCGCCGTCAACTTCGTGGCACGCGCGCTCGCCAAAGATTTACCGCTAGTGATCCGCGCGCTCGCAGAGGAGTTGCGCGAGCCGGCGTTCCCCGCAGACGAATTGGAGAAGCTCAAGCAGCAATCAATCGCCTCGATTCAGGAGCAACAGGCCAACACTCGCTATCGCGGCTACGAGCGCTTCACAGGGGTCATCTTCGACCCTGAGCATCCCTTCTTCGTTCCGCCGGGCGAGCGTCTGATCGAAAGCATCAACTCGATCACGGTGGAAGATGTACGCGCCTTTTATCAAAAATATTACGGCGGACGCTCGCTCATCCTGGTCACGACGGGCGATGTCTCTGCGGATGAAGTTCGCTCACAGTTCACGGAAGCGTTCGATTCCTTCGGAGGGCCTGAAAGCGTCGACATCAGCGTCCGAGACCCGGAACAGCAACAGGGCTCGCGACGCGAAGTCGTCATCCTCAAAGAGAAGGCGAGCGTTGATGTGCTGATCGGAACGGCCGCGCCGCTGCGCCGCGACTCTTCGGATTACTACGCAGCGATAATCGCCAACAGCGCGTTGGGCCAATCGACGCTCTCCTCGCGTCTTGGACTACAGGTACGTGACAAAGAGGGTTTGACCTACGGTATCAATTCCATCTTTCGCGCGCCGACGCTGGCGGCCGGCCCCTGGTACGTAGGCGTCACTGTCAATCCACAGAATGTAGAGAAGGCTATCAACTCTGCGCTCACAGTGCTGCGCGATTACGTCGAGCATGGCATAAGGGAGGACGAGCTGGCGGATGAAAAATCTTCGGCCATAGGCTCTTTCAAAGTCGGGCTCGCGACCAACGCTGGGCTCTCGCGTGCGCTGTGGAATGCAGAGTTTTACGGTCTGGGTGTGGACTACATAGACCGCTATCCGCAGATCATTCAGGCGGTCACAGTTGAGGAGGTCAACGCGGCGATTCGCAAATACTTCAGGCCCGAACACCTGACGGTCGTCGTCGCGGGCGATTACGAGGCGGCCTCGGCAGTGACGACTCCCGTCGCTTAGAACAATTTTCAGCTGAAAGTAAAGCGCGAATCAATTCACCGCAGAGACGCACAGAGAGAAAGGCGCAGAGCAGACGCAGAGAATTAAATTCCACTCTCTGCGTCTGCTCTGCGTAAACTCTGCGCCTCTGCGGTGAACGTTCTTACATACTCTCAACCGCAACCCGCTCTAAAATCGCAAAAAAACCGCAGAGACAAAGGCAAAAGTAGAGGCCACGGGCCTTCTATACTTATGCCTTTAGTTTTTCCTTAAGGGACAACCATCAAGGGCCTATGCGTATTCAAAGCACAAAAGCACCTCGCCGAATATCCTGCTCGCTTTTTAAGGAGACCGTTATGCGCTTCAAATCTTTCCCTTCAATCCTGCTGTTTGTTGTTTTCGGCCTCTGTTTCGCGCAAGTTGCTTATTCCGCGACGACGCCGGAGGCGCTTGCCCGCCAGGCCATCTCTGAAAACTCTTCGGAATCGACCACGGCCATCAAGGGCTTGCGCGAGATGGGCCCGGCGGGCTTGAGCGCCCTCATGGAAATCTACAATGATGAGATCAAGCGTCATACGCTGAATACGAATGTCCAGAGGGATACGAGTCCCGAGTGGCTGCGGTTAAGCGCGGCGCTCGATGCCGTCAGCCAGCAGCGCGACAGCTACGCTTCCGGTCTCTACTGGTACACGGACTTTGAGCAGGCCAAGCGTGCCGCCGCCGCCAGTGGCAAACCTATCCTCTCTTTAAGATTGCTCGGCAATCTCAATGAAGAATTTAGTTGCGCCAACAGTCGCTTCTTTCGCACGGTGCTCTACGCCAATCGCGAGGTCTCGGATAATTTACGCGAGCGCTTTATCCTGCACTGGAAATCCGTGCGACCCGCGCCGCGCGTGACGATAGATTTTGGCGACGGCCGCAAGCTTGAGCGCACTCTGACGGGCAACAGCATCCACTACATCCTGGACACGCAGGGCCGGGTCGTCGATGCGCTGCCGGGCCTGTATGGCCCAAAGGCTTTTCTGCGCGGGTTGGCCCAATCGGAAGAAGTAGTCAAGCAGTACGCCGGAAAAACTGAAGCGCAACAGACGGAAGCTTTTTATCGTTATCACAGAACGCGCGTTAACCAGACGGCCGCCGATTGGTCAACGGATGTGCAAAGAAGCGGAGGCCGCGTGCCAGACACTGTGCTCGCCAGAGTCTCCGCGAGGCGTCAAAACCCCGACGCGCTTGAGATCGCTCCCGTCGCCATGACTAAAATGGTCGTCGAAGTAAATATCCTCAGGGCCATGACGACCGATGCCAGGGAGCTTGAGGCCGTGATGGACGAGGCCACGTGGGCCAAGATCGCTGCGCTACATGCGGCGGACGCGCGTCTTGACGAGCGTAGCATTGCGCTGATCGCTCGCCAGACTCCGGCTGCGATAGTAGAGAACGCGAGCGCCAAAACTCCCGCAGACGCTCAGCTCTTAGAGCGCATCGTGGAAAAACTTGAGCGCAACATGGCGCTCGATACTGTGCGCAACGAATACGTGCTGCGCAACAGAATACATGCTTGGCTGGCTAATCGTGCGCGGAACATGACCGTCGACGCCCTCAACGAGAAGGTTTATGCGGAGCTTTTCCTGACGCCCGGCAACGACCCCTGGCTCGGACTCTATTCGCCGGACACTTACACGGCGCTGGAAAACGGCGGTCTGGTCAATTAGAAAGGGAATGAAAAAGCCCAGAAGGGGCGGCAAAATGCAGCCAAGCAAGCCCCGAAGGGGGCGATAGAGTGTAGCCCACGGCGTCAGCCTTGGGGACAGTTGATACAAAGAGTGAGAGCCCCGAAGGGGCGAAAGAGATTCATCTTTGAAAGATACTCAACATCGGATTTCTGTCGCCCCTTCGGGGCTCTCACTCTTTGCTTGACTGCTTTCCCCACTTACGTCATGGGCTACATTCTATCGCCTCTTATCAGGGGCTTCCCGATGTTGTTTCCAAGAGTATCGAAGGCTACACGAACCTTTCAGTTCACAGCATAAACCTTGATCTTTTAAAAGCTCCTGTGAGAGTATGCGCCTGCGATCTCTGTACGCCTCGCGCACTTTGAGGAAATCCCGGCTGTGCCTTCCAGGCTCTACTATCCGAAGCTGATCTGCGTCAACGTCATGCGTATTGTGCTGGCGGCGGGCCTGGCGCTCGCGCTTCTAGCGGGCGTCGTTCCGGCCTCTCTCTCGTCGGCGCAGCAAACCTGTACGATGAGTTGCTGCGCTGGCAAGCCGATGCATGCCGCAGGCTCTTGCAGCCACGCCTTCTCCGAAGAGAGCGAGGCGCAAACGCACAGCGTAACCGCCAGCGAAGATCATCATCACGCGGAAGCAACCGAGACGAACAGCACGACTGCTCCTGAGATTATAGAGGCCGACGCATCAACCTCATCGCATTGCGGAACGAACGCACATTCTTCAACGGATAGCGCATCGACAGGACGCGCCGCGCGACCGCCTCGGCCGCCGAGCATGAAAGCGCATGTTTTGATCCGCCCCTGCTCGCCGGAGTGCGCCGCCGCTGCCGTCTCTAACCTGTCGCAGGTCAGGCGAGGGCGCAGCGTAGCAGTTCTCGCGGCTAACCACAGGCCGCGCCCGCCGACGCTCGCTTCCCTTACGGAACAAAATTTCAAGCTTCAAACTTTGCCCGCCGTCATCTGCCGACAATCTCGCCCGCGCGCGCCGCCCACTGCCACAGCACCAGAACCCGCGAGCATAAACATAGGCTGATAGAGCGCCAAAAAGAGTCGCATCATCTCTTTCCAGAAGAGGGATGCGCGGGCGTTTCCATTTGCGGTCTATCAATGCTGCGTAGCTTCTGTGTGTCGCTCAAAAGTCAGCGTAAAAATCTGTCCCTGTAAGCTACAGCCGTTAGGATTGCTCTTTGCTTCGCGGAACTAAGAATCCGCAGCGGGAGCACCCGGCGCGAGTAGTAAGGAAGACGTGCTTCTCTTTCAAAGGAAAGCGCGTCCGGACGAATTTTTTCGAGCGGATTCTTGTCTCTTAGGCGCGGGAGCGAAAAGTTATGATCTCTCATTCAAGGCAGGCCGGAGGTTGGCCCACACGGCTCGTCATTTGTCTGTCCGTGTTGACCGCATTTTGGATTTGTCTGTCCACGGCGCAGGCGCAGCAAAACGTCACCTCCGCCACGCTCAGCGGTCGCGTAGAGGACACAAACGGCGCGGCGCTGATCGGCGCAAAACTCACCGTCACGAATCTTGAGACCAACCAGAATCGGACGACTGCGAGCGACGGTGAGGGGCATTACCGCTTCGCTTACTTGCCGGTCGGCGCATACCTTCTGGTAATCGAGCACACAGGGTTCGAGACTGTACGAAAGAATCTAACGTTGACCGTGGGCCAGACGATTGATGTGCCCGTCAGGCTCGCGGTCGCGGGCTTGGCGGAGAGCGTTCAGATCACAGCCGATCTTCCCGTCATCGAATCTGTGCGCACGCAGGTCGCGGAAACCATCATTCCGCGCGAGATTGACGAGCTGCCCTTGAATGGCCGGAACTACCTGGACCTTGCGCTGCTCGTCCCGGGCGTTTCGCGCACCAACACTGGCAGTAACCAGCGGTTTGCGGAGACCTCCGCCGTGCCCGGACAGGGGCTCTCCATCGCCGGTCAGCGAAACCTCGGCAACAGCTTCGTCGTCGACGGCCTCTCGGCAAATGACGACGCGGCAGACCTGACGGGCACATACTACAGCCAGGACGTGATACGCGAGTTTCAGGTGGTCACATCGGGTGGCATAGCGGAGTTCGGGCGAGCCTCTAGCGGCGTCGTTAACATCCTGACGCAATCGGGAACGAACGACTGGCGCGGGCGACTCTACGGGTTCTTTCGTAACCAGCGATTCGACGCGCGCAATCCACTCGCGCCGCGCAAAGACCTGCTCACGCAAGCGCAGTACGGAGCGAGCATCGGCGGCCCGCTTCTGCGCGACCGCACATTTCTTTTCGCCAATTTCGAGCAGACGCGTCGTAACGACTCTACGGTCATCACGATTGCGCCCGTCAATGTCCTGAGGATCAATAATCGTTTAGATCAACTCGGCTACAGCGGCCCGCGCATAGAGACGGGCATCGTGCCCTCCGGCTACGACACGACAAACTTTTTCGCGCGCGTAGATCACAAGCTCAACGAATCAAATCAACTGACGGCGCGTTACAGTCTCTACGACATCAAGGCCGCGAATTCGCGCAACGTCGGCGGACTCAATGCTGTCAGTCGAGGCACGGCGCTGCTCAATCGCGATCAGACGTTTGTCTTGAGCAACGTCACAACCATCAGCAATCGTACGCTGGGCGAGGCGCGCTTTCAGTACACTCACAGTCGGCTGGATGCGCCCGTCAACGATGCGAAAGGGCCTGCCGTCAACATCGCTGGCGTGGCGAGCTTCGGCACGGCGACCTTCTCGCCGCTGGCGCGCGGCATAGACCTCTACGAAGTGGTCGACAGCATCTCTACGGAGCGCGGCGCGCATTCCATCAAAGGCGGCGTGGATTTTCTCTACAACCGCGTGAATATTCTTTTTCCAGGCGCGCTCCAAGGCGTCTATACCTTCTCGCCGTCAGGCGCAGGGGCTGATCAGATTTCGGCGCTCAACAATTTTCTGGCGGGCAATTACAGCAGTTTTCAGCAGGCCTTCGGAGCACAGAGCCAGTCGCAGTGGAATCCTAACATCGGTCTCTTTATACAGGACGAGTGGCGACCGCGCAGTGATTTAACGATCAACGCGGGCTTGCGTTACGACGCGCAGTTTTTGCCCGACCCGGTTGAGACGGACACCAACAATCTAGCGCCGCGATTGGGGCTAGCCTTTGCTCCGGGTAGCGGCAAGACGGTCTTGCGCGCAAGCTTCGGACTTTACTTCGACCGTATTCCGCTGCGGGCTACATCGAACGCGCTGCAACGCGACGGCTCTAAGTACATCGTCGTGCAATTGTCGCCGACGCAAGCGGGCGCGCCCCTCTTTCCGAACGTGCTGGCGGCGCAGCCTGCAACGCTGACGACGAAGCCCAACATCACGCGCATAGACCCGCAGATTGAGAACAGCTACAGCGAGCAGGCCAATCTACAGATTGAGCGCGAGCTGCCGGGCAATGCTTCCGTTTCCATCGGATACCTGTACCTGCGCGGGCGTCACTTGATAGTCTCGCGCAACATCAACGTGGCGCGCTTTCCGGCATCTGCGGGCGTGGCTAATCTTGGTAGGCCCGATCCGAACTGGGGCAACATCTCGCGCTTTGAGAGTTCCGGGGACTCTTATTACAACGGGATGGTGGTCGCCTTTAATAAGCGCGCTGCGCGCTGGGCCAGTCTCAGAGTCTCCTACACGCTCTCGAAGACGATAGACACGGCGGGAAATTTTTTCTTCTCGACGCCGCAGGACAATTTTAATCTACGCGATGAAAGAGGGCTCTCCGAGAATGACCAGCGCCACCGCTTCGTCATCAGTGGTACGCTCGAAGCGCCGCAAGCGGCAGGAAGTAATGAAGGAATTAGCCTACTGCTCCGAGGCTTTCGGTTGAGCTATATTTTTACTTACGCCTCGCGCCTTCCTTTCAATATCCTGACGGGCAATGACCGTAACTTTGATACGATCACTAACGACCGTCCCGCAGGGGTGGGACGCAACAGCGGTCTCGGCTTCGACTTCGCCTCGCTAGACCTGCGCCTTAGTCGCCGGTTTCGCTTGACGGATCACACTGCACTGGAAGTGCTCGCCGAAGGCTTCAACGTGCTCAACCGCGCGAACCTTTCCATCCCGAATAATACGTTCGGCACCGGCGCGACTCCGCTTCCAACATTTGGTCAGCCGACGGCTGCCTTCGACCCGCGCCAGTTTCAGTTGGGCCTGCGTTTCAATTTTTAAGGGAGAAGTTTAATGACAAGAATAAAAGCGATCCTCGCATGCGTCGTGTTACTCGGGCTCACGTCCGCTTCTTGCACGCGGTATTTCAGTAGAGACTCGGCGGCGGTCGCAAAGCTGGCCGAGCCTGTGCGCATCTCTCTTGAGAATGCAGATTCGGCAGAGCCTGCGGTCGCGGCAGGCCCGCAGGGCACGGCCTTTGTCACGTGGGTCGAGCATCGTCCCAAAAAGGAAGCGGACGTGATGGTCGCGCAGATCGACCGCGAAGGAAAGCCTATGGGCGAGCCTGTGCGCGTCAATCCGAATGCGGGCGAAGCCACGGCCTGGCGCGGTGATGCGCCGACGCTCTCTGTCGCAGCCGACGGAACTGTCTATGTCGGTTGGGCCGCGCGCGACGCGACGAAGGCACACGCGAGCATTCTTTATCTCTCGGCCTCACGTGATGGCGGACGCTCCTTTGCGCCGCCCACTAAAGTCAACGATGACGAGAAGCCTGGAGAGCATGGTATGCATTCGCTCGCCGTGAGTCAGGATGGTCGTATTCATCTGGCGTGGCTGGACGAGCGCAATCTCAAACCGGCTGCCGAGCAACACGCGGCGGGCGGGAAAAAGATGGAGCAGATGGAACAGAACAAAGAGGTCTTTACGGCCTTCTCGACGGACGGCGGGCGCTCGTTCTCTAAAAATCAACGCATCGCGGGTGAAGCCTGTCCGTGCTGCAAGACTTCTGTCGCGATGGGCGCTGACGGTCGTGTCTATATCGGTTGGCGGCAGGTGCTGCCGGGCGAGTATCGTCACATCGCCATCGCTTCATCGGCGGACAGCGGCGCGACGTATTCCAATCCAGTGATCGTCAGCGATGACAAATGGTTGATCGCCGGATGTCCAGTCTCAGGCCCTGCGTTGTCGGTTGCGAGCGACGGCACGCTGAGCGTCATGTGGTACACGGAGGGCGAGCGCGGCACGACCGGACTCTACTGGGCAGAGTCGCGCGATCAGGGAAAGACTTTTTCGGAGAGAAAGCTTTTCGCCGGCGGACAGGCATTCGGCAATCCGCTCTTGCTGTCGAACGAGGCGGGCAAACTGTTAGCAGTCTGGGGAAACAACGACGGCGGCACTCCGCGCTTGATGGCCGCACCGCTCGCCACTGAAGGTAAAGAAAACGCTCCGCTTGCGACGAGCGCGGAGTTGCCTTCGGCAGCCTTGACGGGCGATCAACTCTTCATAGGCTACATCACAAGCGCGAATGACCGTCGCAGTATCTGGGTCTTACGCGCGAAACCCACGGCTTAAGTAAAAGTATGAAAAGCCTCTGCAAAGGGCGAGCGTAATGTAGACCATGACGTAAGTCATGGGCACACGGCTAAACAAAATTCAGAGCCCCGGAGGGGCGACAGAAATCCGTGTTGAGTAAATCTCAAACACGAATCTCTTTCGCCCCTTCGGGGCTCTCACTCTCTGTATGACACTTGTCCCCCACGGCTGACGCCGTGGGCTACATTCTTTAGCCCTTGCAGGGGCTTGCTAATTATTGCATGGCGGCGATGATCGCCTCGGCAAACTCCATTGTCTTCGCTGTGCCGCCGATGTCGCGCGTGCGCGTTTTTCCTTCTTTGAAAACGTGCAGCATCGCGGACTCGATCTTCTGCGCGGCGTCGCGCTCGCCCAGGTGTCTGAGCATCAGTATGCCGGATTGAAGCAGAGCGGTCGGGTTGGCGATGCCCTGACCGGCGATGTCCGGCGCAGAGCCGTGGACGGCCTCGAAGACCGCGCCGAGTTCGCCTATGTTTGCGCCGGGCACAAGCCCCAGCCCGCCGATCAATCCTGCGCACAAGTCCGAGACGATGTCGCCGTAAAGATTTTCCAGCAGCATAATGTCGAACTGTTCCGGACGCATGACCAGTTGCATGCAGGCGTTGTCCACGATCTTATCGTCTGCCTCTATCTCCGGATAATCCTCTGCGACCTTACGAAAGCAGTCCAGAAAGAGTCCATCGGACAGCTTCATGATATTAGCCTTGTGGACGGCCGTAACTTTCTTGCGTCCCTCGCGCCGCGCGTATTCGAAAGCGAAGCGTGAGACGCGCGTCGAAGCCTTTTCCGTAATGACCTTGATGCTTTCGACGACGCCTGGTACGACGACGTGCTCGATGCCCGAATAAAGGTCTTCGGTATTTTCGCGCACGACGACCAGATCAAGCTCAGGGTAGCGGCTGGGCACATTGGGCAGCGCGCGCACTGGCCGCAGGTTGGCGTAAAGGTCAAGGGCCTTTCGCAGTCCGACGTTGACGGATGTAAAGCCTTTACCGACGGGCGTGGTGATAGGGCCTTTGAGCGCGACCTTGTTGCGGCGGATCGATTCGAGCAGCTCTTCGGGCAGCGTGTCACCGAATTTTTCGAGCGCCTGCGCGCCCGCGTAATGCGTCTCCCAACTGATCTCGACGCCCGTCGCCTCTATGATTCGCACCACCGCCGCAGAGACTTCAGGGCCGATCCCGTCGCCCGGTATGAGTGTGATAGTATGCTTCATAAGATAGGACTCAGGACTCAGAATTCAGGAGTCAGTAGAAGAGCGTCGTTCAGGAATCATAGTTCAAGGTAAGAAGCACCTGCCGCGCCTCTATTCTGAATTCTGAGTCCTGATTTCTGACTTCTGTGGTTCGCAATCATACCAGCAACTCCGTATCAATGCGAGATCAGGAATCAACAGAGGCGAGGGAGACGGCGGACGCCATCATTATCGGCGGCGGCGTGATCGGACTGATCGTGGCACGCTCGCTCGCGCGTCGCGGTGTAAAGCGCATAGTTTTGATTGAGCGTGAGCGTCCCGGCGCTGAGGCTTCATCGGCGGCTGCCGGAATGCTCGCCGCTCAGGTTGAAGCCGACAGCGCGGACGCTTTTCTTGAGCTGGCGCTGGCGAGTCGCTCTCTCTATTCAACCTTGGCCGCAGAGCTTCTGGAAGAGACCGGCATAGACATCGAGCTTGAAAGAACGGGCACGCTTTACCTCGGCTTTACGGAAGAGGACGAGCGTGAGATGGAGGCGCGCTATCGTTGGCAAAGAAGCGCCGGGCTCGCCGTCGAAGAGTTGAGCGTTGAAGAGGCGCGCCGTTTAGAGCCTGGCTTATCGCCACACGCGAGCCGTGCGCTACGTTTTCCGCAGGACGCGCAGGTAGAGAATCGTCTTCTTGTAGCCGCGCTCGCTCGCTTCGCAGAGCTAAGCGGAGTGCGCTTGCTGACGGGTACAAACGTCGAATCAGTATTGACGAGCGCCGGGCGCGTCACCGGCGTTCACACCTCGCGCGGGACGATAAGCACACCCATAGTCATCGTCGCGGCTGGCGCTTGGGTCTCTTTTATTCAAACGACGGGAGACAGCAGTTCTGTTGCTGCTACTGCTCCGCCACTGCTTCGCGTCGAGCCTGTGCGGGGACAGATGCTCTGCTTTGAGACAGAGGCGCGTCCCTTCCGCCACGTCGTCTACAGCCCGCGCGGTTATCTGGTTCCGCGTATGGATGGACGCTTGCTCGCGGGTTCGACCACGGAGCGCGCCGGTTTTGAAAAGCGCGTCACGGGCGGAGGCATCCATGCAATCACACGACACGCGTTAGAGATTGCGCCGCTCGTCGAAGGGCTGCCGTTATTGGATGCCTGGGCGGGCTTGCGTCCGCGCGCTGTCGGCTCGGACGAGTGGCCTGTGATTGGCGGCTGCGCGGAGACCCCCGGGCTCTATTACGCGACCGGCCATTATCGCAACGGTATCTTGCTTGCGCCCATTACGGGCGAGCTGCTTGCGTTGGAGATCACGACCGGCGTGCGTCCAAGATTGCTCGAACCATTTACGCCGGAGCGTTTCCAACAGAGCGTCGCCGTTTCAGGTTAATTAAGGACTTAAGGAAAAAATTCGAAGGATGAAAAAGTCTATCAGCTTTAGGTCGATCAGTCTTGCTTTCATGTTGCTCTTGACGGGAGCGGCGTCGCTGCGCCCCGCAGGTATCTACGCGCAGGCGGGAAACGAGGTCAAAACGTCTGCGGCTAAAACGACGACTGCCACGAACCCGGATGGCCGCGCGGCCTCTGCTCTTTTTGAAGAGGCGGCCAACTACGCGCAGAACAAGTTTAAAGAGTTCTCCGATAAGAAAGTGCCTTTCGATCCGAAGCTGTTGGAGAAGACTTTGCAGGAGCAGCGCGAGATGGCCGCGCGTTACGCCGCGCAGCTTCAAACACGCGCCGCTCTCGCGGGCGAAGACTTTTACTTTCTGGGAATGCTGCACAACATGGCGGACAATGCTGAAGGGACGCTCGACGCACTGAAAAAATATCTGGCCGCAGACCCCGCTCCGTCGGGCGAGAAGGCGCAGGGCGCGCGCTACATCGTCGCGCAACGCGCCGCCCGCACGGATCGTCTTGAGGATGCAGAGAGCGCGCTCGCCGCCTACGTCGCGCACGAGCCGCAGAAGCCAAGTGAGAGAGTCGCCATCGAAAAATCGCTGACCACGGCTTACCGCAAAGCTGGACAGACAGAGCGCGCCACGTCTCACGCCGAAGAAGCATTCAAAGCCGCCAAGCTGGTCAAGCCGCTCGCGTCGAACCCAACGGCGCGCGACTTCTCGCTCTATACGGCGGGGACTCTGCTCGCAGACATCTATGCTGAAAAGAAGAGAACGGACGAAGCGATTGCTGTCCTGGAAGAGATTCGCAGTGCGGCGCTCCTTTCACAGTCCGTGCGCCTTTATGCTGACACCACCGCGAAGCTCTCTGAAATTCTGATCGAGAGCGGGCGCAAACCCGAAGCGATGAAGATGATTGACGAATCCATTGCCTTCGTCAACGCGAAGGTAAAGGACGCGGCCACACAGCGCAATCTTCTCTACAGTCTGGGGCGCAAGAAGCGCCAGCTACGCGTTCAGGGCGAAGTCGCGCCGGAGATTACTATTGTTAGGTGGATAGACCAGCAGCCGCTGAAAATCTCCGAGCTTCGCGGGCGTGTAGTGCTTCTGGATTTCTGGGCCACCTGGTGCGGCCCTTGCATCATAGCCTTCCCGCATCTCAAAGCCTGGTACGAGAAATATAAGGACAAGGGATTGGTCATCGTCGGCATGACGCAGTACTACGGCACGGCCGCCGGTCGCGCGGTGAGTCAGCCCGAAGAGGTGACCTTCGTCGAGAAATTCAAGAAAGAGCACGCTCTGCCCTACGGCATCGCGATTGCCGCCAACGAGGACAACATGCTCAACTACGGCGTGATGGGTATTCCGACCGCCGTGCTGATAGACCGTCGCGGCATCGTCCGCTTCATAGACACCGGCGGAGATCAGGGCACGGCGCATGAGGTTGCCGCCATGCTTGAGAAACTGATTCAAGAGCAGTAAAGGGCGCGGGGCGATCAATTAAGCTGATCGCCCGAACTCATCTTATAACGGCTGACCACTTCTACGGACTCTCGCGTCTAAAAACAGACATTCAATCATTTGAAACGTAACTAAAGCTTCAGTCATATAATTATAGAACTCTTCCGGGCTGCTCATACGCTCCTCGCGCAGTCGCTCTGTTGAAGAGAGTTGGTAACGGAGATGGTTTTTCAACTGTCTTTGGGCTCTGGGATTGTATCCGCAAGTGTCCGCCGAAGGACTCACGCCGCATCAGGAGAAAATCATGGAAGATATTAAGCTGGCATTCGAAACAGTCGTCGTTGGCCTGATGGCTATTCCCTGGCTGCTTATCCTTGCTTATATTCTCTACTATTTATTTACAAGGAAGAATCTCTTTAACAAAGTGCGGGGCTTCCTGAAGAACAACGAGCAGCCCTTTGCCCTGATCGGCACATTCATACTGGGCTTAGCTTATTGCCTGGGCACAGTGATTTTTCCTCTCGCGGATAAGCTCTTTAACGAGAGCCGTAATATTTCAGGCGTAGAAATAAAGGCAGATGGCGAAATACGGACTGATGTGATGATGAAGGCGTATTACAAGGACAAATTTTATAAGTTAGACCCGAAGGACTTCCCCGGCCTGCCGGATATTAAGGAGATCGAAAGAAAGGTAAAGTTGGCTGGGCCAAAACCGACGGAAGAAGTAATGGAAGAAGTAACGAAGGGCTATCATTCGATCTATAATTTTCAGAAGTATAAGGTCTTCAATTCGCCCAAGGGCCATGAAGTCCTCATGCCGCTGCATAGTCGAATAGTAGTGCTGCGCGGAGCCGTCTTTAACGGGCTATTTCTGCTGGGTACTCTTCTACTGCTCACCGCTTTGGCAGGGCTGGAGGCTCTTTTCAGGTGGATAAAAGCCAGAACCCTTAGAGTTGCCGAGGCAACTTCCGAGGGTGGCGATAAAGTTACTGACCCAACTTCTGAAGATAGTGCTAGTGTCATCGACGCAACTTCCGAGGGTAGCGCTCAAACAGAGTCGGTGGGGCCTGTCACCGATAATTGGAAGACTTTCGCGACCCGTTTTATTATTCTCGTCCTTCTGAGCGGTCTGGTATTGTTCCTGTGCCGGGAGGGCGCGTGGGGAGTGGCAGAGGCCGAGAAGGAGTATGACAAACATGTGATGGGACTTTTCTATGGCCATAAAACCAACGAGGCCCCCAATAAAATTCCATGGCAGGAGATTGAGCAGCAGAATAAGCCGCCAGAGAAAGCTCCTGAGCAGACGCCCTGAAAATCGAGCTGAACGTTGACCATCGTGATAATCCAAAAATTGTGGCAGGCGCTTCGGTAAAACAACTATCATTCCTTTAATGAGGAACGCCGGAGTTTATGCTCTTATTGTCAGGCGGTATTTGAAAGGGTACGCTTTCGCGCTCTACTTGCCACACATCGCTCGTCACTCTCTTTATGCGATCTCTTATTTATCGTGCGCATACGTGGTTGGGAATTATTGTGGCCTTGCC
Source organism: Pyrinomonadaceae bacterium (assembly GCA_035537255.1). Classification (GTDB taxonomy): domain Bacteria; phylum Acidobacteriota; class Blastocatellia; order Pyrinomonadales; family Pyrinomonadaceae; genus DASQYE01. The sequence continues at coordinate 21,174 of DATLMN010000065.1, read as the reverse complement.
CGTTCTGGCCTGGGCTTCGAGCGGGTTGCTGTACGCATGGCCGGGCGCTGTCGAGGGCGGGAAGGTTGAGAAGATAGATGCGGCGCGTGTCCGCATCACGACGGTGGAGGCGATCAGGCGCGCCAACGAGTACGCCGGAAGAGAGTTGCCGACGACGGCGCTGACGCTGCTGGTGCGCGACGGGCGGCCAGTGTATCAGGCCGTGGGTGGGATGGGCGCGGATTCGCTGCTGATCGATGCGGAGACCGGCGCGGTTATTCAGACGCCGCCGCCCGGATGGATGACGCGCTATTTTCGCCAGGCGCATTTCTATTTCTTCGCCGGAGCGTGGCAGGTTTACCTGCTCATATTAATGTCGGCGCTCTCCTGTTTGTCCGCTTTGTCGGGCATCTATTTAAATGTCGCGTTGTGGAGAAGGTCTGGGGCTAAGCGGCTGAGTGCCAGAGAGGCGCTCGCGCCTCCGCCTTGAGACGAAACCTTTGCTATACTGTCGGTCGTATCTTCCAAGGTGGGGGCAAGGGTTCGGCCGCACGGCCACGGAACGTGTGGAAGAATCTTCCGGCCAGCAGCGCGAGGATTAAAAAGCAGCTGAGCTTCCTTAAAAATTATGGATAGTTCTTACATCTCCATCATTCCGATTGCTTTCATCGCGGGCGTCGCTTCGTTTATCTCGCCCTGCGTGCTGCCGCTCGTCCCAGGCTATATCTCGCTGATTTCCGGCGTGAGCATTGACCGCCTGAAAGGTGAAGACGGCTCGCGCGCGGGTGCTCGGCGCGCAGTGATCTTAAACTCGCTCGCCTTCAACGCGGGGCTTTCGATGATCTTCATCTCTTTAGGAGCGCTCGCCGGATTGATTGGCTCTGCGGTTCTCGCCAATCAATGGTTGCGCATCGCGGGCGGGCTGATCATCATCGGATTTGGTTTACAATTGATCGGCGTCCTGAAGATCGGCGCGCTTTACAAAGACACGCGTTTCTTTTCGCAGCAGAAGCCGCGCGGGATGCTCGGGTCGCTGACCCTGGGGATGGCCTTTGCCGCCGGATGGACGCCGTGCATTGGCCCAATCCTGGGCGGCATCATTGGCCTGGCGGCGACAAGCGGTGGATGGAAGAGCGGCCTCATGCTCTCTTCTTTCTACGCGGCGGGTCTGGCGCTGCCGTTTCTCTTGACGGGACTCGGCATCAATCGTTTCCTGGGCTTCTACTCAAAGTTTCGCAAGCACCTGCACAAGGTTGAGGTTTTCTCCGGCGTGATGCTGATTATGATCGGCATCGTGGTGGCCGCCAACTATACAACTCGAATGGCGAGCGTAATCGCAAAATTTATACCTAATCTGGAATCCTACATAAAGTTTGAACCGCCAGCGCCTCTTGAAGCAAACGCGCCGCCCGCGCCCGCGAACAGCACGTTTGCGCCCGCCCCGGACTTCGCTTTGAACAAGCTCGAAGGCCAGCAGTTTCACTTGAGCGAGCTGCGCGGGCGCGTCGTGATGCTCAACTTCTGGGCCACATGGTGCGGCCCCTGTCGCGCAGAGATTCCAGAGCTGAACGCTATGCAGAAGGATTTAAAAGATCAGGGATTGACGATCATCGGCGTTTCCTGGGACGACACAGAGGAGGGCGTCAGGGAATTTCAGCAGGAGCTGCCGCAGGACTACACGATCCTGATGAACGGCGAGGGCGTGCAATCTCTGTTCGGCGGTATTCCCTCTTTGCCGACGACTTATATCATCGACCGCGAAGGTCGCATTCGACAGAAGATCATCGGCGCGCGCGGCCGCAAAGTCTTTGAAGACGCCATCAAGCCGCTGCTAGACGAAACGCCGGTCACAGCGAGGAATCAATGAACAGTTTTCAGTTTTGAGTTTTCAGCTTTTTGTTTTAACTGAAAACTGATTACTGAAAACTGAAAACTATCTTGGAGTAGTATCAATGCGCAGACTTTTTTTCTTCGTCGCTCTTATATTCGCGCTCGCGCCCGTGTCGGCAAGCGCGCAGGACGGTCATGAATACTCGCCGCTCGTAGAGAAGACGGTTAACTACAAGGACTGGACGTATAAGAGTGTGAAGGACGGCTCGCCCGTCAACCTGCGCTCGCTCGTGCAGGGCAAGCGTCTAGTGATGGTCGTCTATTTCGCGCCGTGGTGTCCCAACTGGCGCAACGAAGCGCCGGTGGCCGCACGCCTCTATGAGAAGTACAGGGCGCAGGGCTTGGATGTCGTCGCCGTCAGCGAGTACGCTACCGCCGCAGATGCGCGCGCATACTTCGGCGAAGCGGGCGCGCCCTATACCGTGGTGACGGAATCCGAAGCGCGCGAAGATCGCGACAAGACGACGCATTACGGTTATCGACAACTGGCGGGAGATACGCGCCGCTGGGGCTCGCCCTGGAACATCTTTCTTGAGCCGTCGAAATTGAAAAAGACAGGCGACGTGTTGACGGAATCGGCCTGGGTCGTCAACGGCGAGCTGATCGAAGCCGATGTCGAGAAGTTTATACGCGAGCGTCTTGGATTAGACGCCAAGCCGGCAGCCTTCCTGCAACAACCCCAAACATCAACTACTGCCGTCACGCCCTGCAAGCAACAATAAAGAGCAGATGCCGGATGTTAGATGTTAGAGAAATGCTTTGACTAGCATCCAGCATCTGACATCTGACATCTGCTTTTTTTCGTGGTTCTTTCCTGTATTCCTCAATTAATCACATCGGGCCATTCGTCTTGCGTGGTCAAAGGCACTGGCGAGGCATGATGCAGGATCATGCGCCAGCCATCATTACGGCGACGAAAGATGTTTGTGGCCTGCGCGGCGGCGGCCGCCAGCCCTTCGTCCGTCATGATCGAAATGGTCTCGGTACAGGCGACCCAGGCAATGTCGCCCGCGACCGTTACAAGCTCGTTGGTCGAGGCGATCATCATAGAGTCTGTCGCGGCAAAGATCATCAGCCAGCTTTCGCGTATGCGCTCGTAGCCGAGGATGGCTTCGCGGCCCGGATGCACGCAGACGGCCGCAGTGTCGTCCATCCACACTTCGTCCATCTCGCTGATGTCCAGCGAATTCATCGCCGCATAGAAACGGTCGTTGGTCTCGCGCACGCGCTCCGTGTCAGACATCCTCTAATGTCCCTCTCCGTTTTTCAATCAAACCGCACTGCTGCTAAGATGACGCACTTCAGAAATTTTATCCACAAGGGACTTCCGCTGAGCTGGTACTTATGAGACTTCGCTTACTTTATCACGGACACTGCTTTGACGGCGTGGCTTCGGCCGCAGTCTTTACTAGATTCTACACGGAGCGCGTGCGCCACCGTGCGGAAGTAGCTTACACCAGCCTGCTGCATCGACCGGGAGCGCTCTTCGACGAAGAGATGTTCGACGGCGACGAGAACGCCATCGTCGATTTTAAATACTCCACCTCGGAGCGCCTGACCTGGTGGTTCGATCATCACCAGTCGGCCTTTCTCACCACAGAGGATGAAGAGCATTACAGGCGCGACCGCTCGGGCCAGAAATTTCTGGACGCAACGCGCAAGTCCTGCACTGAGCTGATCAGCGATATTGCACAGACGCGCTTCCAGTTTCACGAAGAGATGCACGAGCCGCTCGTCCGCTGGGCTCATATCATAGACGGCGCGCTCTACGAATCCGCAGCGCAGTGCGTGGAGCTTGGCGCACCCGCCCTGCAATTGATGCAGGTCATCGAAAGCGACCCGGACGATCTCTTTATCGAGCGCATTATACGCGAGTTGGTCACACGCCCCCTGGACGACGTGGCTTTGAGCCAGGAGGTACAGCGTCGCTTTCGCCCGATCTTCAATCGTCATCTGGACACGCTCGAAGCGATCCGGCGCAAGGCCGTTTACAGCAACGGCGTCGTGCAGTTCGATCTGGTCGACGAGCGTGTAGAAGGCTTCAATAAATTTATTCCCTATTATCTTTATCCGGAGACGACCTATTCGGTGGCGCTGACGCGCGGGGCCCTTCGCACGAAGATTTCCGTGGGCTCGAACCCCTGGAGTCCGCGCCCGCGCACGCACAACATAGCCTCGATCTGCGAGCGCTACGGCGGTGGCGGCCACGCCGTCGTCGGCGCAATCTCATTCAAACCAGACGAAGTCGAAAGAGGCCGCCAGGCAGTGCGCGAGATCGTTGCTGAACTCTCGAACAACAGCGTAAAGTAATGGACAGGAGAAGTAAGTCCATGCGCCCAGTCCTCTGCACACTGACGTTATTGCTCGCGCTCGCTCCACTTACTCTTGAGGCCGGAACATCTGCGCCGCATGTGAAGCCCGAATGCCCGGCCATCACGATTGAGTGCGAGAAGTGTCTGGATGCAACAATGCAGGGCGATCCCGCCACCTTCACCGTCAAAATCAACGGGGCCGATGCGAACTTTCGGCCGGGCTTCAACTGGACAGTTTCGGAAGGAACAATCATCAAAGGACAAGGGACAAACAGCATCACAGTTGATACGAAGGGGCTAGCAGACAGACAAATCACGGCGACGGTCGAAGTCAGTGGGATAAGAGGAACGTGTCCGAAAACAGCATCGTTCACGAGGAAAATCATCGTGTCCGGCCACCCTCGTAAGTTCGACGAGTATGGTGATATTGACTTCGAAGATGAGAAAGCGCGACTCGATAACTTCGCTTTTCAGTTACACGAAGAGTCAACGGCCGTCGGTTACATTCTGGTCTATGCCGGAAGACGCGCCAGAGTCAATGAGGCTGAAAAGAGACTGGATCGTGCAAAAAACCATCTGGTCAACGAGCGAGGGATTCAAGCCTCGCGCATTGTGACGATAGATGGCGGCTACAGAGAAGAACTGACGGTCGAGCTGTGGGCATTGCCAGCCAACTTCCCGCCCATTGAACCTGACGCTACCAGCACCATTGACCCCGGCGAAGTAGAGATCATTCCTGACCCCGCCCAACCAAAGCGCCCGCGAAAACAGAATCGCTAAACCTCAAGGCGACAAATTAACTGCTTTCACTCTTAGAGCAGACCCTTCAGTAAAAACTTGTTGCAGAGCTACGGAAAAGCGGCGTAAAGTAATGGACAGGAGTAGTAAGTCCATGCGAGCTTTTTTGATCTCTCTTTCATTGCTGATTCCAGCCCTCCTCATTCCGGTCACAGGCAACACAACAACATCTCCTCCTCAATCAGAGTGTCCTGAGATTACGATGGAAACTCCGAGCGCAATTATCTGCCCGGATGCCGAGGTGACGTTTACGGCGGGCGTCCTTGGCGTCGATCCGAATGTTCAGCATACCTATCACTGGACGGTTTCGGCGGGCCGGATCATCAGCGGTCAGGGCACGCCGACGATCAGGGTCGCGACCGTGAACGCTTCGGCGGATATTGAGGTGGGCCTCAGAGCAACCGTCGAAGTGGGCGGCGGCCAGTGGGGGAGTTGTTCCAGAGCAGCTTCGTACGGCGTGCAGGTCAAGGCGTTTTGCCCTGATCGAAAGTTCGATACGTTTTTGGGCACAGCATCTCTGGAAGAAGAGAAGGCCAGACTCGGAAACTTCGCCTCAAGGTTACGCGGCGACCCGCATACGATGGGCATCATCACGCTCCGCTCCGGCGAGAAGATGGTCGCCGGTGAGGCCGAAGCGCGTCTTGAGCGTGCCAGAAAATATCTGGTCGACGAACTCGGCATCGAACCGTATCGTGTCTACACGAGAGAGGGCGACAGTCTGGAAGAATTAACCATCGAACTCTGGATCATGCCGACCAATCCCCATGCCCACTCACGGAATAATTCCACTCCAAGCCCATGAAAGGCGCATGCGTAGTGAAGCCCCTGCAAGGGGCGAGCGTAATGTAGACCATGACGTGAGTCATGGGCACACGGCTAAACAAAAATCAGAGCCCCGGAGGGGCGAGAGAAATCCGTGTTGAGTAAATCTTAAACACGAATCTCTTTCGCCCCTTCGGGGCTCTTACTCTCTGTATGACACTTGTCCCCGCGGCATCAGCCGTGGGCTATATTCTTTCGCCCCTTTCAGGGGCTGTCACTCTATCGCTTTGGCGGCGCTTGTTCCTTCACGCTCTTAGCGCGCCATTAACTGTTCGATCTCTTCGGCCTGCTTGGGCACTTTGCTTGAGAGCACGCGCTGGCCGTCCTCTGTGATGAGCACGTCGTCTTCGATGCGCACGCCTATGCCGCGATACTTGTCCGGGATGTTCTCAGTATTCTCCGAGACGTAGAGGCCCGGTTCGACCGTGATGACCATGCCGGGCTCAAGGCGTCGCGACTCACCATCGTGGTAATAGCGGCCCACGTCATGCACGTCTATGCCTAGAAAGTGGCCGAGCCCGTGCATGTAGAACTGTTTGTATTTCTCCTCTTCGATCAGCTTAGAAGGCTCGCCCTCAAGCAAGCCCAAACGCACCATGCCTTCCGTCAACATCTCTATCGAATGATTTTTCAGCTCGTCCATAGTAACGCCGGGACGCGCACGCTTGACGCAATCAACTTGCGTGGCCAGCACCAGATCGTAGATGTCGCGCTGCGCCGGGGTGTAACGCCCGTTGACCGGGAAAGTGCGCGTGATGTCCGAAGCATAACCCTTGTATTCCGCTCCCGCGTCGACCAGCAGGAGGTCGCCGTCGCGCAGCTTCGCATCGTTGGTGACGTAGTGAAGCACGGTCGCGTTTGGCCCACCGCCGCAGATGGAAGTGTAGGCCGGAGCGTTTGCGCCGTTCTTGCGGAAATTGAATTCGAGCAGAGCTTCGATCTCGTATTCCATCATGCCGGGGCGCACCTGTTTCATCGCTTCGACATGAGCCTCTGCGGCGATGTCTGCGGCGCGCTGCATCAGCTCTATCTCGTCCGCGCTTTTGATCAGGCGCATCTCGTGCAGGATTGCGCCGGGGTCTATGATGGCTTCCGGCGGATTGATGTTTTTGCGCCCGAGGATACGCATACTCGCGATCTGTCGTATGAGCTGGTCGTCAAGCTCAGGGTTGCCAGCGCCGATGCGATAATAGAGGTTGCGCGCGTTGCTGATGAGGTCGACCAGTTTTTCTCTGAATTCCGAGATGGGAAAGGCAGCGTCCGCGCCGTACTCTTTGAGCGCTCCCTCGACTCCGGCGCGGCGGCCGTCCCAAATCTCTCTTTCGGGATCGCGCGGCCGGACAAACAGCGTGAATTTCTGTTCCTTGTTCGGAGCAATGACGGCGATTGCTTCGGGCTCGTCAAAGCCCGTCAGGTAATAGAAGTCGGAGTTTTGACGATAGCGATAGTTCGTGTCGTTCGAGCGCGTGGCTTCGGGAGCGCTACTGATGATGGCGACTGAGTCCTGGCCCAAACGCTCCATAAACTGCGCGAGCTGTGGTCTTGGCATGATGGCTTCTTCTCCTTCTGGATAAGAACTAATTTTTCGCGGCACTGGCGGTGAACGGACATTGTAACTGAGATTACTGGCCGCACGGAAACCAGGATCAGGGATATATGGGCCAAAGTCTCAAGCCACTTTTTAGAGCCCGCGTGTTGATTTACCCTTTCGCCCGCGACTCTTTATGAGCGATAATCCGTAGCCGGACGAGAGACACATACGAGAATGAGCACGCAAACACTCGACAGAGAGACAAAGCAAGCTGCGGAAATCGTCTCGCGCGATCCGGCGACGGGCGAAGAGATAGGGCGCGTATCAATAGCCTCTGCGGAAGATGTTGCTGAGGCGGTAAGGAGTGCGCGCGCGGCGCAGAGCGCTTGGGCCAAGCTCTCTTACGGAGAGCGCGGGCGCTTTATCACGCGTGCCCGCCAAGTCGCGCTCGAAGAGATTGAAGAGATCGCACGCCTCATTTCCAGAGAGACGGGTAAGCCCTTGATCGAAGCCATCTCGATGGAGATCACGCCGACGCTCGACCTGATGCAATTCTTCGCGCGCAACACCGCGCGTCTGCTCAAACCGGAAAAGGTAGACATCGGACAATACGGCCTAATGGCGCGCTCGTCGCGCATCATCTACAAACCGCTGGGCGTGGTCGGTATCATCTCTCCCTGGAATTTCCCCTGGGCCATCCCCCTGGGCGAAGTGGTGATGGCACTGATGGCGGGCAATGCTGTCGTGTTGAAGCCGAGCGAATTGACGCCGCTGACGGGACTTAAGATCAAAGATATATTCGCGCGCGCAGGTTTGCCCGAAGGATTGCTGCACGTGGTGACTGGCGAGGGACAGACGGGCGCGGCGCTCGTCGACGCGGGCGTTGACAAGATCATGTTTACGGGAAGCGTGGCGACGGGACGACGCGTCGCCGAGCGTGCCGCGCGCCATCTGATTCCGGTCGTTTTAGAGCTTGGCGGCAAAGACCCCATGATCGTGCTTGAGGATGCAGACCTAGAGACGGCCGCGAGCGCAGCCGTGTGGGGCGCGTTCAGTAATTCCGGCCAAGCCTGCGCTTCGGTCGAGCGCCTCTACGTGCATGAAAGCATCGCTCCGCAGTTTATCGAACGCATTATCAAGGAGACGCGCGCGCTTCGCCAGAATAAGGGGACGACAGAGGATACGGACATCGGCGCGATGTCCAGCGAGCGACAACTCTCAATCGTCGAAGAGCATGTCAAAGACGCGATCAATCAGGGAGCACGCGCGCTGACGGGCGGCGCGCGCACAGAAGGTCTGGAAGGCCCGTTTTATCAGCCGACAATCCTCTCAGGCGTCGATCACAGGATGATGGTCATGCGCGAGGAGACCTTCGGGCCTGTGCTGCCCCTGATGACTTTTAAGACGGAGGACGAGGCCGTCTCTTTAGCCAATGATAGCGTCTTCGGTCTAACTGCCAGCGTGTGGACGCGAAATGTGGCGCGCGGACGCCGCATAGCCGAACGCCTGGAAGCGGGCACGGTGATGGTCAACGAAGTGCTCTACACACACGGGGTGGCGCAAACCCCCTGGGGCGGCGTCAAACAGAGCGGCCTGGGGCGCACGCATGGCCGCTTGGGGCTGTTGGAACTGGTCACGCCGCAGCACGTCCACGTCAATCGCCTGAGCGGGATTAGAGACCTCTGGTGGTTCGGCTATACACCGCAGGCCGCAAGCCTTTTTAGGGGCTTTGCGCGCCGTTTCAGCACGGGTAGAGTCTCGCAGACAGCCCTCCTTTTGCCCCAAATGTGGCGGCGTTTACTTGAGCGTAGACGCTAGGGCGTACCCTCCCGGAAAAATATTTTCCCCGTTGCAAGAATATTTGCAATCCCGCCTTGCATTAATCAAGAAGGGTAGTTATACTGCGCATCCCCCTACAGTCAGAGGCTGCCTGTAACTCACTTCGCCGGCCTGTGCCATAAGTTTGATCTCAATCTGAGCGGTAACGGGGCGGCTAATAAAACGAAAAATTCATAACCTCGCGCTCCGGCGGAGAGTTACGTCTTCTCTACCTTAATACTTGTGCCGTGGGTATCATTTTGCGCGCTATCCTCCCCCAGCAATCGAGGCCGTCGAAGACGGGCCTCCTCTCTCACCAACCCTTACTTCCAAATTCAGAGGAGATTTAGATGAAGAAAGTTTTCGCGTTATCCCTTGCAGTAGCTTTATGCGCTATGACGCTTGCTTCTGTCCTTGTCGTTGGTCAGCAGGGGCGTAATCGCCTGGATGGCCCTTCAGGCGGTCGCTTCTCGGATCAGACACAATCAGCAGCCGCCTCGCATCGCCCGGACTTTGCCGAAGGCAGGTATTTCGTCTCTTTCAAAAACGGCGTGACAGCCGCCAACCGCGCGATGGTTAAGTCTCACGGCGCTACAGTGCGTCACGAGTTCCCCGAACAAAGATTCATTGCTATAGAGATTCATAATCCCAATCAGCTTGCCGCACTTCAAAATAATCCCAACGTCGAATACGTCGAACAGGAACCCATGCGCTACGCGATGGGACTCTCAGACCTCACGACCAGCGAACTCGTGCCGACCGCTACCAACGGCCTTTACGGCTTGGTAACTACAAAGACGACCAACGTTCACGCGCGCGGATATTCCGGCGCGAGCTTTAAAGTAGGCATCGCCGACACGGGTCTGGACTACACGCATCCGGACATCGCGGCCAACTACGTGGCCGGTTACGACACGTTCGAAAGGGACGGCAATCCCTGGTGGAATAACGATCCCTTGGAGTCGCACGGCACGCACGTGGCCGGAACGATTCTAGGCGTCAGGGGCAGCAACTATGGCGTCTACGGCGCTGCCTACAGTGCGCGTCTGTATCATGCGCGCGTCCTCAAGGGCGATGCGGCCAGCGGCACTGCGACAGGCTCAAGCTCCGGCATCATGGCCGGTGTCAAGTGGCTCGTCTCTGACGCCGCAGGGCCGAAGGTCGACCTCGTCAACATGAGTCTAGGCGGCGGCGCTCCTTCCCTTTCCGAGCAGCGCTTCTATAACGACTGCCGCAACAAGTACGGCGCGATCATCGTCGCGGCCACGGGCAACGACGGTTTCACCAATCAGGTCAGCTATCCTGCGGCCTACACGGTCAACCTCGCGGTCGGCGCTGTGGATAAGAACAATGCCATTGCGAGCTTCTCGAATCGCGGAACGACGGCCATAGACCTGGTCGGCCCGGGCGTCGACGTTGCTTCCAGTGTGCCGCTTGGACAGGGCTTTGACACTTCCGTGACGAGCACCGCGACTTTCGCGGCCTTCGGGATGACTTTCGCGGGTCAGACCAACGGCATCACACGCACGCTGGTCAACTGCGGCCTCGGTCAGGTCGGCGAATTTCCGGCTTCCGTCTCGGGTAACATCGCGGTTATCCAGCGGGGCACGCTCAGCTTTGCCGAAAAAGTCCAGAACGCGATGAACGCCGGAGCAGTCGCGGCCATCGTTTACAACAACGTGGCAGGAGATTTCGGCGGCACGCTCGGCGCAGCCACCACTACGGACGGACGCGCATGGGTTCCCGCCGTGACCGTCTCGGACGTGACGGGCGCGACGCTTATCGCTCAGGCTGGCACGAACGGCACAGTCGTCAACAAGGCGACCAACTGGGATTACAACAGCGGCACGTCTATGGCGACGCCGCATGTCACAGGTGTCGCGGCTCTGATCTGGGCAGCCAATCCCACTTATACGGCTGCTGCGATTGAAGACGCGCTGAAGAAGTCCGCCACAGACCTCGGCGCGGCGGGCTATGACACAACGTTCGGTAATGGTCTGGTTAACGCCGATGCCGCGATGGCGCGGACAGGCAAGTAACCACGATTAAAAAGATGGGGAGCTTCCATGGAAGCTCCCCATCACCCTTTTTCTACGAACCTCGTAAGCCTCGCCACTTGGAGCTCGTAGGTACTTCATCAAGGAGGAGTTTTTTCGACAGCCCCGTTCGCTAATTTATTTACCACTCACGATTAACCTCTCAACATGAGCGAAGGAGTAAAGATGAAGAAATTTGTGACAGCGGTGGTCTTGGCGGCGATGTGCGCCATGATGTTCATTTCCGGTTCGGTTCAGGGTCAAGGCTCTAAAGACAAAATTCGTAAAAAAGAGAAAAGGGTAGAGAACAGCTACATCGTAGTGCTTGAAGATTGGGCCGTCGGGCAAAAGGCGAAGGCTCAGCCGCGAAGGAGATCGCAGAGAACCTCGCAGCGATCTACAACGGTAAGGTCAAGCACGTCTACAAACACGCCGTCAGCGGTTTCTCAATCGAGATCGCTGAAGCGGATGCGCTGGCGCTCAGTCAGGATGCGCGCGTGGCGTACGTGGAAGAGGACGGTATCATTCACGGCGATACAACGCAGACGGGTGCAACGTGGGGACTCGACCGCATAGACCAGCGTGACCGTCCGCTCGACGGCAACTACACTTACACCCCGACCGGCGCAGGCGTTCACGTCTACGTCATAGACACAGGCATTCGCACCACCCACACACAGTTCGGCGGACGCGCCAACAAGGTCTTCGACTCCATCGGCGACGGGCAGAACGGCAACGACTGCGCCGGACACGGCACGCATGTCGCGGGCACTGTCGGCGGCAGCACCTACGGCGTCGCCAAAGGCGTCAGCCTTCATGCGGTGCGCGTGCTCGACTGCGCGGGCAACGGCACGGACTCGACCGTCATCGCTGGCGTTGACTGGGTGACGGCCAATCACCAGAACCCTGCTGTCGCTAACATGAGTCTGGGTGGCGGCGCGTCGCCGACGCTCGATACGGCAGTGCAGAACTCTATTAACTCTGGCGTGACTTATGCGATTGCCGCCGGCAATGACGGTTTGAACGCCTGTAACTATTCGCCTGCGCGTGTGGCCGCAGCGATTACTGTCGGCAACTCGACGAGCACGGATGCGCGTGCTTCGACCTCGAATTACGGCACGTGTCTTGATCTGTTCGCGCCGGGCACAAGCATTACTTCGTCATGGTACACGAGTGATACGGCGACCAATACGATCAGCGGCACTTCGATGGCGTCACCGCACGTCGCCGGAGTCGCGGCGCTCTATCTACAAAACAACCCGACCGCCTCGCCCGCGACCGTTGCGAGCGCGATTACCAGCACGGCGACCTCCGGCCGCCTGACTGGAATCGGCACGGGCTCGCCGAATCTCCTTCTCTACTCGCTGCTGACCACTGGCGGCGGCACAGGTGGCGCTCCCTGCACGGCCTGCGAAGCCTACAGCGGCTCTCTCTCTGGCACAGGCGCGGCTCAGTTCCAGCCGGACGGCACTTACTATTACAGCTCAGTCTCCGGCACGCACAGAGGCTGGCTGCGTGGGCCAACTTCGGGTGCTGACTTCGACCTGTACCTGCAAAAGTGGAACGGCTCGACGTGGGTCAATGTGGCGAGCGGGACAAGCGCCACCTCAACCGAGAACGTCACCTACACCGGCACGGCGGGTTATTACACCTGGCGTATCGTTTCTTACAGCGGCAGCGGCAGCTACAACTTCTGGATGCAGCGGCCATAAGCTGAGGGGAAGAACCCTTTAGGGTTTAAGAGCAGAGGCGAAGGAATGAGAGTTCCCTTCGCCTCTGCTTTTTACTTTTACAGCTCTTTTCTTTAGGATGGTTCGCTCGTCGCAGGGCTCGAACCCGTTGAGGGACGGTAAAAGTTTACGAGAGGCAGTGAAAAGGATTTGCTCGGACGGTTGATACGCGCGCGCGAGCGCCATCTTTCGCAGCGCGATAAAAACAGAGTGGTGCGTCCCTTTGAGTGGGGCACGTCTTTCATTACGGATCACGCGAACGGAGACGACCCGCGCGAGCTGTTGCGCGAACACGCGCGCCGTGCCCTAGAAGGAAGCGAAGAATTTTATGCGCTGCCGCCGATTGAAGACTATCAACTGTTGGGCCAACAGCTCACCTGGACGAGCGCCATACGGACTCCGTCAACGGAAAACAATACTGTGCGTGCGCACTTTTTCCCCGCCCGCCAGCACAGGACAAAGGATGATCGTCGCCCGGCCATAGTGATTCTTCCGCAGTGGAACGCGCAGCCGCACAGCCACATGGAACTCGGTCGCCTGCTCGCCAGGCTAGGCATCTCTGCGCTGCGCCTCACGCTTCCGTATCACGAGGCGCGCCGTCCCTTAGAGCTTGAGCGGGCGGATCATCTCGTCAGCTCGAACATCGGTCGCACGATTCAATCCATGCGTCAGGCGGTTTTGGATGCGCGCGCGGCTGTGCGCTGGCTGATCGACCATCAAGGCTACAACCGGATCGGCATCATGGGCACGAGCATCGGCTCATGCACGGCTTTTCTGGCTTACGCTCACGAAGAACAGATAGATGTCGGCGTCTTTAACCACGTCTCGGGTTATTTCGCGGATGTCGTGTGGCGCGGCATCTCGACACAGCATGTGAAGGCCGGATTCGGCGAAGATGTAACGCTCGAAGAGCTGCGCGAATACTGGCTGCCGATTTCGCCGCTGCCCTTTATCAAACGCCTTTTGAATATCAGGCCGCGACCGATGCGCTTTATCGCCGCGCGACACGACCTGACCTTCCCGGTCGATCTCTCGCGCGACGTGATTGAAGAGACAAGGCGCGCAGGAATCGCGCTCGATGTGGCATGGCTTCCGTGCGGGCACTACACGAGCGGCGAGAAACCCTGGGTTTATCTGGACGGCTGGAAGATCGCTTCGTTCTTCAAAAAGCATCTGTGACGATTAAAGGTCGCTAATGAAAATATAGGGACAAGTCGCGCGAAGCAGAATCAAACAGGATGGACAGGATAAGCAGGATAAAAGCAAAGCTCAACAAGATGAGTTGAGTTTTTAAATTTCAGATGTAAAGCACGAATGCTTTCTTCCTGTTTTTTATCCTGACAATCTCTGTCCATCCCTGTTAATTTCTTTCCGCGCATTAATCTCTGCAACAGGTCTTCACTTATTTTCGCTTCCTGACAAACTTCATCGCCACGCCGTTCATGCAGTAGCGCAGGCCGGTCGGCGGAGGGCCGTCGTCGAAGACGTGCCCCAGGTGCGCGTCGCAGCGGTTGCAGAGGACTTCCGTGCGCACTTCCGGCAGGCTGCGATCAACTTCTTCGCGCACGTTGACTTTGTTGATGGGTGTCCAGAAACTCGGCCAGCCCGTTTTTGAATCGAACTTCGCACTTGAGCTAAACAGCGGCAGCGAGCAGGAGACGCACTGGAAAACACCTTTCTCGTGAATATCGTTGAGCGGGCTCGAATAGGGAGCTTCCGTGCCCTTCTGCCGCGTGACGTAGTATTGCTCGGGCGTCAGCAGTTGTTTCCACTCGGCATCTGTTTTAATCACCTTCGCAAACGGCAGATGCGCCGAAGCACTCTTCCCAGTAGAATTGTTCTGGGCCAAAACCTCTACGATTGAGAATCTAGAAAGACCCGCGACGGCCGTGAGCGTCAGTGCGGATTTGAGAAAAAATCGTCTGTTCATCTTCGTCTACTCTCCAAATTCATTCAGACTTCAAAATAATATACGAAACCGAAGGGATGCTCGGATTGCCCTCTTGGAATATCGGCTCAAGCTTTGATTGAATCCATAAACATGGCTTCGACGCGCGCGGCGCTTCCCCTCGCGCGCTCCATGAGATCATCTGCGCGCGAACGATGCTCCCTGGCAAACTCTTCATCTTCAATCTCCGCCGTATTGACGAGCACGTTGTAGCGCGCGGAGGCGACCGAGGCCAGAGCTAGCTGCGCGCCCGTGGCGGCGTCCGACAGGGCAACCGGATTGCCGATCTCCGACAGGGTTTCAAGCAGCTCAAGCACCTGCACCGCCAACTTGGCAATCTCAAGCGGCACGGTCGCCGCGCCCTTCAAGGCCGCCTCTATCTCGCTGGCGCGCAGGACTCTCTCATCTTCCGTCGAACGCGGAAGGCCGCGCGCATCCACGACGCGCTGAAAACTCTCCGCATCGCGCGCGGCCGCAAGGCGCAGATGATTGCGCAACGGCGCTAACTCTGCGAGCGCTTCCTCTATCTCTTGCTGCACGTCTGCGAATTTTTCACGCCCCTCAGTCAGGTGGCCGATCATCTCGCCGAGCGCCGCGCCAAGCGATGCCGCCTGTGCAGCAGCCGCGCCACCGCCCGGCGCAGGCTCTGCGCTCGCCACGGCCTGCGCGAAATCCCTGACGGTCTCCTTTTCGCCCTTACCAGTGAACGCCGCTGCGATCCGATTTTCGAGCACCAGTCCGGGCGCGAAATTCTCAATCTGTAAATGATATTCGGCGGCGCGGTCGAGCGCGGCCTGCGGGATAAGCCCTACGATCTCGCTGCCCACGATAGAGACGCCGTAACGCAACGCCTCGCGGCGCACGGCCTCGAAGGCGTGATGAAGCTGCGTCTTCTCGTAATCGATCAGGTTCATGGAGACCTGCACAATACCGCGCGTCTGAAGCTCGAAGCCGAGCGCTTTAAGATAGCGTAAGCCTCCATCGCGCCCGCGCACGGCGTGCGCAATTCGTCTGGCGATTGATATATCGTCGGTTTGCAGATTGACGTTATAGGCGACGAGCAGAGGTCGCGCGCCGACGACGATGGCCCCGGCGTTTTCATGCAGTCGTGGTGGGCCCACGTCCGGCGCGCGGCGCTCTACGCTTGCGATCTCTTCGCGCAGCAGCTCGTAGCCGCCACGGCGCACGTCTTCCAGATTCACACGATCAGGACGGCGCGCGGCGCGCTCATAAAAGTAGACGGGAATGCCAAGCTCAAAGGCTATGCGCTCGCCCGCCTCGTGGGCCAATCGTATGCAGTCCTCCATCATCACGCCGCGCACGGGAACAAAAGGCAGTACATCGGTTGCGCCAAGACGCGGGTGCTCGCCCCTGTGCTGGCGCAGATCGATCAGCTCTGAGGCGAGCGCGACCACACGCACGGCGGCCTCGACCACCTGTTCCGCTTCCGCGACGAACGTAATCACAGAGCGGTTGTGATCGGCGTCGATGTGCGTGTCCAGGACGACCGCGCCTTCGACAGACTCGACGGTTTGAGCCAGCCGCTCGATCACTTCAGGCTTGCGACCTTCGCTAAAGTTTGGTACACATTCGACGAGGCGATCCATACAAATAGTTTTCAGTTTTTAGTTTTCAGCGACCAGCGTTTATATTAACACCTGTCGTGCGGCTTTCAACTTCTGAAAACTGATTGCTGAAAACTGAAAACTATCCACATGTCTTCTAATCGATTTATCTTAGCGCGTCGAAATGCCTGGCAGCGGCTGGAGGATTTACTGGCGCTGCTGGATCGTTCGTCTTTGCGTCGTTTGAATCGCGAGGAGGTGCGAGAGCTGGGGCGCATCTATCGCCGCACGGCCTCTGACCTGGCGATTGCGCGCGCCGAATCGCGCGACCCGCGTCTGGTCAACTATCTGAACAGTCTGGTCATTCGCGCGCATGGCCGCATCTATCAGGCAGACGCGCAGGGCGGACGCCGTGTGCGAGATTTTTTCACGCGCGACTTTCCGCAAACGTTTCGCCGCACATGGCGCTACACGGCCATTACGTTCGCCTTCTTCTGGGTCTTCGCCCTCATTGGATTTGTCGGCACTTGGCGCGATCCGGAGTTTTCAGAGTTCGCCGGGATTCATCCGATGATGCGTCACATCGTCGACGCGCGCATACACTGGTGGGAAGATTTGAATGAGGCGAATCAGGTCGGCTCAAGCGAGATTCTGACGAACAACATCGGCGTCACTTTTTACGCCTTTGCGCTGGGCGCGATGTTCGGCGTCGGCACGCTCTATCTGATGGCCTACAACGGTGCGCTCTTCGGCGCGCTCTTCGCGCTCGTCTATCGCGCGGGCTACGGCAATGACCTGCTCGCTTTCGTCGTCGGGCACGGCGTGATAGAGCTTTCCTGTATCTTTATCGCCGGAGGCGCGGGCCTCCTGATCGGAAGCGCGCTGCTCGTGCCAGGCGATTTGTCGCGTGCCGATGCTCTGAAGACGCGCGGCCTCGAAGCCGTCCGCCTCATCGCCGGTTGCGCCGCGCTGCTCGTGCTGGCCGGAATCATCGAAGGCTTTATCTCTCCCGCGCCCATTCATCCCGCGATCAAATTCAGCGTCGCCGCTCTGACCGGCATAGCCCTCTACAGCTATCTATTACTCGTCGGCAGAGAAGAGGAGAAAAAAGGGATGAGGGCGGAGGGATGAGGGATGAATGAGAAGTTATTCAAGTATGCTCGAACTACTGCACCACAGATTAAGAGTCTGCCGCTCTACCAACTGAGCTAGTTGAATCAGCATTTCTTTCATCCCTCATCCCTCCGCCCTCATCCCTTTTAAAGTAGTCCTCGCTCTTTGACCTGCAAGTACTTTTCCAGAAGCGTCGGCGCGAGTGCGGCGGCTGTTACGTCGAGCGCGAGGCCGCCCTGTGATTCGACGCGGCGCAGCGCTGCCTCGCGTTGATGGATAATCTCTTCGGCGACGGATTGCGTGAAAAGGTCGCGCGTCGTTGCGGGCGTGTGGCGGACGACTTCCTTGAGGTCGCGATCCCCTATGGTGACGACGAGCGGCAGATGTCGCGGGCGCAAAAGCTTGAGCGATGTCAGCAGCTCGCGCGAGCCCTCTTCGTCCACGAGGTCTGTGAGGACGACGACCAGAGCGCGCCGCTTACAGTTGGCGGCGATGAACTCGAAGGCGCGCGCATAGGATGGCTCGATCATCTCCGGCTCGACGGCGTAGAGGGCTTCGAGGGCCGCGTCCATGTGCTCGCCGCCGCGTTTGGGCGGCAGGTAAGATTTGATGCGCCGACCGAAGACGACTATTCCGGCATTGTCGCCGCCGCGCGCCGCCGCAGACATCAGCGCCAGCGTCGCATGAATCGCCAGATCGAGTTTCGTCTCGCGCTCTATGCGCGCCGTCATCAAACGCCCGGCGTCCAAAGCCACCAGAATGGTTTGATCGCGCTCTATCTGGTACTGACGTGTGACGAGCCTGCCGCGTCGTGCGGTCGCCGTCCATGAGACATGACGCAGTTCGTCCCCGCGCACATAGTCGCGCAAAGATTCAAACTCGCGACCCTCGCCGCGCCAGGAAGAACGACGATGCGCGGCCACCAGCGAGCGCGCACCCAGCGCCTTCAACTCCGCTTCGCGCGCCCGCCGCATATTCGGATAGACCTTGACGGCGAAGGGCTCGCCCACGTGCCTTTGACACCACGCCAGACCAAAACGCGAAAGATAACGCAGGGCCGTGTGGCCGAAAACGAAGCGCCCGCGTTTTGGCGGCTTCAACTCGTAATGGAGCGCGGCCGTCTCCAGCGCTTGCACACGAATGCGCGCCTCACGCAAACCCTTCAACTCCATCTCCGGCGGAAACTCGTCCTTCACCCAGACAGTGACTGCGCTCGCAGTGTTATTCAGCACACGGACTCGCACCTCCGTCTCCGCGCCGACGGCAAAGCGCCCGCCGAACTCGCGCAAGACCTCGACACCCGCAGGCCAGCGGCTCATACGCGCGTCGATCAGCGCCAGCGTAATCAGCACTATGTCAAAGAAAAGCGTCGCCCAGCGCAAAATGGGCCGCCCCCAGGAGAGCGACAACGGAATAAAGCCCACCGCGAGCAACACGTAAAAGAGTTTGGTGAAAACGAAACGCATCGGTCAATTTTGGATTTTAGATTTTGGATTTTAGATTAGCGATTCGTTATGTTGAATTTTGGAATCGAGGCTTTCAACCTGCGTAACGTGCCAATCCAAAACCCAAAATCTAAAATCCAAAATGGAATCATCTTGGTACTTCAACGGTCTGCAAGATGTCTGTGATGACGGCGTCGGGTGTTGCGCCGTCGAGTTCTGCTTCGGCGCGTAGCGATAAACGGTGGCGCAGTACGGGTCGCGCGATGTCGCGCACGTCGTCGGGCGTGGCGAATTCTCTGCCGCGAAGTGCGGAGAGCGCCTTGGTGCAGAGCAGGAGCGCAACGGATGCGCGTGGGCTCGCGCCGTAAAGCACGGATGGATGCGCGCGCGTGCGGCGCACGATCTCTACGATGTAACGCTGCACGCCAGGCTCCATGCGTGCCTCGCGCACTTCCATGCGACACTTTGAGATGGCGTCCGGCTCGGCCAGAGGGCGAATGTCGACCTGTTCAAGGCGGCGCGCGTTAAAGCCAGCGTCCCAGTTGGCGACGACCTGTTGCTCCGCCTGCTCACTGGGATAGTCGAGCAGGATTTTGAGCAGGAAGCGATCAAGCTGCGCTTCCGGGAGCGGGTACGTGCCTTCGTACTCAATCGGATTTTCCGTAGCAAGCACGGTAAAGAGCGGCGAGAGAGGATGCTGATCGCCGTCAATCGTGACCTGTCGCTCTTCCATCGCTTCAAGGAGCGCGGCCTGCGTCTTCGGCGGTGTGCGGTTGATCTCGTCCGCCAGCAGGATGTCCGTAAAGACAGGCCCTCGTCGCAGAGTAAAATCCGAGGTGGCGACGTTAAAGACGTTCGTACCCGTGATGTCCGAAGGCATCAGGTCTGGCGTAAACTGTATGCGGCTAAAACCTGCGCCGATGATACGCGCGAGCGTCTTGACGGTCAGAGTCTTCGCCGTGCCCGGCACGCCCTCGATCAGCGCGTGCCCTTCGGCCAGCAGCG
Source organism: Pyrinomonadaceae bacterium (assembly GCA_035537255.1). Taxonomy (GTDB): domain Bacteria; phylum Acidobacteriota; class Blastocatellia; order Pyrinomonadales; family Pyrinomonadaceae; genus DASQYE01. The sequence goes on along the minus strand of DATLMN010000065.1, from coordinate 1,182 downwards.
CGACCATGATTTGCTCTATGGGCTCGTCCTGGCCGACGACGATCTTGCGAAGCTCTGTCAGAATCTGTTCGACTGTCGAGGAGACATGTTGGAGCATTTTAGATTTTAGAATTGGCTCTTGGATTAGCTAGCGACTTCGACGCAATAGGATATGTCTTTCAATCCGAAATCCAAAATCTAAAATTCAAAATTGAGTCATCTTTCTTTGGCCTGCTTGATTTCGCGTGCGCGCATCCTGAGGCCAAGCGAGCGCTCGACCTCGCGCAGGCGTGTGATCAATTCAAGTGAGCGGCGGGCGCTGATGGGCGCTCCGTTGATGGCATCTTCGCAATCGCGCATCAGCGTTTCCAGTTGCGCGCGGTCGACGGAAGAGCGCGCCGCAACACGCGCAGCGATCTCCGTGCGCGTGCTATTGTGCTCGACCCCGGCGTATCGCACGAGCACACGGCGCGTGCGCGTATAAATATTCTCGATGGCTAAGTCGAAGGCGCGCGCACGCTGTTGCAGCTCGGCCATCGAAGCCACAAACTCAAGGCTCGAACGACGGTCTACGCGCGCGAGCGGCAGCGGGCGCGCAAATCTTCGCCCCCTCGTCCACAGCACGAGCAGCACGATCAAGGTCGCCTGCCCGACAGCAGCCAGCACAGGCGTTCCCTCGAAATAGGCCAGCATCTCATTTTTGGCAATGGCGTGGCCCTGATGATATTCGTCGAAAGCGATCAATCCTCCGCTTCCGGCGACGACGTTTAGCGCGAGCTGCAAATTGTCCGCGCGGCTCAGGCCGTTGTTGGCGACGATAAAAGGATCGCTCAGGATAACAATGCGCCCATCGCCGCGCGGGTAATCGGCCAGCAGCGCTCCGCGATAATCCATCAGATGAACTACGGGCGCGGGTGATGCAAGCTGTGGGCGCGCAGCAGGACTGGGAGCAGGCGCAGGAGGAGGCGGAGGCTGTGTCTCGTCGACGACAACCCGTGGAGGTGGCGGCGGCTCTTCCGCTGTGTCTTCATCGGCGGCGGGCCCCACGCCTACTACTTCATCATCTTCTTCCCTCTCCTGATCAGGGTTTTGCTGTAGGCCGACTATCCCAGGCTTCTTTTCCGTTGGCTGCCAGATGCTGATCAGACCGGCGAATCGCGACGGCATGACTGTTTCGACGTTGCTCGTCAGAGGTGTCGGCTG
>DATLMN010000064.1:0-14808 GCA_035537255.1 Pyrinomonadaceae bacterium | reverse complement strand
GTCAACGCATAACGCACGTTGCTGTAATGCGCCGCGCGCCAGCGGGCCAACTCGCGCCCGACGCCGGGCTCAATCTCCGGACTCTTATTGGTGGTCTGTGCGCCGTAGAGCATGCTATTTACAAAAACGATCAGCGTGACGGTGAAGATTATACGCAAGGTCATCATTTGTTTCCTCAGACACTTCCGGCAGTTATCTATTTCGCTTGATCGTCGATCAAGAGGACGATCTTGCCAAAGCTCGCGTTAGATTCCATACGCTCGTGCGCAGCGCGCACGTCTTCCAGACTGTAAATCTTATCAATCACAGGGCGCACCCGTCCGCTGGCGAGCAGCGGGACGACGTGCGCGGCAAAGCTTCTGGTCGCCAAAGCCTTCTCTTCCACGGAACGCGCGCGCAGGACAGTGCCCGTGATGCGAAGACGTTTGCTCATCACCTTCCCGAAATCAAGCGGCGCGCTCGCGCCTGCGGTCGTCCCGACGAGCATCAAACGGCCTCGCAAGGCGAGTGCATCAAGATTGGCGGCGAGATACGCGCCGCCGACTAAATCCAGAATGACATTGACGCCAGCGCCATCCGTCCACTCGCGCACCGCATCACTAAAGCGCGCGGGATCATCAATCACCGCTACTCCGTCCCGAAGTCCATACTCGCGCGCTCTTTCCAATTTGTCGGGTGTGCGTGAAGTGCCGTAAGCGACGGCCCCTGCGGCGCTCGCCAGTTGAATCGCGGCAGTGCCCACGCCGGAGCCTGCGGCATGAACGAGCACCTTCTCGCCCATCTCAAGGCGCGCCTGTGTAAAGAGAGCGTCGTGCGCAGTGATAAAAACTTCCGGCACTGCTGCGGCCTCTGCCCAATCCAGATTAGTGGGAATCTCTGCCAGCGTGCTTTCCGGAGCGACGATGTACTCGGCCTGAGCGCCCGCTGCCGTGATGCCGAAGACGCGTTGGCCCACTCGCCATGCGCGTACCTCTGGGCCAACCTGCTCGACCTCGCCCGCGAACTCAAGGCCCGGAATGTCTGCGACAGCGCCGGGCGGCGCAGGATAATAACCCCTCCGTTGGAGGATGTCTGCGCGGTTCAGAGCGGCTGCGCGCACACGTACGCGCACGCGGTCGGCTGAAGGCTCTGCGGGACTCTCGACCAAGCCGACTTCCAAGGCTTCCATGCCGCCATGAGACACAATCCTGACGGCGCGCATTCGTTCGGCCTTCATCTCTTCTCCCGTCATTTAAAGTTAATGCCTTAAGCTTATCATTAAAAGTCGGCAGCGTCTTAGTCTCTGGCAGAGGTGTGATAGAGTTCAGCTGATTGAGAGACGCTTACCAAAGCGCGCGGTCAGGAATTTTAAGTTAGAATCAAACAGGATGGACAGGATGAACAGGATAAAAGCAAGGCTTAGCAAACAGATTTGAGATTTTAAATTTCAGCTTGAAAGCACGAATGCTTTCTTCCTTGTTTTTATCCTGACAATCTCTGTCCATCCCTGTTAATTTCTTTCTTCGCCTTCTATTCGTTTGGAAGTTTTGTTCGATGCTCTTAAGTACGAGTATGAGTTCCCGGACACAAACGCTCGTCATTATCAACCACGCCGCCGCGCGTGCGCGCGGTACATGGCCCGTCGTTAAAGAATTACTCAAGCGGCAAGGGGTCTGCTTCGACGCTCATGAAACGACGCACGCGGGCGATGCGACTTCGAGAGTGCGCGCGGCGCTCAGCGAAGGTTATCAGATAATCGCCGTCATGGGCGGCGACGGAACTTTAAGCGAAGCGGCTGAAGGATTCTTTACGGATAGCGTTGAACAAAGAGAAGGCGAGGAAGAGAGAGAAGGCGCATCGCAGTCTCTTCCCACGCAGATCAACGGGGAAGCAGCGCTCGCCATACTGCCCGCCGGGACGGGTGATGACTTTGCGCGCGGGCTGCTCGAAGGCAAGCGCGAGTCAGCGGAGGCTTGGGCCATGCGCCTGATCGATCATCTGCGGAGTGATACTCCGAGCAGACGCAGGGTGGATGTGATCTACGGGCAAGCGGAAGAGGGCGGGCACAGCTTTATCTGTCTCAACGCGGCGACCATAGGGATCGGCGCGGAGGTGGCATCGCGCGTCGCACTCCAGAAAGGACTCTTGCTTCGTCTGCCGGGCGAAGCGCGTTTTGTACAGGCTGCGCTCGGCGCTCTGGTCGGCTGGCGCGAGCGTCGCGCCACTCTCTTAATCGAGAATGGCACGCCGACACAGATCGAATGCACGTCGAACCTGATCGCCATCAGTAACGGAGCTTACGCGGGCGGCGGCATGATGTTCGCGCCCAACGCGCGCGTCGATGATGGAAAGATGGATGTGGTGATCGCCTCGGACGGTTTGACGCGCGCGACGATCCTGCGCGAGCTGCCGCGCATACGACGCGGCGCGCATCTCTTGAACCCGCGCGTTCGCGTCTTGCAGGCCGAGAGCGTACACATTACTACGCCGGAAGAAAGTCTGCTGGTCGAAGCGGACGGCAACGTGCGCGGGCAGACGCCCGTCAGCTTCCGCATCATGCCGGGAGCGTTAAGCGTCATCGTGTAAAAAAAGCGCCGAGCTATTTAGAGCCTGACGTTCCTTCGTTGGACTCGCGCGCGGCTTTTTCATCCTGTCGTGCTTTGATGGTACGAGCGGCCGTGATGTCTTCCAGCTCAAGATGCGGAGTCTGGTCGCCACTGCCGCCGAGACCTTCGATGCCGATCCCCGCGCTCAGACGAAAGCCTTCGCATTCGAGCGCCATGTCGCGCAGGTCTTCGCTGTCGCGGATCGTTTTGTCTTCCCAATCATAAAAAGGCTTCCAACGCCCCTTGACGTTTAGACGGCTGGCGATGTTGGCGACAAACTCGTCCTTGTTGTCCCACTGGTTCGTCGGCGGATAGCTGACTCTGATATACGATAGACGCCCGTCCATAAATTCGATGGTGATGTTGTTTGCGCCCTCGAAGGCAGAGCCTGCGGGCGCTTGAAGACCGCGCAGGTGCAGAGTACTGATGCCGAATTCGTCTGGCGCTGGTATCTGGTTGTTAGGAAAACGCGCCTGCACTTCATCAATCGTCATGCCTAAGCGGAAGCCGCCGATGACGGGCGCTTGCGCCAGATTGAGCGTGCAGCCGAGCGGAGCGGCAGTGCCCAGAGTCTCCGGCTGAACAGCGCGCGGGTGAAGCACCTGTTCGGGGTCTGGCTCAAGCCGCACGCGCTGCGTGTGGTAATCGGCAATCGCCTGGTAATAGGCTGCGCGCGAATCGGCAAAGGCAGCCTGCGCGTCTATCACATCGGTGATCTCAGCTTTCCTCAGCCGATAGCGAGCGAAGATGATGGTGATGTTCTGCTGCGCCGCCTCGGAAGCATTCTTCGCATCGTGGATACGGTCGAGCGCGGCGAGCGCGGCGGCGCGCGTCGTGTAAAACTCCTGTCGAAGCTGGCGCACGAGGCTCTCTTGCTGCGAGTCTAACTGTTGTTCGCGCAGACGGGCCTGCGCCTCGCGACTGCGGCTCGCGCCGAAGTTGAAGATAGGGATGGTGAGCGTGACGGTGGCAGAGCCACCGGCATATCTTCCTAGCGGGCGAAAGTCCCCGGCATCAAAACCGCCGTTGATGTTATAGGTCAGTTGCGGCAGTCGTTCGGCGCGCGCCAGGCGGGCCTCCTGCGCGGCGACGCGCTTCTGCGCCGCGATGACATTGAACTCCGGTCTGGCCTTGATCAACTCTTCAGTATAGCCGAGAAAATCCGTGACGGTCGGCACAGTCTCTGTCAGTCGCCGGACGGAGACGTTGATGTTAAAGTCCAGGCCAGTCAGCGCGCGAAGGAGATCCATCGCCGCTGCTTCACTCGCACGCGCCTGCTCAAGCTCGTCGCGCCGCGTGCGCGCCGCAGAGATGGCGCGAAACAGGTCTGCCTCTTCACCTTGCCCGCGCGCCTTTAATCCTTCTGAGACCTTGACGAAGCCTTCGGACAGACCCAACGTTTCATCCGCAAGGCGACGTTTTTGTCTGGCCAGCGCGAGCGCGTAATATGCATCGACTGTCGCCAGCACTAACTCTCGGCGCGCGACCTGCGCTCCGGCGCGAGCGGCGGCCAGCAGGTGACGGCTGCGACGAAGTTGTGCGCGAAGGCGACCGGAGAGGTCTATCTCGCCGCTGGCGTTGACGAGCGCAATGGTCTCGTTGATCGCGCTCGAAGAGACGTAGCTGAAGGTGAGCGGCTCGTCTTCGGCGCGCACTCTGGAAGTCGTCGTCCCGAAGTAAGTGAGCGGCATGGTGATCTCAGGGAAGAAGGCGGCGCGCGCCTGTTTGACATCCTCGCGGGCTATCTGCTCTTCGAACTGCGATTGCTTGTAAGCGGAAGCGTTCGAGAGGGCGAGCGAGACGGCTTCGTCCAAAGCGAGCGAGCGTCTGGACGTGGTGCGGCTGCCGAACGGGTAATCATAATAGGGCGAAGGGCGATCATCTGCCTTGCTCGCTTCCGTTTGCGCATCCGCGCCGGACGTGGAAGGATTCTGCGGCGCGTCGCGGTCAGGGCGCGGGGCTTGCGGTTGCTGAGTCCTGCCGGGCTTAGCTTCGGGTTGCTGCGGCGTGGTCGCCGAAGGCTGTTGTCCGTAGACGAGCAACGTCTGACTCAATAAGCAGAAGAGTAAACAGAGCGCGCACGCGCCCGAGACAGAATCTTTTCGCAAGGGGGAACCTCCTCAAGAAATAGGGATGAGGGCGGAGGGATGAGGGATGAAAGTGTGACTGCTCAAGTTGAATCAGCACTCCTTCATCCCTCATCCCTCCGCCCTCATCCCTGCTTTTCGATGTCATTGATCTTGGCCAGACGGCGGCGGTGGCGTTCCTCGCCTGTGAAGCGTGCAGAGATGAATGCGCGCACGATCTCTAATGCAAGCTCGACTCCGACGACACGCGCGCCCAGACAGAGCACGTTGCAGTCATCATGCTCGCGTGATTGATGCGCAGAGTAGGTGTCGCCGCACAGCGCCGCACGCACGCCGCGCATTTTGTTGGCGGCAACGCTTGCGCCGACGCCGCTGCCGCAGATCAGGAGACCTACGTCCGCCTGCCCGCTCTGCACCGCTTGGCCCACCATGATCGCATAGTCCGGGTAATCATCTTCGAGCGTGCCGTCGTGTGTGCCAAAGTCCTGAACTTCGTGCCCGGCGGCGTGCAGCTCTCTGATAACGCGCTCGTTGAGCGGAAAGCCTGCGTGATCTGCGGCGACACTGATTCGCATAACTGAAATGGTTGGCCCAACCTTAGAGAGACAGCAATTACAGCAGAGCGCGTGCGCGCTTAACGATGTTCTCCGCCGTAAATCCAAGCTCGCGCAACGCCACATCGCCGGGCGCAGAGCCGCCGAAGCGATCAAGACCGATCACGTCTCCCTGAAGACCAACGTAGCGATCCCAGGGCTGGCGCGCGCCTGCCTCGACGGCGAGCCGCGCCGTAATGTTTGCGGGAAGCACCTCTTGACGATATTCGTCCGGCTGCTCTTCAAACAGCTCTATACACGGCATTGAGACGACGCGCACCGCCACACCGTCCTTCTGCAACGCCGTGCGCGCTTCGAGTGCGAGGGAAACCTCAGACCCCGTCGCGATCAGGATGAGCGCGGGTGTGCCCTTCTCACCGCTGACGGTTTCCGCTTCGGCGAGAATGTATCCGCCGCGCTGTGCGCCTTCGGCCGAGGCGTAAAGCTTGCGATCAATGAGCGGGACTTTCTGACGCGTGAGCGCGAGCGCCGTCGGATGTTTGCGCCGAAGAATAGCGATGCGCCATGCCTCTCGAACTTCGTGAGCGTCGGCAGGACGTATGACGAAGAGATGCGGAATGGCTCGCAGCCCGGCAAGTTGTTCGATGGGTTGATGAGTTGGCCCATCTTCGCCGAGACCCACGGAGTCGTGCGTGAAAACGTAGATGACCTGAACTTCCGAGAGTGCCGCAAGCCGTATCGCGGGCTTCATGTAATCGGAGAAGGTGAGGAAAGTGCCGCCGTAGGGAATCAGCCCGCCGTTTAAGCTGATGCCCGTCATGGTTGCGCCCATCGCGTGCTCGCGCACGCCGAAGTGCAGGATACGTCCCTCGTATGTACCGGCCTCGAAACTGCCGCTCTCTTTGATGTCGGTGTTGTTCGATGGGCCAAGATCGGCAGAGCCCCCTATGAGCATGGGCATGTGCGGCGCGAGCGCGTTAATCACCTCGCCGCTCGCGGCGCGCGTCGCCATCGGCTTGGCATTCTCGAAGTTAGGCAAATGCTCTTCCCATCCTTCGGGCAATTCACCGCTCATAGTTGTGCGCCACTCACGGCCCAACGCTTCATTCTCCTGCTCATATTTTTCGACGAGCTTATTCCACTCGTCTTCGAGCTTCACGCCGCGCTCCGTTGCTTCGCGGAAATGAGCAAGAGCCTCTTCGGGCACATAAAAGCTTTTATCTTCGGGCCAGCCTAGATGGCGTTTGGTCTCGCGCACAGCCTCTTCGCCGGGAGCGTCGCTATGCGCCTTGCGCGTGCCGGCCGTCGGCATGCCGTAGCCTATGGTCGTCTTGATGGAGATCAAAGACGGGCGGTCTGCGACAGACTGCGCGTCGCGTATCGCTAGCTCAATCTCTTCAAGGTCGTTGCCGTCTTTGACAGTCGAGGTATGCCAGCCGTAAGACTCAAAACGTTTCGGCACGTCTTCCGAGAAGGCCAGGTCTGTGAAGCCCTCTATCGTGACGCGATTATCGTCGTAGAGGTAGATCAGCTTGCCGAGCTTGAGATGGCCCGCGAGCGAAGCGGCCTCTGATGCTACGCCCTCCATCAGATCGCCGTCGGAGACAATCGCGTAGACGTAATGATCTATGACTGGCAGTTCTGGCCTGTTGAATTTCGCGCCGAGGTGCGCCGCGCCCATCGCCATCCCGACGCCGTTGGCGAACCCCTGGCCCAATGGGCCCGTCGTAATCTCTACGCCCGGAGTCAAACCATATTCAGGATGTCCAGGCGTCTTTGATCCCCATTGGCGAAAGTTCTGCAACTCTTCCATAGGCAAATCGTAGCCCGTCAGGTACAGCAGCGAGTAGATGAGCATCGAGCCATGACCGGCGCTCAGGAGAAAGCGGTCGCGGTTGGCCCAACGCGGGTTCTGCGGATTATGACGAAGAAAGCGCGTCCATAACACGTAAGCCATCGGCGCTGCGCCGAGGGGAAGTCCCGGATGACCGGACTCTGCCTTTTGCACTGCGTCGAGAGAAAGGGCGCGAATCGTATTTATGCAAAGTTGATCGAGTTCGGTCGTGTCGCCTTTTTCCTGCTGTGGTGTCGCACTCATGCTTTTTTTAGTTTCCTCGCTATGGGTTTAGTAGAGCCGGGAATTTCAGCGTCAAGCGCGCTTAAGGCTCTGTGGCGCTCGCCTCATAAATAGCTTGCGCGATTTCCGTGTTGCCGATGATTTGCCTGTAAATCTTTTGCTGCCGCTCAAGTCCTGACAGGTAACGCGCGTGGTGCGCCATGTCCGGCTCGAAAATCCTGACAGGCGGTGCGGGCGCGTCTTCGAGACGGTTTATTTTGCCTGTCGCTTCGAGCGCAAGCAAGACCGCGCCGCGACTCGAAGCTTCCGCTGTGCCAGAGAGCTTAAGCGGGCGACCCAACACATCGCAGATAATCTGCACCCACACAGGCGAGGCTGCAAGCGCTCCGCCTGATGCAATGATCTCCGCTCCGGGCGCGAAAGAATCAAGCGCGTGTGCGATCAGCGCGAATCTGTAACTGATAGCCTCCATCGCGGCGCGCAGGATTTCCAGCGGGCTGGTGTGCATCGTCAAGCCCAGAATCGCGCCGCGCGCGTGCATGGCCCAATTGGTGCTGCGCTCACCCGACCAGAAAGGCAGGAGCGTTAATCCATGCGCGTCCGGTTTCATAGAGGCGAGGGCAACCGATAGCTCTTCTTCGTCGAACCCGACGGCTAACGCTTCATTCATCCATCCGTAAAGACCGCCGCCGTCCGAGAGCGCTCCGCCGACGACTACACGCTCGCGGTCTGCGCGATAACACCACAATGCGTGGGGAAGCTCTGCGGGCGGCGCGCCGTTATACAACACGCGCATCGCACCCGAAGTGCCGACCATTAGCGCCACACTGGATCGCGTCACACAGCCCGCTCCCAGATTGTTCGCCGCCCCGTCGCCGATGGCCGGAAACCAACTGGCACGATTCAGGCTGGGCCAACGACGCGCGTAAGCTGGCGCGAGCCCGACAACAGCTTTATGAGCAGAAGCAATCGTCGGTAACTGTTCCGCGTCGATGTCTAACCCTTGAACCAACTCCGCGTCCCAAGCAATGTCACGAAGGTTCAACATACCTGTGCCGGACGCCAGGGACGCGCTCGCCTCTGCAAAGTTGTTGCCGAAAAAGCGCGCCATTAAAAACTCGCCGAACGACATCCAGCGATGCACGCGGCTGTAAACAAAAGCGCGCTCGTCTTTGAGCCACAACAGTCTGGCGGGCCAGTAGCTTGAATGAAAGCGGCAACCAGTGCGCGCGTGTACTGCGCGCTCGTCAAAGCGACGGCGCAGCTCCTCAGTCCAACGCGCGGAGCGCGTGTCTGCCCAGCCAAAGAGCGGCGTGATGGCTTGCCCCTCAACGTCCACGCCGATCAGGCTGTGCCAGAAACAGGAGACGGCGACAGCGTCGATGCGCGACGAGAAGGCGTGGGTTTGTGCGAGCAGATTATCAATCACCCGCGCGACCGTAGCGATTGCTTCTTCCGGATCATCTTCAGCGCCGCCGTCCCGCGTCGTAGAAAACTGTCGCACGACGCGCGACACAGTGCCGCTTATCTCTTGTCCGCTTGCGTCATAGAGCGCGGCGCGAACGCTCGATGTCCCGATGTCAACGGCGACGACGAGCGGCGAGTCCGTATTTTCCTGACCGCCGCGATTCGACACGCCGCCCATCATAATTCGTGAAGGTTAAATGGTAAATCGTTTCTCGTAAAAAGAGGGACTGAAACTTTTGAGCCCCTGCGAGGTGCGCACCTCGCAGGGGCTCAAATTGGACTAAGCTACGCTCGCCTCTTTCAGCGTCAAACTTTCTATGGAGTGACGGCGCGGCGCACAGATCGTGCGACGCCCTTGCCAGTGTATTTGCCGAACGTGCCCATCCCACGGCCTAGCTCTTTTCCGGCGCGCACGGGACGACCCCTGGCCATGTTCTTGCCGAACCGTTTGCCGCCGCGTCCCGCGCCACGCCCTGCGCGCGCAAACGCGCTCTTGATGCCGCGTCCGCGTCGTCCGCGAATCTCCGGACGCACACGGCGTCGCCTACGCCTCCACTCCGGCGACCCGAGCACACGTCGCCCCTGATCGTCCTGTACGCGTAGCGTGCGCGCGCTCCTCGCGTTCACAGTCAGGTTCTGTCCCATAAATGGAAGCACGAACATCAATGCAAGCGCGATGATGAAAAGCTTTCGCATAGAAGTCTCCTTAGAGCTGCTATCTGTCTTGGGGGTCGCCTTCAGAATCTCATACCACGCGCCTCTTCGTCTAGCCGTCAAACTGTGAAAGATGAGCGCGCATGCTCTCCGGAAGCATCTTTGAATTGATATGGCACGCACGGCTTCTCTCATGCTAATCTTTATTAGTCGACGGAAAAACCTCTTCCGTCCATCCTCAATCGGTAAAGAGCAAATCTGCCCCGCCCTGTATCTACTTCACTAAATGATTAAAGGATTTTTTCGATGCACGCTCAAACGCTCAATTGCCCCATGTGTGGCGCAGCCGCTTCGACCGACGCGACGCGATGTCTTTTTTGTGATGCGCGACTGGCAACTGTCGCCTGCCCGTCCTGCTTCGGCATGATGTTTCTGGGAGACAGGCACTGTCCACGTTGCGGTGCGTCAGCCTCGCGCGAAGAGATCGAAGCGGGAGCCGCGTCCAATTGTCCGCGTTGCCGCGAAGAGATGTCTTCAGTCGCGGTCGGTGCGGCGTTGATGCGAGAGTGCGCCCGCTGCGGCGGACTATGGGTGAGCGCCACAGCCTTTGAAAAGATTTGCGCCGACCGCGAACAGCAGGCCGCCATTCTAGGCGCAGCCTCGCCCGCGAGAGCCGAGCTGCACGCCCGGCCAGAGCAGAGCAAAGTGCGCTATGTTCCATGTCCAGAGTGCAGCCAGTTGATGAACCGCGTCAACTTCGCGCATTGCTCCGGCGTCGTCGTAGACATTTGCAAAGGTCACGGCACATGGTTCGACCGCGACGAATTGGCCCAGATCGTAGAGTTCATACGCAAGGGCGGCCTTGATACCGCACGCGCCAGAGAGAAAGAGCAGCTCGCGGAAGAGCGCAGACTGCTTAGACAGGAACAACTCGCCAACGCCATGAAGGGCGGCTCGCACATGCTCGTCAACGAGCGTGAATCGCACAGCGGCGGCCTGCTCTCCGCCAGCGAGCTTCTCAAGCTGCTGCTCGATTGACCGCCTGGATTTTGATCTGAAATCTGGTAGTGCGCCAGTTTGAATAATTGAGTAAGCGGAGCATTGAGACTCACTACAGAGACACAGAGGACACGGAGATAGCACGGAGGTTTGAGTGATACTCAACTCTCTGTGCTTCCTCTGTGCTCTCTGTGCCTCTGTGGTGAACGGCAATTTTAATATCTCTCTATTTCAAACCAACCCACTACCTGAAATCTCAAATCCCCTTGCCGAAGCTTTGCTTTTATCCTCACCGTCTCTGTCCATCCCTGTTAATTCTGCAACTCTACAAATTGTTTGCTTCAATCAGCCCACGTGACAGGCGGGACTGACAAAACGTCAGTCGGCTGACAAAACGTCGGCGAGGGGACTGTCAGGGCGCTGCCGCGCGCTTGCCATTGCCGGACGAGCGCCGTTTTTGGCTGTCAAAGCGACCATTTTCGCCGTCAAATAACGCCCCTGGAGCAGACTATTGCGGCACGCTTCTTGTTATTAAACGAGCGGTGGAACTCTCCCGTCGGCCCTTGAATCAGGAGATCAGCCCGCCGTCAAACTCGCTCGCCATTTAAGGCTGGCACTGCCAAGCCTCGGAAAGCCCCCTCGGTCAAGCTATTCCAACGCCGCTCGCTATGAAGTTGTTAAGAGCCATCATTTGTCTGTGCGTGGTCTGCGCGCTGCTCGTCTCTCCGGACGGCCAGATGTACGCCAGCGCCGCGCGCGCATTGATGGAGGTCGGCTCGAACTCCGGCTGGCAACACTTCATCGTCAGGGCAAATGAAAGATACAGAGCAAAGCCTGGCACAAATCGTAAGACGAAAGTCGGCCTCAAGGCGCGCATTGACGCCGGTACGCGCACAGCCAAAGAGACGCTTACCACAGCGGGCGCAGCCGCCCCCGGTAGCGCCGCAGAGCCGCAAACTGCTTCGACCATCGTCGTCGACGGTCGAACACTGACTGGGCCTTTCAGCTTTCCGCAGCAGCGCGGAGGCAGAATGTTCCTGCCCGTCGTCGGCATCGCTCGCGCGCTCGGAGACTCTATCAACGTCCGCGCAACTGCGCGCACAGTCGAAGTCCTCAGACGCACGGGCGTTCCCGCAGAATTCAACGCAGAGCTTAACCAGGTGCGCGAGAGCGGTTCTGTGATCCTGGCGCTTGGCAGCAGCGCAGATATTATTTTTCCGCCAAGCCCGGAAGAGCTGATGTTGCCGGTCGAGGTCGTCTCGGCACTGCTGGATGTCTCCATACGCTTGGATGAAGCAACGCGCTCCGTCCAGATCACGCGCGGCCCTGCGCAGGCCGAGACGGTCAGAGCCGGAAAAGAGCGCACAAAGTTCGAGCTATACGAGGCCGAGTACGATTACAACTTCAATATGTATCCGTCTGCTCGGCTGCATAACCTGACGCTGCGCGCCACGGGTCGCCTGGGCGACGGCGGGTTTAGTCTCATCACAAATTCCAGCGGCGGGACTGGTAGCGCGGGCTTTGGTCTGTTGCGCAATGCGACGCTGACTTACGAGAGACCGGGCGGGCAAAGATTCGTCGGCGGCGATTTCAGCACGGGCACTGACCTGCTGTTTATGTCCGCAGCCATGCGCGGCGTGTTGGCCCAGCTTCCCATCGGCGGCACGCGCCTGAGCGTGTTCGGCGGACGCTCCATCTCCGGCACGTTCCAGCAGCAACAAGCCTTTACAAATCCCGCCCTCACCGCAGAGCAACAACAGCAGCAACTGGTGAATCCGGTACAGAGCAGCTTTCGCTACGATACAAACGTGGCCGGTGCTTACCTGACTTTTGGCCCGTCTGCGCGCGAGCCGCGTCGCGCAGGCCAACTGCTCTTTTCTGCCGGAGGAATGTATTTCAATGGGCCGGACAGGAGCGGCCAACTGTTGACGGGCAGCGTTCGCTACTCTTCAAGGCGAACCTGGCTTCAGGGTGATGTCGGAGTCGGCAACTTCAGCAGGATAGAGCAAGGCGCAACACGCAAAAGCGGCGTCGGTTTGGCGGCAGAACTGTCGGGCTCTTTCAATGTCACGGAAAACCTGACTGTGCAGGGACGCTGGGCGCACGCGAGCGCGAACTTTCAGGGGTTGCAATCCGGCTCTTACGCTCCGGTCAACCTCATCGCCGGTGGATTTACCTGGCGAGTCAAACCCTGGCTGATCACGACGCTTAACGCCAGCACCTCTTCGCGCGCCGATACTCCCGGACAGCGCGAGCGCTTTATCGCCGCGACCGTCAGTGTGATGCCGAAGGAGAATCTGCCTTCACTCTTTATCTCGCACACGCAGAGCCGCAGCAGCAACATCAACGGCACAAACATAGCGAGCGGAAGCGGCGCTTTTACGCTCGTCAGCGCTTCCAAGATGTTCAAGCGATGGCAGCTCTTCCTGAACGCGACGCGCAGCAAGACCGTTGGCCCGGCTTTCCTCAACGCGCAGGCGAGCGCCAGTCTGCGCCTCGGCGAGACCAGTTCTTTGCAGCTTAGCCAATCCTTCGGCAGTCGCGGCGCGATGAGCGGCACTGTGGACTGGCAATCATCTTCGCTCTTTTCAAACCGGCTCAGCCTGGGCGCAGGTCTTGGATATGCTCGCAGCGACACGTCGCCGCTCACCACCATCGAAAAAGTATCGGCCTCTGTCAATCTGCCGCGCCAGAACACTCTGCAATTAGCCTACCTGCACAGTCAGACAGGGCCGCAGCTTCTGATAAGCCTGCGCGGCTCGCTCTTTCGCGGAGGCCGCCGTGCCGATCTGGCGCGCAGCGCCTCAACAAGCGAGATGAACTCTTACGGAGCTTTTTACGGCAGGGTTTATCAGGACGTGAACCTCAACGGCAAGTACGATCCGGGCTTTGACCGTCCGCAATCAAAGGTGCAGGTGCGTGTCGACGGCAACCGCTATGTCGTGACGGACGAGAACGGCCTCTTTCGAATCGAAGCGGTGCATACAGGAGACCACGTGGTCTATCTGGACCTGCTCTCTGTGCGCGCAGACCTGACCATGCTCGACGGCCCGCAGCAGACCGTGACGCTCTTGCCTGGCCGCGACTCAATCGTAGACTTTCGCTTGGTCAGAACGGGACGCATGACTGGCACGGTCTGGTTCGACGCAAATGAAAATGGTCAATTGGATGAAGGCGAGCGACCTTTGCCGGACGTGCGAATCATGCTTGGCAGCGGTCGCGACACGCTGACGGACGAGAACGGCGTCTTTATCATCGGAGACCTTCCGCCCGGCGACCATGTTGTGCTGATTGACGAAAAGACCCTGCCTGAAAACATGCGCTCCGCCAACGGCTCGCTCACCGTCAAAGTCCAGGCCGGAGCCGAAACCGCCGACATCAACCTCCCCGTCACCCTCATCCCGCCCGTCATCAAACGCTTCCCCGTCGCGGCGAATTAAGAAAGGATTTAGAGATTAAGATTTACAGCTTGCAGTATGAAGATATGACGAGCCCCTGCAAGGAGCGCGCGAGTCTAGCTTTTGCGCACAAAATCTGATTCGACCATAAAGTCTGAGGCTTGAGCATAATGTCTCCCGCCATGCAAAAATATTTGCATCCTAAAAACTTCTTCACCCCTGCAAGATTCCTTGCTATGATATGCGGGCACACTTAACCCGTGCCGCCAGAAGGCAGCCAAAACTCCCAAGCTGTTAGAAGTCTTACAGCAGTATCAGCAGCAGATTCAGTAAGGTAACATTGAACGGTATATCACCAGCAGCCGTTACTCCGTTCTGTATCTCCCCTGCTGCTGAGACACCGTTCGGGATATTGTCTGTTGCTGTGACACCGTATTGTATATCGCCAGCGTAAACAGAACAGGCAAGAGCCATAACCAGCAGGGCAACTCGAATAATTTTCATGGTTTTTCCTTTATGGGATTTATGAGACTAAACCGCCGCACTCCGCTCTAGGATGCGGCGTTTTTCCTGTACATGCAAATGTTTTTGCATCTTTGAGAGAAAGGCAAACCTCACATGAATTTAGCGAACACAGAATTAGAAAAGCGATGCGGCAAGGCGTCGGAGTTAATCTATGCTGGACAGTATGAAGCTGCCAGAGACGAGTTAGAGGAAGTGTGGGCAGGGGTAGGCGAGCGCCCGCACCTGCACTTTGATCCTTTGGTAAATGCAGAAATCCTATTGCAGTGTGGAACGCTCTCCGGTTGGCTTGGCAGTACCGAACAGCTAGACGTTCAAGAAAAGGCCAAAGACTTACTCTTTGAAGCACTGCGGATATTCCAACACCTTAACGAGCAAACAAAAATCTCTGAAGTCCAGTATGAGCTAGGAATTTGTTACTGGCGGTTAGGAGCATTTGATGAGGGCCGCATTGTTTTAAGCGGG
>DATLMN010000063.1:0-3886 GCA_035537255.1 Pyrinomonadaceae bacterium | reverse complement strand
AGAGACCGATTCGATCTTAAAGAGAGAGCCGCCTCAAACGAACCCTTCTTCCTTGCCCGAAGTACCCGTCATTACGATCAAGCCGAGCAAGTCCTGGGTGGCGATTGATCTGGGCGACCTGTGGGCCTATCGCGAGCTGCTGTACCTTTTGACATGGCGTGAACTGAAGGCGCGTTACAAGCAGACGGTGATGGGCGTGGCGTGGGTCATCATGCAGCCGCTGATGACGACCATCATCTTCACGATCTTTTTCAGCAAGCTGGCGCGGATTGAATCCGACGGGATTCCCTACCCGATTTTCGCTTACGCCGGTCTTTTGCCGTGGTCGTTCTTCGCCTCAAGTGTGACGAACAGCAGCAGCAGTCTGGTCGCCAACGCTCCGCTTATCACAAAGGTCTACTTTCCACGTTTGATTCTTCCCGGCGCGACGATTGGCGCGCGCCTGGTGGATTTCGCCGTCGCGTTTGTGCTGCTGATCGGCATGATGATCTATTACAACGTGGCGCTCACGCTTAATATCCTGATGCTGTTTCCTTTGATTGCGCTGGTCACGCTGCTGGCGCTGGGCGTAGGGATGTGGACGGCCGCTCTTAATGTCAGATACCGCGATGTGGGAGTCGCGCTGCCCGTCGCTTTGCAACTCTGGATGTTCGCCTCACCGATTCTTTATCCCTTGAGCCTCGTGCCTGAGAAATACAGAGCCGTTTACCTGTTGAATCCGATGGTCGGTATCACGGAGGGTTTTCGCTCGGCTCTGTTCGGGCTGGCGTTCAACCGTCGCGCGCTGGTCTTCTCCTTCATCGTCATGCTCGTCGTGCTCGTCTACTCAGCTTACGTTTTCCGGCGAATGGAAAAGGGCTTCGCCGACCTCGTTTGATAAAAAGCCGATGCCGCCAATCATCAGAGTCGAGAATTTAAGCAAGCAGTACTTTATCGGCGAGCTGCAAAAGCGCCCTGCGAGCCTGCGGCAGGCTCTGTCTGGCATGCTTAGCGCTCCGCTCAAGCGCCTGCGACGCAACGGACACGCGCAGTCGGAGATTTTGTGGGCTCTCAAGGATATTAATTTCGAGGTGCAGCCGGGCGAGGTCGTCGGCCTCATAGGTCACAACGGCGCTGGCAAGTCTACGCTGCTGAAAATTCTCTCACGCATCACTGACCCGACCGACGGAAGAATAGAGCTTTATGGACGGGTCGTCAGTCTGCTTGAAGTCGGAACGGGCTTTCACCCGGAGCTGACCGGGCGCGAGAACGTCTTTTTGAACGGCGCTGTGCTGGGCATGTCCAAGGCGGACATCCGCCGTAAGTTCGACGAGATCGTCGCCTTCGCAGAGGTCGAAAAGTTTATCGACACGCCCGTCAAATTTTATTCTTCGGGCATGTACGTGCGTCTGGCGTTTGCCGTCGCCGCGCACCTTGAGCCCGAAATTCTGATTATCGACGAAGTGTTATCGGTGGGCGACATGGCCTTTCAGCAGAAGTGCCTGCAAAAGATCGGCAAGATGCGCGAGCAGACCAAAGCCATCATCCTCGTCTCGCACAATATGCTTTCCGTCAAAGCCATCTGCACGAAAGCGATCCTGCTCTCGCAGGGCGAGATCGTCTCCAACGGCGCAACGCAGAGCGTCATTCCGCTTTACGAGAAGATGTTGATGAAAACTGATGACGCGGCGGAAGTGACAGACCAACACTTGGAGGGCATCGGCCACATCAAGGTCAAATCCGTGCAGTTAATCAACGAAGCAGGTCAGGAGCAGACCAGCTTCGAGACGGGCCAGCGCGTGAAGGTCTTGATCGAATACGACGCCAGAACAAAGGTGGACGGCGCGGTGATTTTTGTCGGCATACGCCGCCCCGATTGCTTCAAAAATATGTTCTGGGTTCCCGCCGCTTCCGAAGAAGGAGTGCTCAACGACATCTTTCCGGGCGGCATTATCTGCTCGGCCACGAGCACGGAGCTGGAAGAAGTCAAAGTCCCGCAGCTTGAAGGGCCAGGGACAATCGAGCTTGATATTCCCAAACTGATGGTCATTCCCGGCGAGTACACTCTGGACGTGACCTTTTATGACCAGAACTTCGAGTTCCGCCAGTATTTTCTGGGGCGCAAGCTCGTTAACTTTCAGGTCAGCTCCGCGAGCCGTAAGCTGGACGAGAAATACGGCGTCTTTTACCAGCCGCAAAACTGGCGCATAAAGGGCAGTTAAATGGCAGTGACTTTGAGGGCGCAGGCGCGCTTCAGGCTCTTGCCATTTCATAGGTTTACGGCTTGACCGCGTGAATAACATGGGTTAACGTTACCGTCCGATGAATTTTGATCGCTCATTCGGATACGCTGTCTTTTTCCAGATCAATAATTTTGAGTCTTTAAGTTTTCCTTCGGGCCAAGACACGCTATGACTTGCCGAATCGGCCCGAGCGAGCCTGATAATCCAAATCGATTCAATAGACGAAGGGGTACTGATGTCGCAAGAAAATCTTTATAAAATAGAGCGCGGCGCTGAGAAACAGCCTGTCGAGCTCTCAAAGGCGCAGGGGCGTGCGGCTCAAGAGCCCGCCTACTCGCTGACCGAAGAGACCAAACTCTTCCCCAAGATGGTTGTCATCAACACCTGTTATCCGTGCAATGCGTTCTGTCCTCATTGCCCTTATACGCCGACCAACTCCAAGATTCGCATGGAAGCGCGCGCACGCGAGTTTCCCTATATGCCCTGGGACGTGTTCAAGGCGATTGCCGACGAGGTCGGAAAATACAAAGCCATCCTGCGCTTTTCCGGAGCAGGCGAGCCGCTCGTACACAAACAATGCGTCGATTATATAGAGTACGCAAAATCCGTCGGCTGTCAGGTCGGACTAATCAATAACGGCTCTCTGATGACAGAAGAGCGTGCGCGCCGTATGCTCGAAGCCAAAGTCGAGATGATCGAGTTCAGCGTCGACGCCGCCGATCCCGAGACCTACGACATCGTTCGCAAAGGGCTCAAGTTCGAGAAGACACTGGCGAATATCAAAAAGACCGTCGAGCTGCGCAACTCTCTGAAGACCAAGACGCGCATCATCGCCAGCGTCGTCGACCAGAAGCTAGTGCATCACATGATGGACGACATCGTCGCCTTCTGGAAACCCATCGTGGACGTGGTGCAGGTGCGCAAGTACCTGACCTGGGACGTAAACGACCTTAACAACTCCGGTGACGTGACTCCTTACTTAGACCCTGAGGCGGCCTGCCCGTTTCCCTTCGACCGTCTGCTGATAGACTCGAACGGCGACATGCGCTTTTGCGTCTACGACATCAAGGCGCGCACCAACTGGGGCAACGTCCTCAAAGAGACGATCTCTTCCGTCTGGACAGGGCCGGACTTCGATCAGTTGCGCCGCTTCCACAACGACCGCGAGTTCAACCGGATGGAGATTTGCGAGAAGTGTCTGGACAGACAGTTCCGCTCCTGGGATTACAACTATTTCCTGCTGCGTGAGAAGGCCCAACAGGCTTTGCAGGAGAAGATCGCCAACTAGAGCTTTCTGGCGGGGCGGCGACGGCCATAGAGCGTGTGAGCGGTCTGTTGTTGGCGGCGACTTCAAGTAAAGAGCTTGCTGCCGACGATGCGTGGACGACCGCATCAGCCGCCCGCGAGCCAAGCACAGTAATATGATCTCGGGCCAGACGATTTCCCTACGCCCACTTGAGCGTCGCCACCTTGAGCAGACGCGGGCATGGGCCAATGACCCAGAGCTTGCGCGTCTGCTGGATCGCGCCCGTCCCGTCTCGGATGCAGAGCATGACGAGTGGTTCGCCGCGCTCCATCAACATCCCAACCGCCTCTACTTCGCCATCGAGACAAACAAAGACGACAGGCACATAGGCAATGTCTGGCTGTGGGATATAGACTGG
>DATLMN010000062.1:0-2354 GCA_035537255.1 Pyrinomonadaceae bacterium | reverse complement strand
CGCGCTCTGGACGGCAGAGGGTGCGCGCCCGCAGGTCGAGATCGTACTCGATACGGAATCGCCCGCCGTGGGCCAACAGGTCACTGCTGAGCTTCGCGCGCGCGATGCATCGTTCGCTCCCTTAAGCATTCAGAGAGTCAGAGCGCGTTTGCACCCGCTTCAAGCAGAAGAGGCCAGCGAAGCAGAGCCGACGGCGACGACGACCACAGTGAACAGCGCGCAGGAGATTCTCTTCGCACCAGACACCACTGAAGATGGCGTCTGGCGCGCAAGCTTTATCGCGCCCGCGCGCGGACGGTTCTCTCTTGAAGCGAACTTCGCAGCGAATCAAGAGCGCGGGAGCACGGAGAAGCATTTCGCCATTGTCGCCCCGACGCGTATGGAGGCGGGCGCAAGCTTGGACACGTTGCGGCGCGCTGCCCGCTCAAGCGGCGGCGAGATGTTTTCCGCCGATCAGCTCAATGATCTCCTTGAACGACTCTCCCTGCTCACGCAAACCGCGCCGACGACTGAGCAGCGCACCTGGGAATTACGAACCTGGCCGCCCCTGGCATTTCTCCTCGCCCTACTGCTCTGTGCCGAATGGCTCATACGCCGCCTGAAAAGTAGGGATGAGGGCGGAGGGATGAGGGATGAAAAGGAAAGCATTCAGCTTAAATAGCCACATTTTCATCCCTCATCCCTCATCCTTCATCCCTATTTTCTCCGGCATCGCTTGGCGTGATTGGCGCGTCTAAGCTGTGTTATGCGTGTTCAAGGCAGGGGAATAATTATTTGTTCCGCTCTCATTTTTATCATCGCTCTACTGGTTGCCTCGTGCGGGAATAAGCGCGGGGGAAATATGACGGCTTCGCCTGCGACCACTCTTCCGGTGGAGCGCACTCTGCCGCCGCTGCCCGTCAGACCGCTCTCGCCGAAGCTGCTTGAGATGCGTGCGCGGGCCGTCGCTGCGTCGTCGCGCCTGCGCGAGCTTGATTGGAAAACGGAAGTCGGAATGACGGAGCTTTCCGGCTGGGAATACGGCACGCGCGCGGGCGAGATGGCACAGTCTCTGGGCGGTGACGAGCTGCGCGCGCTGGGAAGGCTGGCGGCCTCCGGCGGCGTCCTGCCCGAAGGGACTGACCTGGTGTCGCTTGGAGCGAGTTTTCTGGCGATCTCTGCCAGCGCAACCTATTCGCCGCTGGATAAACAGATTCTGCTGGTCGATAAGACGAATGATGATTCGCTGCTGACGCATGAGTTCACGCACGCGTTGCAGGATCAACATTTCGAGTTGATGAAACTGCTTGTCGTGCGACCTTATAACTTCGACCGCACAGAAGCGGTCTTTGCCCTGATCGAAGGCGACGCGATGAACGTGCAGCGGCGCTTCGAGGAAGGCGATGCTTACGGGCGACGCTCTCTCGAAGACATCAACAGGCAGGAGACGGAACGCTTCTCTCGCTATCGCGCGGAGATTGGGAAGTGGTTTCCGCCGCTGCTGATCGAGACCTTTATCTTTCGTTATCGTGACGGGACGCGCTTCGTCGAAACTGTGCGCAGACGCGGCGGAGAGCGCGCCGTTGACGAGCTTTTTCTACATCCGCCGCAGTCCAGCGAACAGATTCTTCATACGGAAAAATATCTAAGCGGTGAAGCGCCCTATGATGTGCGCGTCGACGAGGCAGGGTTTACAGAAAGCGGGTGGCGCATCGTCAGCTCGACACCGCTGGGAGAGATAGGCGTGCGCGGGCTGCTTCAGGCTGGCGTCTCTGACGAGGAGGCTGTACGTGCCGCTGCGGGTTGGGGCGGCGACCGTGCCTATCTTTTCGAAGGCGAAAGGAGCGCGCAGCTTTTTGTCTGGAAGAGTGTTTGGGATCGCCGCGATGATGCGCAGGAGTTCTTCCGCGCCTACAACTCGCTCCAACAGCGACGCAAGGCTGCGCAGGCCGTGAAGTCTCCCAACTCGGGCGACGAAGCGCAAAGCGTCTGGCGAGAGAACGGGCGCATGACGATAGCGCAACTCTCAAATGAGAGCGTCATCATCGTGCACGGTTTGGAATCAAATGTAGAGACGGCTCTTGATCTGGCGCGTCGCTGAAAAGCCCTGAAAGGGGCTGCATAACACTCTAGATCAAAGATGTGCGCTAAGAGCTTGAGTTGTCTTATCGCTCTTTAAGCCACCAGCGCATATTCAAGCGTCTTCAATCCGTCGGGGTTGGACGGCGTCATCAGATAATCTTCAACGTCTATGAGCAGCTTGCCCGTGGCGTCAACGTCCGTGGGTCTTGAGAAGAAGTATCCCTGGCCGAAGTCGCATTCGAGCGCGCGTAACTGCGCGAGTTGCTCTTTGGTCTCGACGCCCTCTGCTACTA
>DATLMN010000061.1:0-23450 GCA_035537255.1 Pyrinomonadaceae bacterium | reverse complement strand
GCCCATACGCGGCGAGCGCGGGCACGGCGTGATAAAAATCGGAGGGCTTAAAGAGTTAAAGGCCGTCGAAGGAAAAGAGGACGAATATCTCGCACAGGATTATATGCCGGACATACGAGATGGCGAGCGAAGTCTGGTCTTTCTCGGGTTCGATTACGAGCACGCGGTGCTCAAACGACCGGCGGCCAACAATCCGCATGAGTTTCGCTGTAACGAATCCCTTGGCGGAACAGTCACTATCTATGAGCCGCCCCGCGTGGAGATAGATTTTGCCCGGAGCGTGCTCGAAGCGTACGCTTCACTCGGTTATCCTATTCATTACAGCCGGGTCGATTTTATACGGACCACTGATGGGCCAACCTTGATCGAGGCGGAGCTAATCAATCCTTCCATCTTCGCCAACTACTCCAACAAAGGGCCGGAGTTCGGAAGAAAGATCGCGCGTTATTTTGATAGCTTACTCAGCGCATATTCTTTGAAACGCTGGTGATCTTCAATTTCCAATCCCTGATCGGCGCAACGCCCAGCATGTTGGTCCATTGCGGGTCGATGTAATTGGTATTCAGATTTTGCACGTAGTATTGGAGGGAAAGCGTCGCCGGTTCTCTCAATCCAGTAAAGCGTTGTTTCAGGTAATAGGGCGGGATCGATTGATAATAGAGCGTCGCGGTGACGGAGATTGGTTGCGTCGATCTGGTCTTCAAGGGAATCTCGTAGAGCACAGTCGCAGAGCCGCTGCCGTCGCTCCAGAACCAGCCGTCCCATGCTCCGTTTTTATCTTTGATCATGATGGCAAGGTTGCTGTTGTCCTCTTTCTTATTCTGATTGGCGGGCTCGTCGTACATCTCCTTGATGATGGTCGCGCCGTCTTTCAATTCGCCTTTGCGTCCACCCCTGAGCCATTCGGCCACGTCCGGCGAGTAATAAACCTTGACGGCCTTGTGTGTGCCGTAGGTATTCCCTCCGGTAAATTTTCCCTTGTCGAATATCCCGCCGACGTACAGACCCGTATCGCGAAAATCCTTGTCCTGCGGCCAGCTCAAATAACATCTGTTCTGAACGAAGTTGGAAAGCAGCGGCTCAAAGGCCGGGACTCCGCCCTTCGCTTCATTGCTCGGCAGAAAAGGGAAGGGCCAGGCGCAATTGCTCTGCGAGGCGTCCGGTTGAAGCGCGCCCTCGCTCCTTATGGCATATCCTTGCCGCCTTTTAATTTTTTGTGAGCATCGCGGGCAACAGCTTTGCGGTTGTGTGCGGCTGAAAGTTTTGAAACTCCCTTTGCGGTTTTCTACATTGAATCTAGCAGGTCTAGGATGTAGCGAACAAAAGCAGGGCGCAGGTCCATGATTAGCTCTCTGCCACGGAAGGTCGTCAAAACTGTTCCGCCTCCGTTGATTTCGTTAATGCGGCTGCCGATAAAATCTACAGACCCGACATTCAGACCAGCCCTCTGGCACAGGCGCTCTGCGGCGGCCACGTCGCGCGCGAAACCATTGGACCAGTCACTATCATAACTTTCGACCTCGAACTCGTCTGTCATGGGCGACCAGGGCGTCTCCCTGCCGCGTATTACTCGACTGCCATGAAACTTTCCGCCGATAAACCACAAGCGCTTCTCATCGC
Source organism: Pyrinomonadaceae bacterium (assembly GCA_035537255.1). Lineage (GTDB taxonomy): Bacteria > Acidobacteriota > Blastocatellia > Pyrinomonadales > Pyrinomonadaceae > DASQYE01. The sequence continues at coordinate 21,830 of DATLMN010000061.1, read as the reverse complement.
CCGCGCAGTACTTTTGAAAACAGAAATCGGCTAGAGATTGACCGCGAGTTTTTTTTAGCTTGGCGTGAAAATCCCTGACCGATTGTTCGTCCGACAGCAGCTCTATCCCAAGGCTTGCGCCGCCCCACTCGGGCTTGGCAACGATCTTTCCCAAACTATTTTGAAGTTCGAATACATCTTCGATTTTAGAAAAAGAGTAAGTGGGGATGACGCGACAGCTCTTAAAATCCAGAGTCGCGAGCCAGCTTTTGAGCGTTCTCACTTCTGCTTCCGGCGAGTTGATCATCAAGCGGACTCTTCCCGCTTGCATCTGCGCTTGATGAAAAGCGAGCTGAGCCTGGAAATAATCTCGCCGATGTCGGAAACCGAATCTACTGTGATCGAGATAAAATCCGTCGCTGTAGACAATCCAGACATCCGCCGAGGCTTCGACCAATCCCGTATATTCGAATTTGCCGCCGCGCTGTAATTTGTATGTCCGCACTTTGCCGCGACGGAAATCGTAACCGCTGATGGGAGCTACTTGCAGCTCGCAATGCTCGTCCAGACAGCGGAGCATCTTTCTCATGGTCGAGAATTTCTGCTCTTCGACGAGCATTGGATTAATCGTGATGAGGACTTTTTTCTGCCGCCCTTTCATCGTACTCCATCTCAAGTGAAGGGAAGCGAGGATGCCCGTGATTGGAAAGCGCCGGTCACACGCGAGCGAATTGAAAATCAAGCGAGCCTTTCAAAAACTGAAATTTAGCCTCAAGCTCTTCCGGGGAATCAGCGCCGATATTGATCAATCCGTAACGATAGCTCTTGCCGTCCTGCATCACTTCGGAAAGCTTTTTCCCGGCGACCGCGCAAATCTCTATACGCGAGTCCGGAAACTTTTCCGTGAGCGAAGCGATTTGCTCAACGTTCGGCACAGCGAGCACTCTCTGGTCTTCGAAGGTTCGCAGGACACAGCTTGCGGCCAGTTTAAAATCGCCTTTGCGTCTGGTAAAGACGGGCTCAACGCCCAGCGCCAGCGAGAGCAGCACGCTGTAAGTGTTTGTTCCATCCACCTTCTCGAACAAGTCCGGGAACTGCGATGCGATCTTCGGATTGATCTCGATGATTCGTATCAAGTCGGTCGCGGGATCATACATGAACTCGATATTAAAGAGCGCATTATCATAGCCGATGCCCTCGATAAATGTTTCGGCGATGCGCGCCATGCGCTCTTGGACTCCTGCGCTCAAGCTTGATGGATACTCAAACCTTTTGAAAGAGATCGTGCCGGGATACATCACGGAATCGATGATGCCAAGCGTATGAACCCGTCCGCGATAGACGTATCCTTCCAGCGAAACCTGTCGGCCCGTCAAAAGCGACTCTGCCAGCAGATAAGAGCCGTCCCACTCGTACTCTGTATAAGTCTTCAAGAGATCGTTGAAGGGCTTGAGAAAACCTTGCGGTAGGAGAGACTGTGCGGCGTATCGCCTTAGCTCAGACGCAGAATCCACTCTGTGCGCATTGATAGAGAAACATGATTTTACGGGTTTGAGGAAGAGAGGAAAACCTATCTCCTCTTTGAGCTGGTTCGGGTTGTGCGGATCAATGAGCTGAAAGGGCGGGACGGCGTGCGGCACTAAAGACTGTTGCGCGATTCTTGAGTAATACTTGTGCTCGCACATCAGCACGCACTCAATGTCAGGGCCTGGCAGGTTGAAGTGCTTAGCAATAATACTTGCCACGGACATGCCCGGATAACCGACGGCGCAGGTCACGCCGGATAGATTGCTACGGCTATGACGCTCAATCGTCTGCTCGATCAGGGCGAGTATATCCAGAGGCGTCTCGGCCTCTCCACAGGTCAAGAGGTCGTCGAAGACATCTGCGGCAAAATCTTCAAAAATAACACGGCAGTTCAAACGGGCAGCAATCGATGGAAGGTCTCTATACTCTCGTCCGGTGGGGCAGATGACCAGCACATTCCTCATAGGCTTAGAGTGTCGAATCGGCTACGCGGATGAGGCGTCACGCGATAAACTATTTTCAGTTGAACTGCCCGTAAGCGTTCAGTTGATATTGGAGAGCTATTGATTCTGGCCGGTACTTCTCAAGTGCTTCGTCGTCTCTTCTGTGACGCTGAATTTAGTAGGAGCAAATTCGGTTGTGTCTGCGGCGCGCAATAAATGATTTTCTGCGGCACTCTCCTGAGTGTTCTGATTCGACATTCGACGCTGGCGCGCAATCTCTACGAGCCTTTTGCTCACGAACAGACCGTTGATCAACAGGGCCAGCCCGATAGAGAGCGGCATCACCCCGGCAATCCAAACTCGATTGAGAATGGCCGCGACATCCGGCGGAATATGACCGCTTAAAATCAGGCCCGGCATAAAGACATACAGAAAGATCATCAACGCGATGCCGACCGAGCTTGTAATGACACCTGCCTTGATCTCTCTGTAGCGCTTGACCTCCGGCGTAATGCCGCGTCGGTGCTCAAGCTCTTCGGCGCGACGTTTACGCTCTCCCTCGGAGAGAAACATCTCCGTGACCCAAGACTTGCTCCAATCGAATTTCTCCGTCGTCTGCCGTGTGGCGACCACCTGCCGCACGGCATAAAGATTCGCGCCGCACAGCTTGCAGAATTTCAACTCGTCGCCCTGATTCGAGCCGCATTGCGGACAGAACATAGCATGCTCTCCCATCAACAGTTTTCAGAAGATACGAGGATAAAGGTCACGAGGTTCAAAAGCAGCACACAGGGAAGGCTATACAGTGAGGCAATCCCTCCAACCCCTCAAATACACAAAGCCGAACGTTTAGCGTCCGATAACGTCTCCGGACTAGGCGACTATTAGCAAGATTTTCCGTTTACTCTCGGAATACAAGGAACATTGGAGGAGGAATGAGCGCAGAGTAAAAGCTGAGCCTTGCCCGTCAACGGACGCACGGCATCGTTTGTCGCTTTTTCAACGAACGCATGCGTCAGCGTTTGTCGGCTTTGGGTGCACGGTAGCCCTGGCGCGTTCGCGCCTTGAGATTAGAGTCCTGAAGTTTGACTGCGACCGTGCGCCAGCGCCCGTCGCGCGTCCTGTTCGATGGCCGATAAGCAATCGTGTATTGCTTGCCGAGTTCCTGTACGATGCCTGTGAAAGCCTCGCGCAGTGCCTCGCCTCCGGGGGTCTCTATGTAACGCCCGCCGCTTTTGTTTGCCAGAATACGTAACGTCCCGGCTCCCCTCAGGCGGTCTACGGGCGACAAAGCAGGCGAAGACATATCGACCGTAAAGATGGTCGCATTGGCGGAGAGCGCCATCGCCAGGGCCTTTTCCATAGAAGCCTCGCTGCGCGTATCGCCGCCATCTGATAGAACCACTATGGCGCGACGCTTCTCCTCTCGCTTGGAGAGGTCTTCGGCAGCACGCAGGACTGCATCGTGGAGGACAGTCATCCCCTTGGAACGAAGCCCGAAGGCCATGTCCGCCAGATCATGGCTAAAAGAGAAATCCTGCACCTGTTCGACCTTCGAGTTGAAATGATAGACGGCGACGACATCTTCTGTGCGTAAGCCGTCCAGAAATCGTATGGCCGCCGAGCGCGCCATAGAGATACGTTTTCCCATACTGTCCGAAGTATCCAGCAGGACAGCGGCGGCAAAGGGAGTCTCCTCGGCGCTGAAGGATGCGATCTTTTGTTCCTGCCCGTCCTCGAAGAGCTTGAAGTCGGAGCTGCGCAGCCCGTGTACGTATTTGCCCGCGCCGTCAACCACAGTGATGTTCAGAATCACCAGGTCTGTGCTAATGCGCACAACATCATCATCGTCGTCGTCCGTGCCTGTCTGCTGTGTTTGCTGTGCGCCGGAAGGGAAGGGAAATGTCAAAAGGAAAAGGAGGAGAATCGATAAAGGCAGTAGACGCGGCGCACATTCTGTAAAAGCGCGGAAAGATTTCATCCTTTTAATTCGCCTGGTGGGTCAGTGTGCGTACAAAGTTGATCAATTCCAGAAGCTCATTAGCGCGCTCTATGACTGAGGCGGAGATGACCAGTCGCGGAGTCTTTTCGACGCCCTTGCGCAGCTCTACTGAATAATCTGCGATCCGTGTCAGCGCACCATCGAGTTCGCGCGGTTGGTCTTCAAGCGTCTCGTCGTCATCAGAGCCACCCGCCTCGCTCCTGATCCGCCGAACCAGTTTTTCCAGGCGCTCAAGCTTTTTTATCTCCGGGCGATCAAACGACCTGTTTTTCGTGTAGTCCTCACGCAGCTCTAGTCCCAACTGCGCCACCTCGCGCGCCCTTTCCAGATTCTCTCGGCGCATCTTTTCAGCCCTTTGAATCTCCAGACGCGCGCGCATCTCCACCTCCGGCGAGCCCAGCAGCACATCCTGCGGGTCGTTTTTCCCTGTGCTGAACGGATCGTTGGAATTGCCCTGCGCCCGAACCGAATGGGGCGCGCACGCGCCGACCGTCAGGACGATAAAGGCTATCAAGAGAAGCTTGGCGTTGAGCAGGTCTCTCAGGAACAAAACTTTTTCCGTCTCCTTAAGAAGCACTGAAGCGGTTTTTATCAGCGATAGAATTTTATCCTTAATCCTGATCTCTCATCAAGGACTGCGTGCAGCAAAGTCATGTGACGAGAAAGATGGTTGGAATGGTTGTCCACACGGCTCATCATTACTTGCTTTAACCCTGTGCCCAAAAAGAGTATTCCATGAAAGCAAGATAAAATATTTCAGCAGATAAGCACGCTCAGTCAAGAGAATGGATTAACTCTGTCGTCGTGCCGACCTCTGAAGTAATGCATTAAGGGTTCGACGCCGCTGATCAAAGATTCAAAGAAAGGAAACAGATGCGCAAAGGAGCGGCGTTTGTCTCGAAGCTCTTTGCGCGATCATTTTCAGGGAACCCTCGCCGGATTGTCCGGCGTGTTGATGAACTCCTCTTCACCCTTGCGCGGCGTTGGCCTGGGAACGATAACCGTTCTGTTAGTTTGAGGCGGACGCTCAGGCGGACGTTGCGCGCCCGGAGCGGTCTTGAAGACGATCTCTGTCGGGCGCGCGCTGCTCTTGATGCGAAGCAGTCGCGCATTACTAAAATCGCGCGTCTGGACCGTGAGAGTATAACGGCCTTGCTGTTCCGGCGTCAGGTCCTTTGGAGAAAGCTCAAGGGCGCGAACCTCCGTCCCGCTGCTGTTGCGTCTACGCAGCTCTAGTTCGATGGATATATCAGTCATATTCTCCGGCGAGATGTTGACCACTGTCCCACTGATCGTGGCCTGGCCTCCTTTGAGCATCGCATCGTCTTCGTAAACCTGTAACAAGGGAGGGCCGGTTGGCTTCGCCTGCGCAGGCCCTTCTGACTGTTGCCTTGCCAGCTCGTTCTGGGCATGACGACGGCGCAAATAAAGATAGCCGCCGAAGAGTGCGGCCGTGATGGCGAGCGCGCAAAGCAGGGCGACGATCAGTGTCAGCGTTGAGCGTTTGGGTTCAGTGTCCAGATGAGTCGGATCCATTGAGCTTATTCTCTATCGCTGAGAAGGCTTTATAAACTTAATTGTTATCTTTAACTCAAACGGGTTAACTTATTGAAACACAGAGCTAATACGTGAGGGGAGACCGTCGCCGCCGCTGCTTCTGGTAAGGGGAGACTTCTGCGAACTCTGTTGCGGTCAGCGACCGGGAGGCGGCCCGCCCGTCACATTTTCTATGAGGGCGCTCAAAAACTCCTGTTCGGCAAGGCCAATGCTGCGCAAAGTGACCCACTCTGCCCCGGAAGCGCCGTCTGTGCGACCTTCGATCTTGGCGTTGATAGAGACGTTTGTGTTCTGGCCGTCGACGGGTTGAATCTCGACGATCATGGTGTAGCGGCCACGCGTCCACCCGCGAGAGCTGGCGTCCGGCACGTCCGCATATTGAACCAGCTCGGATTGTGTCACGACAGCCCCTTTGATGAAGGTGTAGGGCTGGCTGATCAGAATACCCTCGTCGGGCTTGGAGGCGGCCTCGTCCAGAATAAGTTTACGGTCGCGCATCAACTCCATCACGGCCTTTAAAATCTCGTCGCGGCGGGCGGAGAATTTGTACGGGTTGGGAATGGGGGGAGGAGTGACCGTGCGTCCCCCGCCGAAATCTATCCCACGCCCGACGCCAGTGTCCTGCTTAGCGCCGTTGTTGCCCGGCGCACGATTGTTGCCGGAGTCGCGTATCCGGTCGTTCTGTATATCAACGCCTTTTTCCTGCGCGTAGGCGCTCGTGGCTGCGATGGCGAAAACAAAGATGATGGCGATAAATTTCTTCACAGCTTTTACCCTTCAAAAGGAAGCCAACGGTCCGGGAACTGGGGAGCTACTCCGGAGCATAAAGCAATAGTAGGGTAATTTCAAGCAGGATAAAAAATAGATTAGCGGGTTCGTTTGCAGATTGAGTGTTGGGGAAGTCGCTATTCACCACAGAGGCACAGAGGACACGGAGATTACACAGAGAGTCAGTATCACTCAAACCTCCGTGCTTCCTCTGTGTTCTCTGTGTCTCTGTGGTGAACTGCAATGCGCCTCATACTCAAATGAACCACTACCAAAAACAGGGAGACCGCGCGCCCTTAGATGAAGCCTGCTTTGACTGACCAATCGTGAGACATCACTGTCCAGTCCCGTTGCTGTTGTTCGCATTCGCGCTGGCGGCGGAGTTCGCGTTGCGATTGCGCTCCCAGTTGCGCAGTGCCTGCACGCCGCGCTGGAAATCCGTTTCGTTATCGTAGAAGTTATGCGCGCCGTCGTTTCGCGAGGGCTCGCGGACGTAGTAGAGATAGTTTGTCGTCGCGGGATAGAGCGCTGCTTCTAGAGACGAAGCGCTGGGCGAGGCTATGGGCCCAGGCGGAAGGCCCGTCGTCAGGCGCGTGTTATAGGGCGAGCGCCGGTCTATGTCGCTCTTGTAAACCTTGCCGTCGTTCTTCCACTTGCCCGCGAGCTTCGAGGCGTAGATTACGGATGAATCTATGCCGAGCGCCATATTTTTTTGCAAACGGTTATAAATAACAGATGCCACAAGCGGTCTCTCGTCTTTGAGCTTCGATTCGGTCTCGATCAAAGAGGCGATGGTGACGATCTGTCTAGGTGTCATGCGAAGTGCGCGCGCGCGGTCTGCCCAATCGGGTTTCCACTCCTGGCGAAAACGTTTGACCAGCACAGCGATCATCCCCTGCGGAGTCACGTCAGGGGGAAAGTTGTAGGTATCCGGATAAAGATAGCCTTCCAAGTTATCTGCCTGCGGGTCAAGGTCGCGAATGGCGCTCGTATCGTTCATCAAGGCGAGCGCCTCGTCCGCGCTTTGAAGCTTTAGTTCCGGAATGCGCAGCATCGTGGCGGCGATGTCCCAGCGCGTCCATCCTTCTATGACCGTGAAGCGGCTCAGGCGCTGGCCTCCCTCTTCGAGCTTGCGCAGCACGCCGAGCGCGGAGATGGGTGAAGGAAAGCGATATTCGCCTGCCTTGAGACGAGAGCCCGCGCCAGTCAATTTGAGATAGACCAGCAGCGGCCACTCACGTCTGATAACGCCCGCGCCATGCAACTTGCTTATAACCTGTGCGGGCGTAGAGCCGCGCGGAATCTCTATGTACTCGGAGCTTTGAGCGTGCTCGACGGGCGCGCGAAGCTCTCTATACATCCAGAAGGCGAAGCCGCCCAGTCCTAGCACCAGAAGCAGAAAAAGGGTCAGAATGATTTTTCGCAGTCTCATAAAAAGGAGATCAGGAGGGGCGAGCCAAGCGCCGCCTTAGTTCAAATTTCCGTCGAGTCCGATTCGCGAGCCTTGATCGCTTCAAGGCTGGTGATAAAGTCGCTCAGGATAATGGCCGCAGCGGTCGAGTCCAGTCGCTCTCTTCGTGTCGAATCGTCCAGCCCTTCATCACGCAAAGACTCTTCGGCGGCGCGCGTCGTCAGTTTTTCATCATGCAGATAGACGGGAACGCTCACGGAGAGTTGAAAGTTGCGTGCGAGGCGGCGCGCCTCTGTTGCGGCCTCACCTTCGCTTCCATCTAACTTGAGCGGCAAACCAATTACCAAGGCTTGCGCGTCTAAACGGTTCAGCGCGTCCGACACGTCGCGCAAGAGTTGTTTCCAGTTCGTCCGGCGCAAGACTGCTAGTGGCCGCACGGTTATTTGTAGCTCGTCAGAGACGGCGACGCCGACGCGCTTTCCGCCAAGGTCAAGCGCCATGAGTCGCCCCTTTGGCACGTCCGCAGGGTTGATGGCCGGACTCTGTTCTTGATTAATAGTCTTTGGCAAAATGTTTCGCGGGGTGGGCGGAGTATAAAAACGCAAGCGAAACGGTGTCAAGGCGGAAGAGTCCCTCTGGCTTGCGCGCTTGCTTGGGCCACATGTATGATACTTCGAGCGTGAAAAGCGAAGTCGTCGGCGCACGCTCTCTTTCGTTAATCCTGACGACGACCAGTTACTTCTGAGGTTCTTCGATGTCATTTCGCACCAAGTTTGCTCTCGTCGTGTTATCGGCCAGCCTGGCCCTCTACGCCGTCGTCGGCGGATTGATCGCCACACGCGCACAGCAGCCCTCGAATGATCCGGGCGTGCAGCTGCGTATTTTCGAGAGTGTGCTTCAACACATTCAGAACGATTATGTGGACGAGCCGAACATGGAGAAGGTTCGCGCCGGAGCGCTGCGCGGTCTGGCTTACGGGCTTGATCCGTACTCGACCTATCTGACTTCGGATCAAGTCAAAGATTATCGCGCAGGCGGCGCAGAGAATCAGGTCGGCATCGGCGCAGAGCTTTCACAACTCTCGTCTTACCTCTACGTGATTGCGCCCGTGAAGGGCTCGCCGGCGGATCAGGCGGGCGTGCGCGCGGGCGACATCATTGAATATATAGACGGCAAGGCGACGCGCGACATCTCGCTTTTCGATGCCAAGCAATTACTGAACGGCACTGCGGGCTCTGAGGTCAAGCTCAGAATTCTTCGGGCCAATGCGCGTCCGCTGACGCTCGGAGTCAAGCGCGGCACGTTCAAAGCTCCGGCGGTTGAAGGGCGTATGGAAGCCGGAAAGATCGGCGTCATTCGCATTAACAGTCTGGCTGAGGGCGAAGCCAATGATGTCAAGGCGCGTTTGAAAGATTTGCAGAAGCAGGGCGCGCAGAAGATCGTCCTTGACCTGAGAGGCGTGGCCGGTGGCTCTTTGACAGAAGCCGTGACGGTCGCGAACCTCTTTATCAAGGAAGGAACGCTGGCCGAAACCATCGGGCGCGAAAACAAGGTGCTGAAAACTTTCAGTGCCGATGCGAAGGAGACTGTCTTTAACGGGCCGGTCGCCGCGCTGATCGATACAGGCACAGCGGGCGCTGCCGAAGTCATCGCGTCGGCTCTCATTGAGCGTAAGCGCGGAGATGTCGTCGGCGAGAAGAGTTTCGGCGCGGGCGCGGAGCAACAACTCTTTACGCTGCGTGATGGCGACGGGCTGTTGCTCACGACGATCAAGTGGGCGTCTTCGAGCGGCAAGCCTTTTCTAGGCGCAGACCGCGCCACGTCCGGCGTTGTCCCGACCGTCGAAGTCAAACGGCCTGAACAACTCGACGCCATCGACCCTGAAGATTTGACGGGCAACGATGACGACGCCGTCAATCGACCGAACCCGCAGAACGACAGACGCGAGACTGCGCCTGAGCCGACTGCGCCCAAGCCGCCGCAGGAAGATATACAGTTAAAGAAGGTTCTTGAGCTGCTGCGCGACAAGCCCGCGTCTACAGGACAACGCGCCGCCGCATAACCTTACTCATCGAACAGAGAATAAGGCCGGACGAGTTCATTAAAGCTCGTCCGGCCTTTTTCTTTGAGCGCCATATAGAATTTTATCATCCGCGTCTGTGACAACACGACGGGCTTGGCTGTCAGTGGTATTCAAAAAATTTTGTGCTCGACTGCTCCCCTCGAAGACAAACGTCTTTAATCGCGGGTTGTACAAAATATGAAACCGAGCGGCGATTAGCCCTATAATTCATTGACATATCAAAGTAAGTCGATTAGAGTAGCGCTTCTTTCCAAGGGTCGTCTGCACTTTAATCCTAGTAGGTTGTGCGGCCTCAGGTAAAAGTCAGCCATACAATTTAATCCAGATGAGTTTCGATTAGTCGCCTCAAAGGCTTCGAGTATCTGATACTGCGTGCTTGAAGCGAGCTACTACCGGCGCTAGTTGAGCCTTAAGCTTTCACGTAATACTTATCTTTTTTACCACGTCAACCCGTAACCCCTTTTCGAGTGTCGAAGCCTGGACGTTTCTAAGCTTGAGGGTACAAGCATAACAAAAGCACCCCCGGCCAACGCTTCGTGCTGAAACCCCCGCGCTGCCTTCATGATCTTGCGGCGCTTTGATTGAAAGGAACTTCCCCGAATGTCTAAAAAGTTAAGATACCGTCTGGCCTTTGCCCTTTCGGTGGTTTTGGTCTGCTTGTTATTAATCACAAGCACTCGACACAGTGGGGCTCAGGACAACAGTGCCGCTGTTGCTCCCCCGAGCGATTCTATTTCCAGTGAATTAACGCTTCACGAAAGTGAAAAAGCGTTCGGCATCGAACGCAAAGCAGATGAAGTCTCTGAGCGTATCGAAGCCAATCGTGCTTCGATGGGCGGCGACCTCACAGAGGAAGCCAAGCTAAACGCCATCAAAGAGCTACAGAAGCAGTCGCAGCTCTACGGAGCACAACTGGCTGGCGGCAAAGCTCCCAAAGGTGTTGCGAGCTGGGTCTCGGTTGGCCCGACGGAGGCCAAGTACCAGACCAACGGCATCACACTCGACATCTCCGACAGCGGTCGTATCCGCACGATTCTTCCGCATCCGACAGACCCCAACACGCTTTATCTGTTGACCTCCGGCGGCGGTCTCTGGAAGACCACAGATTTCACCCACACGAATCCCCATTGGGTTCCAAAGACAGATCACCTGATCAGCACCACGGGCGGCAGCGCGGCCTTCGGTCGTACGCCTGAAACGCTTTATCTGGGCATCGGCGATCCGTTCGACATACGCGGCCTGATCGCTGGCGTGATGACCAAGTCCACGGACGGCGGCAATACCTGGAGTCCCATCGTGAGCATGCCGGGCGCGACCAGCGTTCGTGACGTGAAGGTGGACACCAGCACGCCCAACGACATCATCCTCGTCGGCACGAGCAATGGTCTCTTCCGTTCGACGGACAACGGCGCGACCTACGTCCAGAACCCCTCGTTCGCCAACAGAAATGTCTGGAGCATCGTCAGAACCAGCGCGGGCTGGCTCGCGAATTCGAGAGCCAATGTGGGCGGCGCGGGCGCAATTCACGTTTCGACCAATCTGGGCGCGACCTGGACGCCGATTCCAAACGGCGGCGGCGTTTATAGCGGCGCAGGCCGTACGACGCTGGCTGTGGCGAATCCCGGTGATGCGATTGTTTACGCCTACGCAGCCAATACGGGCGGTACAAATCAGCGCGACCTCTTCAGATCAGTTGACGGCGGTCTGAACTGGACGGCGCTGGCCATCAATCCAAAGGTTCCGGCCAGAGCCAATGCCTGGCAGCCGAACATGAACCTGATGGCCGGTCAGGCTTTTTATAATCAAATGATCCTCGTTGACCCGCAGGATGCTTCGCGCAATACGGTTTACCTGGGCGGACAGCTTGCGACGGCGAAGACTTCGGACGGCGGCGCGACCTGGACACTGACCAGCGATTGGCTGCCGCAGTATCTGGCTGGCGACGACCTGCCGTATGTCCACGCGGACTGCCACGCGGCGGTCTTCTCGCCGCTAGGTGGAAAGAACACGATCTTCTTCGGTACAGACGGCGGCGTCTTTATCAGCACAGACCAGGGCGCTTCCTGGAGCGATGATAAGAACGACGGCATCGTCGCGTACCTGAGCAACAGCATCATAGGCTCTTCCAAGAATCCGCAAAGCGTCATCATCGGCTTGCAGGATACTGGAACAAGAGCGCGGCTCGGTTCATCTTCCAAGTTCAATCAGGTGGTTGGTGGCGACGGCGAAGGCGTGGGCTGGAGTCAGGCCAACAACGCCGTCACCTTAGCGAGTTTCCCTGGCATCAGCTTCGCCCGCTCAGAGGGCCTGTTACCCAATACTTTTGGTGACTGGTTCGAGGCGGACAGCGGCATCGGTGGTCTGGATTACTACTTCTTCTTTACGAACATCGCCACGCCGACGGCTGCGGCCGACCCGACTGGTCTTGTCTTCTACACCTACACTGGCCTGCGTGTTTACAAGACTGTCGACGGCGCTGCTTCCTGGCAGGTGATGTCTTCAGCCGGATCTGGCGGTCTGTCGTCCAGCACCGTTCCGGCGGGAGCACAACTCTTCCGTCAGGCTCATCACGGCATGGGCATCAGCCCCGTCGATACCGACCACATGTCCATCACAGAGGGTGGTGGCCGTCTGGCGATCACGACCAACGGCGGCGCGAGCTGGGTTGAGCGTAATCTGATCACGGCGACCGCTGGTGCATTCCAGGGGTTCATCACCAGCTCCGCGTGGGCTCCGAATAATCAGACGATCTACGTGGCGGGCGAGAATCCGAATCCCGGCACGCTTCGTCTGGTGAAGTCCACGGATGGTGGCGTCACATGGGCGGCAGCCGGAACGGGCTTGCCGGATGTGCCGATCAATCGCATCATCGTTGCTCCGGGCGACGTGAGCGGCAACACCGTTTACGCTGCCACATGGATCGGCGTTTATCGCACGACCAACGGCGGCGCGACATGGAGTCTGTTCGGCGCAGGGCTGCCCCGCGTAGAGGTCTCTGACCTGTACATCCCGGCCGATGGTAGCGTCCTGAAGATTTCCACCTACGGACGCGGTGTCTGGGAGATCACGCTGTAATCAGCTAACAATAAACCTGAGTCGCCGGCTATTTAGCGACTCAGAAATTGCGGCGGCGATAAGAGTTCACTTATCGCCGCCGCAAACTTTTGCTCGCTTGCTGCTTCACATCTCTGTTTTTCAGTTGAGAGGAAGGAACGTCGCGACTCACCATAGAGGCACAGAGCGCACAGAGGGAGCACAGAGAGATGAATAGCACTCAAGCCTCCGTGCTTCCTCTGTGTCCTCTGTGCCTCTGTGGTGAATGCCTCTCAAGATACGGTCAATTGAAATTGTTCTCAAAAAGAGAGGCCGCGTTGAGTTTAAATACTCAACCCGGCCTCTCTCTTATTTGAGAAGGAATGCTCGTTAGGGCGTGGCCTTTAGAGCCTTATCGGCGGTTGCCAGCCCTGAGCCGGTGGCGTCAGCGCCCCAGCATAACTGTGTTGGGCCAATATCCGGATCGACCACGTTGCGGCATCCGGGAGCCAGAGGAATAGCCGATTTCGTCAGGATGCTCTCGGCCTGAGCCGCCGTCAGGCTGCGATTCTTCTGGGCCATCAGCGCGACGATGCCCGCCACATGCGGGCTCGCCATCGAAGTGCCGCCGAGGAAGAAGTAGCTGAGCTGCCCGCTGTTGACCTGGTATGGGCCAACAGTCCATGAGCCGGGGGCGGCGACATCCAAATCCTGACCACTCTTCTGACGGCTGGAAAAGTCCGTGATATAAAAATTGGCGGCACTTGTCGGGTCTGCGACATCGTCTTTCCACCACCAGTTGTTGACGATCCCATCAGAGCCCGCGAGCCATTCGCCTGTCCAGCCCGAAGCGGCGACCGCGATTACGGGCTGATAAGCGCCCGGATAACTCATCCCGGCATTGCCTTCGTTGCCCGCTGCGGCGACGATGATGACGCCCTTGCTGATGGCATAATCAATCGCAGCCTTCTCGACGGCATCAAGCGTTGATCCGCCCAGACTCATATTGATGACGACGGGTGAATTGGATAGTTGACCCGCCTTTAGATTGGCAACGTAGACGATGCCATGCGCGATCACGGATGACCAGCCAGAGCCGCTGTTGTTGAGCACCTTGACGGGAATCACCGTCGCCTTCGGCGCGACGCCGTTGACGGGAGTGCCGTTGAAGCTGTAGCCGAGGATAGTGCTCGTCACGTGCGTGCCGTGCGAGTCCTGATCGTGCTCCCATTGATTGGTCGTCTCGGAGACTGTGCCGTTGCCGCCGCCGCCGCTAAAGGATTTGGCAAGGTCAACACTGATGCGCTCATTCGGAAAGTATTGACGCCATGAATCAAGCAGCCCCGTATCGAGCACCGCGACATAAACGCCCGTGCCGTCCTGGCTGACCTGCCGTGTGTTCGATCCGGCATTGGTGATGTTGATGGCATCCATGTCCCAGGTGCTCATGCCGTTGGAAAAATCTGTGGCCGCCACGGAATCTATGGGGCCGCCCTTGCGCTCTGAGTCCGGGTTGGCGGATGCCACGTAGGAGAGTCCCTGAATAATTTTCAGCTCTCTTTCGGGAGCCTGCACTGTGACTGCCTTGATCTCGTAAACCACGTCGCGCACAGTGCCATGACGGCCAAGGTCTTCGAGGATGGCGTTTGTGACAGCGGTCTTTAAGACGACGTTGATGCCGATCATTCTGTTCTGGGGATTGGCCGCCGCGACCGACGACAGCGAGAAGTAGCAGGCGAGTGCCACAAATAGAATTGCGCGGAAAAATGTTCGATGCGCAAAGGTGAGCTTCATATCTTTCTCCTTCGGGATAGAGTTAAATCGGGAAACGTTTCAAGCAGGATGTCTGACCTGGATAAACGTCTAATCAAACCTGTGTTTTTGGGATACGCGCTGCCGAAGCAGACCGCCTTTTTGAGAGAGAGGTCAAAGGAGGAAAGGTCAGTAGCCAGCCAAAACATGTGCGGGCCTGACCGCCGCAGCCTCCGAAATTTTGAACGTCGTCAAGATATTGTAACCCCGCTGAGTTAGTCAAGGCGCGCATGCCGGATCAGTCCGGACACTTCCGGCAGGAACAAATACTTTCGGAACAGCGAAAGACGCGCGACTGATAAAAAGTCCTGCGCGAGTTTCCTTAAAAGCAGCAAGGGCGTAGTGAAGATAAAATCCTCGCCACGCCCTTGCTGTTTTTTGTAGTCCGAGAGGCTCAAAACTCGATTGGTATAGTTAAGAGCTTTCAGCCTCCCGTACTTGTGTTACTGGCCTGGGGCTTCTGTGACGGCCTTGAAGGCGTCGACGATTCCCTTGCCATAGAAGTTGTTGTAACCGGCCTCGCCCTGGCATCTCTGATTGGGCTCTCCGACGGGCGAACCGGCGGGAAGAGTGCCGACAGGGAAGACAGTGACGAAGTTGACCACGTCAGGATCGGGGCACGGCTGGTTGTTCGCCGTCTGCTGCAAATACGCCTCGACTCTTTGCGGGGACATGTGTGCTTTCCTGCCGTTGTCGGCTGTGAAATCACCGAACTGCGAGACGATCAGAGCGCAGACGCCCGCAGCATTCGGACAGGCCATCGAAGTGCCGCTGGCAAACGCATATGCGTTTGGCCCGAAGACTTCCTGTGCCCATGCGCCAAGCACGCTTCCACCACCCAGGGGGTTGGTCTGCGACGTGGCTTGAACGGCAAAATCGCCGCCCGGCGCGCTGATGTCCGTCTTGCCCATACCGTAGTTGCTGTAAGAGGCTTTGAGATTGAAATAGCCGGTGGCAGAGACGCCGATGACGCCGTCGATCTCGCCTGGAATCTCCATGAAACTCTGCATGAAGTTGCCATCGCTCAGGTTAAAGCTTTCGTTGCCCAGAGCAGCAATCGGGGTGACGCCGTTCTCGCGTGCGAAATTAACTGCGCGCTGAACGAGCTTGATAAGCGCGTGCTGGCTCTGATCGGAACGATTCAGATAACCGCCGAGGCTCATCGAAGCCACGTCGAACTTGTTGATGCCAGCGTAAATCAAAGCCTGTGCGAGCGCCGGGTAGCTGCCGCTCCCGTTATCGCCCAAGACCTTCAGGGCAACCAGCGTGACTCTGGGCGCGACACCCGAGATACCTCTGGCATTGATGGGAGCACCGACGGCGCTCAGACACCAGGAGCCGTGACCGTTCTTGTCATCCCATGCCGCCGGATTGGGATTACCGCCCGGAGGCACAACACCGATGAAGGAACGGCTGCGAGCGAAATCAAGGTTCGGAGCGATGTCCTGGTGCGGGACGGGCAAAATATCAGCGCCCGTATCGAGCACGGCGACGACCACATCGCGGCGGCCCTGCTGCACAGTGTATGATCCCTGATTGGAGGCACGCATGCGCTTCTTGTCCCACTGGAAGCGATAGAAGGGCTCTGAACCGGTCTGCGTATCGTCGCCGGGAGCTTCGACCGGGCCGTCGCCCATTGCTCCGAGCTTCATCTCATCAGGAGTGGGAATCATCTTGACTTCAACGTCCAGCGAGATGTCTGAGATGGAGGAATCAGAGTTGGCAAGCTCGGCGGCAAAATTGGGATTGCTGGATGTCGCAACCACAGCGCCGACTTCGTCCATGCGTGTCACAATCTGTCCGCCCATGCGCGACACTCTATCGTCGGCGGTCTTCGGAATAGAGCTTTGCTGGTGGTAAACAATGACGTAACGCTTTGTTTCGCCCTGGGCGTAAACATTTGTGCCGCCGATTCTGGTCATGGGAACGGCGGCGCTAAGAAGAGCTAACAGCAAAAGGGAGATGTAGAGATAACGAGGAAAACTTTTCATCTTTGATGCTCCTTAGATCGATGGTGAAGCGCTGCGGTAAAACAAACAGCACGAGGGTTGCCGGGAGCCGAATCTGGTGCGCGCCCGGTGGAGCGAGACTGCGCAAAGAATCAGCCAGATATTCAAAAGCGTCGAGTAAAAGCTGCCCGCCGGGCGGCAAACCTAAACCTAACGGGACACAGTGCTGCCCCAGCGAGCATGGGAATAGTAGGTCAAAACGATTATTGCTTAGGGTATCCCAGTAAATCTTTTGATTGTGTAGCTGGACGATTTCCAGGAGGCGAGACCTGACCCGTCAGGGCCACGTCTCTGTACGAACACTAACAAAAGCGCCGACACAATAATGGCATTTCGGCGAGATGTCAAACCGCGAAGCGGCTTCTTCGGCTCGGGCGCAAAAGATTTTCCGAAGAGCGCTCGGTGGCTCTCCCTCGAAGCCGGAAAGTTTAGAGCGGAATATTGCCGTGCTTCTTAGGCGGATTGGTGTCGCGCTTATTTTCAAGGAGCGCCAGGGCGCGAATCAATTTGGGTCTGGTCAGCGCAGGCTCTATCACTTCGTCTATAAAACCGCGCTGGGCAGCGACGTACGGGTTGGCGAATTTTTCTTCAAATTCCTGAACGCGTGCGCGTCTGGCGGTCTCACTCTTCTCTGCTTCCGCGATCTCGCGGCGATAGAGAACGCCCACGGCTCCTTCAGCGCCCATGACGGCGATCTCCGCCGTGGGCCAGGCGAAGTTTATATCCGTGCGAATATGCTTAGAAGCCATCACGCAGTAAGCCCCGCCGTAGGCTTTGCGTGTGATGACTGTCACCTTGGGCACTGTCGCTTCGGCGAAGGCGTAGAGCAGTTTCGCGCCGTGTCTGATAATACCGCCGTGTTCCTGTGCGACGCCCGGAAGAAAACCCGGCACGTCTTCAAAAGTGATGAGCGGAATATTGAAGCAATCGCAGAAACGCACGAAGCGCGCTCCCTTCACGGAAGCATCAATATCCAGGACGCCCGCCAGGTACGCCGGCTGATTGGCGACGATCCCGACGGAACGCCCTGCGAGCCGCGCGAAACCGACCACGATGTTCGGAGCGTAATGCTGATGCACCTCGAAAAAGTAACGCTCGTCGACCACCCCGTGAATCACATCGCGTATATCGTAAGGCTGGTTTGAGGCCTCAGGCACAAGGGAATTAAGATCGGTAGCGATGCGATCCGCAGGGTCTGAAGTAGGGACGAACGGCGCATCGTCCATGTTGTTGGACGGAAGAAAGGAGAGCAACTCGCGCACCATACGCAGGGCGTGCTCGTCAGAATCGGCTGCGAAATGCGCGACGCCGGAACGCGCGTTATGAGTGAGCGCGCCGCCCAACTCCTCTTTGCTGACATCCTCGTGCGTCACGGTCTTAATCACATCCGGCCCTGTGATAAACATATAAGAGGTGTCTTTGACCATGATGTTAAAGTCCGTGATGGCCGGACTGTAGACAGCGCCACCAGCGCATGGGCCCATAATGCAACTGATCTGCGGAATGACGCCCGAAGCCAGGGTGTTGCGCAGAAAGATGTCCGCGTAACCGCCCAGACTGACGACGCCCTCCTGTATGCGCGCGCCGCCCGAGTCGTTGATGCCGACGACGGGAGCGCCCACCTTCATCGCCAAATCCATCACCTTACAAATCTTCTCGGCGTGTGTTTCCGAGAGCGAGCCGCCGAAGACAGTAAAATCCTGCGCGAAGACGAAGACGCGCCGCCCGTCGACGAGGCCGTGCCCCGTCACCACGCCGTCGCCAGGATATAGCTGCTTGTCCAAACCGAAGTCGCGAGAGCGATGCACGACCAGCTTATCGAACTCTTCGAATGTGTCTTCATCCAGAAAAAACTGTACGCGCTCGCGCGCAGTCATCTTCCCTGCGGCGTGCTGTTTCTCTATACGCGCTGCGCCGCCGCCCTCTTCTGCCTGAAGGCTTCGCTCTTTGAGCAGCTCAAGTTTGGTCGGCGCGGCCTTCTTCTGTTTTTGTGATGTCATAAAGTTTTTGCCGGTCTCTATAAGTAAAGAATACGAACGATCAATTATTCCTGAAATCAACGGACGCGAGCGTATTGCATCACGCGACCATGCGACGACGCAAGCTTCTGAGCGCCCATTCGCAAGAGACGAAGGCGATGACGATCAGATAAAGCGCTTCGAAAAGATGACGCTCCTGAAAACGTCCGATCAAAAAGGAGCGCGTCAGATCGACGATGCTGGTCAAGGGGATGGCCCATGCGATCAGGCGCAAAGGCGTGGGCAGGACTTCGATGGGAAACCATGCCCCGCAGAGAAAGATCGAAGAGAAAAAGATCGCCAGGTAAATGTTGAAGGTATCGATGTCGTGCGTATGAGCAGTGATTCCCAGAGAGAGCGCGGCGATAAAGAGCGAGCCTACGAGCAGCGGCAAAGGGGCTAAGATGCTGAAAAAGGATGTAGCCGCGCCGAACAAAACCAAGATGATAAGTATCACCACGGAATCGAGCGCGGCCTTGGTCACGGCCCAACAAATCTCTGCCCACGCGAGCGATTCGACCTCGACGGGCGTGGCGAGGATGGAATCGAAAGTGGATTGATAAACCATGCGAAAGTACGAGCCGTAAGTCGTCTCGAACAGCGCGCGCATAATCACTGTAAAGGCCAGCAGCCCCGCGCCGACGAAAGAGAGATAAGGAATCCCCTCTACACGCGAGAGGATCAATGACCCTACGCCCCAGCCGAAGGCGAAGATGGAGAAGACAGGCTCGATCAGAGGCGGAAGCAGCAGCACTTTCCAGAGCCGCAGGTAAACCTCCAGATTGCGTTGCCAGACACTAAACGCGTCGCGCAGATTGACGCGCGAGAGCGCGAAGTGATGCGCAGCGGGAAATCGTCCGCCGTCTTGCGCTTTATCAATCTCAATATCGGCAGCGCTCATGTAGTTTTTAGTCCAGCCGGTCGAAAGGGAACTGGCGCGACGAGATCATCGTGACCAGCTCGCCGAGCGCCGCGCGCGCTCCTTTTATAATCGTCGGGGGATAATTAAAATGCTTCCTGCCCGCCTCAAACTCATCTTCGTCGAGAATGGTGTAGGAGAGGTCCGGCGCGACGAGGATGTCTATGTCAAGGTCGACGTAACTGAGCACGCGCCCGTCGAAAGTCGGCGGCACGTTGACGTTGCAATAAAAGTTTCTGAGAGCGCCCGTCGGCTCTTGAAAACGAAAGACATTGTACCAGCGATCAAGCCAGTAATACTCAAGGCTTTGCGTCCCGCGCAGGATTGTGCCGAGCAAGGGATGGCGAATCTCCTCTTCAAACGTGGCGTCTAAGACGAGCAGCGAATCGACGCGGTCTGTCACCTGCGCACGCCAGCGCCTGTGTTCAGTCCCGTCGTATTTACAGGCGCGCACGGTGATCATCTCAAGCGCATCCGTCTCCATCGAGCCCATAGCCTTCAATTGATTCCTTCCGTCTGAAGATCGCCGTCGCCGACGAGCTGTAGAAAAACATCTTCCAGATTCGACGGGCGAATCAACATGCGCCGCCCCTCGTAATGTTTCATCAAAGGAGTCAGAAGCTCAGGGCCGGGGGCAAAATAGAAATGCGCGCCGCCGCGCTCGACGGCGCTGAGCTCATTATTGTTTAAGGGAAGGAGCGACAGGGGCGCTGCCTCGCGTACTTCCAGGGCGTAGCTTGAAACGCGTGCGCGTATGAGGTCGCGCGGCGCACCCGTGGCGAGGATGCGCCCCTTGTCTATGACCAGCAGGCGCTCGCACAACTTTTCCGCCTCCTCCATGTAATGTGTCGAAAGCAGAATCGTGACGCCGCTGTGGCGGCGCAGCTCTTCAAGGCGCTGCCATATTTCCTGACGGACTTGCGGGTCGAGCCCAGTGGTCGGCTCATCAAGGACGAGCAGACGCGGCTGGTGTAGCAGAGCGCGCGCGATCATCAGACGACGCTTCATGCCGCCGGAAAGCTGATCTACGCGCGCATTGCTTCGCGCGCCGAGTCCTATGATACCGAGCATCTCATCGCATCTTGAACGCGCAATCTCGGAGGGAAGACGAAAGTAGCGTGCATAGACCAGGAGGTTCTGGCGGACGCTCAAATCAGGGTCTAAATTATTCTCTTGCGCGACGACGCCGATCAGGGAACGTATGCGGCGTGGGTGTGTGTAAACGTCTATGCCTTCGACGAAGAGCTGGCCGGAAGTGGGCGGGGTGCGGCAGGCGATCATACGCATCGTCGTCGATTTGCCCGCGCCGTTTGGGCCCAGCAGCCCGAAGGTTTCGCCGCGACTGACCGATAGATCGATGCTGTCGACGGCGCGCACACCGTCATAGACTTTGGTCAAAGCGTGCGCGCGGATCAACACATCGTCAGCGGCCGACGATTGGAGAGAGGGGATGTGCGATTCTTGATTCAAAAGTTCCAGTGCCCTATAAAAAATCGCCCGCCCTCTCGTCCAGAATAAAACTGTTAGCGCCCGCTCTTTTTCCAGTCGGCCAGAAATTGGTCCAGGCCCTTGTCGGTGAGCGGGTGTTTCATCAACTGCTCTATGACCTTCATGGGCATGGTCGCGACATCTGCGCCCATGCGCGCGGCTTCGACGACGTGTATGGGATGGCGAATGCTGGCGGCCAATACTTCAGTCTTCCAACTGTAGTTGTCGTAGATTTCGACTATCTCTGCGAGCAGCTCAAGGCCGTTCTGGCCTATGTCGTCCAGGCGGCCGATAAAAGGGCTGATGTATGCTGCGCCTGCCTTGGCCGCGAGGATGGCCTGCGCGGCAGAGAAGCAGAGCGTAACGTTGACCTTTGTGCCCTCGTCCGTCAACTGTCGCGTGGCCTTCAGGCCGTCGCGCGTCAGAGGGCATTTGACGACGACGTTGGGAGCGATACGCGCGTATTCGCGCCCTTCGCGCAGCATCCCTTCAAGGTCTAGGCTGGTGACCTCTGCGGAGACATCGCCCTGCACGACTTCGCAGATGGCTGCGATGTGCTGTTTGAAATCGACATCGCCCTCTTTGGCGACGAGCGAAGGGTTGGTCGTCACGCCGTCGATCAGGCCAAGGCTCGCGGCCTCGCGTATCTCGTTCAGATTTGCAGTGTCTAAAAAAAACTTCATGCTTGCCTCCTTACGGGCGCGGAAAAACTATTTTTAATGAGAGAGGAGAAACGAAACCTGCTGCGAAGATTCTCTCTCACGTTCGCAGACTCTTTTTT